>CALXBQ010000046.1 GCA_944386595.1 uncultured Clostridia bacterium
TCGTAAACACATTTTCTGTAATTGTTACATTCCAGAGGCAAATTGCACTTATGGGTAAGGGTTCTATGCAGTTTAATTTCCTTACCGATGGTGGACTTATCCTTGCCTAAGGTTTTGGCAATGGCAGTTTTTGTGGAACCGTGAGAAATTCCAGTGAGAATGATACGCCGTTCATCCAGAGTTAAATGGGAGAAAGAATGCTGCGTTTTCATAGTAGAAAAATCCTTTCCGGCGACTGTCTGACATGAAAAGTGTAAGACTAAATACTACATTTGTGGAAGTGGAAATGAGTGAAAGACTAAATTCCACTTTCGCCTATTCGAAGTGGAATTTAACTTTTCACTTCAGCCATAAAAAAGCGCCGCAAAAATGTCAAAATAGCTGTTGACAAAGCCGCGGCTATACCCTATAATAATTGTTGTCGCTGACGCGGCAATATAGGTATTCCGAGATAGCTCAATGGTGGAGCAACCGGCTGTTAACCGGTAGGCTGTGGGTTCGAGCCCCACTCTCGGAGCCAATTTTTTATGCCGGAATGGCGGAATTGGCAGACGCACGGGACTTAAAATCCCGCGATCCTTACCGATCGTACCGGTTCGACCCCGGTTTCCGGCACCATAATCAGTGCGCCCGGACGGGTTTTGTCGACAAAGGGGTTAACAAAGTGTTCCGAGTGTGCTATAATATACGGAGTAGTTAAGCTACTTCATCGACGCGGGGTAGAGCAGTTGGTAGCTCGTCGGGCTCATAACCCGGAGGCCGGAGGTTCAAGTCCTCCCTCCGCAACCAAGATTACATTCCCTGAAACTTAAACGGTTTCAGGGTTTTTTCGTATGTGCGGTTTTAGGGTTTTAGGATTTGGATTTTAGGAAGTCTTCGACAATGCAGCGTGTTTTCCGCTAAGTTGCCGAAGGCTTTTTCGACTTTTTTGAAGCGAAATCAAAATCTGCCGAAAACGTAAGCGAGCCGGGCAGGTTTTGATCGATGAAATTTCGACAAAGCCTGCAGATACAGCTTTTAAAGCCGAAAAAGCTTCGGCAAAGCCATCGAAAACAGACGTCTTTGTCGAAGCCGTACGTAAATCGTATGCACCTAATATTTCAGCGCGTCTCCAATCACCTTAGATTCTCCCTTACCTTCTCCAGCTGAGAAAGCAGCCCTTCGAGCTCTTCGTCGGAAAAGTCACTGCATATGGCCTCGTCGATTTTGGAAAACTCCTCAGTCACTTTTTCCGCAAGCTTTTTACCCTCCTCGGTCAGGCTTACCCTGAAGGTACGCCGCGACATGGGATCTCTCCGTCTTTCTACAAGACCCATGTTCTGAAGCCGGTCCAGTGTTCTCGACATTGTGGTGACGTCTAAAAGGCACTCCACGGCAAGCTCCTTCTGCGATGCGCTTTCAAGCCTTAAGAGGGTCATAAGGGTTCTCGCCTGGCCGTGCCCCGGCGTCAGTCCAAGGCTCAGGAGAATCTCCTGAATCCGCGCTCTCTTGAGCTGCTCTATTTCTAAAAACGCTCTCCTTATCTTCTGTTTTTCAAATCCTGCCTGTGATTTCATATTCTATCCCTCACATTTCCCGCATATTTCCGGTCTCTGCTTCCGGCTGCCGCTTCTTCCTTTCTAATCCAGCTCGGTCATTCCCGTATACAGCTGATAGTACCTGCCCTTTTGCGCCAGAAGCTCATCGTGATCGCCTCTTTCTATGATGCGGCCTTTTTCCAGAACCATTATGGCCTTGGAGTTTCGTACCGTCGACAGCCTGTGGGCTATGACAAATACCGTTCTGCCCTCCATTATGGCGTCCATGCCCTTTTCTATGATTCTCTCGGTTCTCGTGTCTATGGACGATGTGGCTTCGTCCAGAATCAGAACGGGCGGCTTTGATACGGCGGCTCTTGCTATGGCGAGGAGCTGTCTTTGTCCCTGGGAAAGGTTGGCCCCATCGCTTTCCACCATGGTGTCGTACCCGTCGGGCAGTCTCCTGATGAAGGAGTCGGCGTTTGCCAGAACCGCGGCCTCCCTGACCTCTTCGTCGGTGGCCCCCAGCTTGCCGTATCTTATGTTGTCGGCTATGGTTCCGGTGAAGAGATGGGTGTCCTGAATTACCATGGCCATGGAGCGTCTCAGGTCGTCTTGCCTTATGTCCCTTACGTCTATTCCGTCGTACAGAATGCGGCCGCCCTGAATTTCGTAAAATCTGTTTATCAGGTTTATTATGGTCGTCTTGCCTGCGCCGGTGGAACCGACAAAGGCGATTTTCTGCCCCGGCTTTGCGTAAAGACTTATGCCGGACAGGACGTTTTTGCCCGGTGTGTATCCGAACACCACGTTCTCAAAGCGGACGTCGCCTCTAAGAGGCGTAAGCCTTCCGTCCGGACTTTTCCAGGCGTAGTCCGACTTCTCGTCCGGTTCCTCGCCTTCGGGAATCTCGCAAAGCGCGCCGTCTGCGTCTTTTGTCGTCCGAACGAGGCGGACCTCTCCATCGTCCGGCTCAGGCTCCTCCTCCATCATCTCAAAGATGCGCTCCGCTCCCGCAAGAGCCGAAAGCATGAAGTTGACCTGCTGGGTAAACTGATTCAAAGGCATCGCGCTCTGGCGAACATAGACAAGGTACGCCGCAAGAGTTCCCAGGTCTAAAAGCCCGGCAATGACGAACATTCCTCCCACGCATGTTGAGACGGCATAGCAGCCGTAGGAAAGAGTTACGATGCTTGGAATCATCATGGACGAATAAGCTAAAGCCTTTGTCGCGGCCACGCGGAGAGCCTCGTTCTTTTCCCTGAACACCTTCATATCCTCTTCCTCGTGGTTGAAAATCTTCTCCACCTTCTGTCCGGCCACCATCTCCTCCGTAAAGCCGTTTACTGCTCCGAGGGCCTCCTGCTGCCTGTCAAAATACGCCTTGCTCCTCTTGCCGTTCCACTTTATGAACCAGAACATCACTATAAGAAAGGCAAGAACGATGAAGGCCATCTTCACATTTAGAACGAACAGCATTACAACCGTGCCCGCAAGGGTGAGAGAGCTCTGAATCACCATGGTAAAGCTGCTGTTTAAAGCCTCCTGAATGGTGTCAACGTCGTTTGTGAATCTGCTCATCAGGTCTCCGTGAGTGTGTGAATCAAAGTATTTGAGCGGGAGAGTCTGGGCATGAGAAAAGAGGTCCCGCCTTATGTCTCCCACCACCTTCTGAGATGTCTTTACCATGAGTCTGTTGTAGCCGAAGGTGGAAAGAGCTCCGGCAAAATACATAATTCCCACGGCGCAGAGGGCGAATATAAGCCCCTTCACGTCTCCCGGAAGAATATAGTCGTTGATTACGGGTTTTAAAAGATACGTACCCGTCACGTTTGCTCCCGTGCTTATGATTACGAGAATCGCTACTACGAGAAGAAGCCACTTGTGAAGCCCCATATAGCCGAGAAGCTTTTTCATGGCCTTGCCCGTGTCCTTTGCCCTCTTATAGCCGGTATACTTTGCCATTACAGTTCAGCTCCTTCCTTTTGGGATTCGTATATTTCGCGGTAGATTTCGTTTCCGGAAAGCAGCTCCTCGTGGGTGCCGCTTCCCATTATTTTTCCGTCCTCCAGCACTATGATTCTGTCCGCATGCCTTACAGACGAAATTCTCTGGGCGATTATTATCTTCGTCATGCCGGGGAGCTTTTCCGCAAGCTGCTCCCTTATCCCTGCTTCCGTCGCCGTGTCCACCGCGCTGGTGGAATCGTCTAAAATCAGCACCTTCGGCTTCTTCAAAACGGCTCTGGCGATACAGATTCTCTGCTTCTGTCCTCCCGACACGTTTACGCCGCCCTGACCCATTTCAGTATCAAAGCCTTCAGGCAGCCTGTCTATGAACTCGTCCGCTCCCGCAATGCGGCAGGCCTCTTCAATTTCTTCCTGAGATGCGTTTTTATCGCCCCAGAGAAGGTTGTCCCTCAAGCTGCCCGAAAACAGGGTATTGTTCTGAAGCACCATGGATATGGAATCCCTCAGATTTTTCAGCGGATACCTGTTAACGGGCCGGCCGTCTATGAGCACCTCGCCCTCCGTGGCGTCGTATAGTCTCGGAATAAGCTGAACAAGAGTCGTCTTTGCGGAACCCGTCTGGCCTACTATGCCCACCGTCTGGCCCGGATATATGTGCAGGTTTATGTCGGAAAGGACGTACTCCTTCGCATCTTTTTTGTACTTGAAGAACACGTGGGAGAACTCTATCTCACCTCTCTCCACCTCGATATCCTCGGCCTTTTCCTCGGTTATGTCTATCTCCTCGTCTAAAACCTCGGCGATACGCTTTGCCGAAGCCAGCGACCTTGTGAGCATGAGGAAAATGTTTGAGATCATCATAAGGGAGTTCAAAATCTGCAGCACGTAGCTTAAAAATCCGGTAAGCTCTCCCACCTGCATATTTCCCACTCTTATCATGCCGCCGCCGAACCAGAGAATGCTTATTATGGTGGCGTACATGACGAACTGCATGCAGGCCATATTGGTGGTGGCAAGGCGGAACGCCCGCTCAGACTGGGTCTGGAGGTTTGTGTTCACTTCGCCGAATTTGCCAATCTCGTACTTTCCTCTGACGTACGCCTTCACCACTCTTACCGCCGTCAGATTCTCCTGAATTATTCTGTTTACAAGGTCCACGGCCTCCTGCATCTTTCCATAGAGAGGTCTTACCTTTACGATTATGGTTCCCAGGCACAAAGCCAGCACGGGCAGGGCGATGAGAAAAACAACCGCCAGCTTTCCGTTGATGGAAAAGGCCACTCCCGTTGCGGCTACCAGCATTACAGGTCCGCGGCAGGCAGGCCGCATTCCGCTCGAAATGCTGTTCTGTATGTTGGTGACGTCCCCGGTCATTCTCGTAACAAGGGACGAAATCTGAAAGTGGTCCACGTTGGCAAAGGAAAACTCCTGAAGTTTGGCGTATTCGGCCTCTCTCAGGTTCGCACCCAGGCCCTGTCCCGCAATGGCTGCAAACCTGGCGCTTCCTATTCCCAGCAGAAGGGCCAGCAGGGCGCATAGAATCATAAAGCCACCCCTGCTGAAGATGTAGGCTTTATCCCCGTTTGCAACTCCTATATCGACTATGTCCGCCATAATCAGGGGAATTAAAAGCTCAAAAAGCGACTCTGCCGTTATGCACAGAGCCGCTAATACGAAATACTTCTTATATTTTCCCGAATAAGAAAAGATTCTTCTTAACAAAGTGTGCGCCGCCTTTCCAATAGTTGTCTATGCAACTATTGTATGCGCAATCTTTGTTCCGGTCAAGAGTCCTTACTTCTTTTCGGGAACAATTTTTCTCACGATCAGGCAGATGATCACCGTTATCACCATGTCAGGCAGGGTATTTCCAAGAGGAAGGTCCACGCCCATAAGGTATCTGTAGGTGGCAAATCCTATAACCCACACGATGAGCGCCGGCCAGTCGAAATCACTCTTTGTCCGGCGTCCGCCTAAAATGAACTGGTCCGTAATCTGAACGGCAATCATAGGCGCAAACACCGAACCTATGAGGTACAAAAAGTCCGTTATGTCGTCCATAGGGAAAATGACTGCGGCCACCGTTCCTATAACTGCGGCGGCTATTCCCATGTACTTTCCCTTCAGCCCGCCGAATACGGACTCCGCAGATACACCTGCGGAAAATGCGTCAAGGAAGGTGGTCGTAACCGTAGAGAACACGATTATGAGAAGGCCTGCAGCGCCCAGACCCGCCTTTACCATTATAGATGCGATATCGCTTTCCCCGGTCAGGATTGCGGCGCCCATTCCGATAACGTACATCCAGCAGCTTACGAGGCCGTATGTGACAACGCTTACAGCCGTTGCTCTCACAGGCTTTTCCGCCTCTCTGGTGTAGTCGCTTATAACGGGAAGCCATGAAAGAGGCATGGCAACGGCAAGCTCTACCGCCGCGCCGAAGCTCATGGAATCGTCCACCATAACTCCCGACTGAGATGAGTGTCCGAATATGACCACGCACAGAACCACGGTCAGAATGAACAGGAGAGCCATGGCTGCAAAGTTCAGCTTGTCAAGTCTGGTAACGCCGAAGGCTATCCACGCCATGACCAAAAGGCCTATAACCACGCACCAGATTTTGGCGCGTATTCCCAGCATTCCGTCTGCTGAAAGGCCTCCGTCGTATATCATTATTCCCGTCCAGCCCACCAGCTGAAGGACGTTGAGAATGGCAAAAAGCTTGCCGCCCTGGTTTCCGAAGCTGAGCTTTACGGTCTCCATGGCGCTCTTTTCCGTCCGCGCTCCGATAAGGCCAGCAAGGAACATCATTATGCAGCCGATTATGTGGCCCGTGACGATTGCGATGATTCCCTTCTGAAATCCAAGGGACGCAAAGTAGGTTCCCGTGAGAATCTCCGCTATGGAAACTCCCGCGCCGAACCATATCATACCGTTTTCAAGGACGGTGGTTTTTCTGCTTTCCACTATCTGCACGCTCCTTCCGTAAACTTTCCCTTCACGTCAAAAGCGTGGTCCATAGGTCCTCTTCCCGCTCCCAGGTCGAGCATTGCCGCAAGAGCCCCCGATATGTATTCCTTGGCTCGTCTCACCGACTCCTCCAGGTCAAAGCCCTTTGCCAGGTTTGCGGCTATGGCGCTTGAGAGGGTGCAGCCGGTTCCGTGGGTGTTGGGATTGTCAATCCTCCTGCCGTTAAACCATACCGCCTTTCCGTTCTTATACAGAAGGTCGTTGGCGTCGTTAAGGTCGTGACCTCCCTTTACAAGGACGGCGCAGCCGTATTTTTCTCCGATGAGCTCCGCAGCCTTTGTCATGTCGTCCGGAGTATGAATTTCCATGTCCGAAAGCACTTCGGCCTCGGGGATATTGGGAGTTATGACTTCCGCCAAAGGCAGCAGCCTCTCCTTAAGGGTCCCCACGGCCTCCTCGGAAATCAGCCTTGCCCCGCTGGTCGCAACCATTACGGGATCCACCACTACGTGGTCAGCCCCGTATTCCGTCAGCCTGTCCGCTATGGTTTCAATGAGAGCCGCAGACGAAACCATGCCTATCTTAACGGCGTCCGGTCTCAAATCCGTGAACACAGCGTCTATCTGCGCTGCGAGAAACTCCGGTGTGGAGTCCATGATACCTGTTACGCCGGTGGTGTTCTGGGCAGTGAGAGCCGTTACCGCGCTGGCGGCAAAAACTCCGTTTACAGTCATGGTCTTAATGTCTGCCTGGATACCGGCGCCTCCGCCGGAGTCGCTTCCGGCGATTGTTAATGCAATTCTTTTCTTCATGATTTGTCCTTTCATTTATGGGTTTAAGAGGTTTGCACTAATTTTGTAAGGCGGCGAAAAGTGGTGCCCCCGATTCGTCGCCGCAGCTTTTACCTTACGGCTGCCTCAGTATTTTTCCGCAGTCTCTGTGCCGCGGATTTTATGTCTTCTTTAGCGTAGAGGGCGCTTATTACTGCGATTCCGCATATGCCGCTTTTCGAAAGCTCCGCTACGTTATCTTCCGTTATGCCTCCGATGGCGATGACAGGAATCTTCACCGCATGGCAGATGGCTTTCAGAGTATCGTATGAAACCTCCGCGGCGTCGTCCTTTGAGCCGGTGGGAAATACGGCCCCTACGCCCAGATAGTCGGCTCCGTGCTTTTCCGCCGTAACGGCCTGCTCCACGGTCTGCGCTGAAACGCCGAGGATTTTGTCCCCGCCGATAATCCTTCTCACGTCAAGAGCCTCCATGTCGCTCTGACCTACGTGAACTCCGTCCGCATCGAGCTTTGCGGCAAGCTCCACGTTGTCGTTTATGACAAAAGGCACGCCCCTTTTCCTGCACAGCTCCTTCAGCTCTCTTCCTTCTCTTTCGAAGTTTTCCTCGTCCAGATCCTTTTCCCTGAGCTGCACAAATGTAACTCCCCCGTCTATGGCTTCTTCCGTTCTCGTCACCAGGGTCTCTCCATCCTTCAGCCATCTTCTGTCGGTTACGGCATATAGAAGCAGGTCTTCCTTATTTAATCTCATACTTTGCGCCTTCTTCCAGCTCTTTTGCAGTCATGTTATACACGGCGTCGATGATTCTGTTTCTGTAGCTTGAATTCCCTTCGCCTTCCTGCATGCGGGAATATCCGATTTCTCCCGCAAGTCCCATTACGCATACGGCAGCGGCAGCCGCTTCCAGCATGTTGTCAGGGTTTGCGACTATGTATGCGGTCATGATTCCCGAAAGCTGACAGCCCGTTCCGGTGATCTTTCCCATCTCCGGTCTGCCGTTTCTTATGACGTAACACTTCTCGCCGTCGGTCACAAGGTCGATGGCTCCCGTTACGGCGACTATGCTTTTCGTGTCCTTTGCGAACCTCTTCACAAAATCAACTGCGCCGTCCAGGGTCTCCTCCGTTACGGCGTCCGCCGCATCTGCGTCTACACCTTTTGTCGTTCCGGTTCCGGCAGCCAGAGTCTTTATCTCCGATATGTTTCCTCTTATGACCGAAGGTCCGATTTCGGTCACTATGCGGTTCGCAGTGTTCGTTCTGAGCGCGCTGGCTCCCGCTCCCACCGGATCGAGAAGCACCGGATGACCGAGCTCCTTCGCCTTCTTTCCGGCAACGAACATTCCCTCGATGCTTCTCTGATTCAGGGTTCCGATGTTGATGTTAAGTCCTCCGCAGATAGACGTGATATCCGCAACGTCCTCCGGCTCGTCGGACATAATCGGGCTTCCGCCGCAGGCCAAAATGGCGTTTGCCACGTCGTTTACGGTTACGTAGTTGGTGATGTTGTGCACCAGAGGAACCGACTTCCTCACATTTTCAAGACATTTTCCCAGCATGTTAAACCTCCTAAAATCAAGTGAACGGGGCGAGTAGCGGGCTGCGCATTGGTTTTTCGCGGGTTTCGCGTTGGTTTTTCGTTAATTCGATGTGGTCTTTTACGTCAGTTCGATGTAAATCGCCATTTTCCTCGTTCAGGTCGAACAGTGGTGACGCGGGCATGGCGGTGCAGTCAGTTTCCCACGAAAATCACGCAATTTCTGAGACCCGATGGCCCGTTAAAACAGAAAACGGACACGCCGGTTCGGGCATATCCGCAATTAAACAACTGTTTCTATTTCCCTACGTTGGCATTACCCAAATCAGGTCACGGGTCAAAGCGGTCACGCTTACTCTCAGCCGGATTACACCGGCTCCCCAGTTTTAAGTTCCGTTAACATTATACTCCTCGCAGGCGGAAATGCAAGGAAAGTTTTTCAGAGCTACTTCCAATGTGCTTCAATATATTTTTCCACAAGCCTTTTTTCGTTTTTCGTCAGTCTATCCATTAGTTCGTTAAAATGCTCCATATCCAAATAAGGATGTATGCTATCGATTACTATTCTGTCCTTTTCGGCTTTTCTTTCACGTTCGCCGTTTATTACTATTTTATGAAGCACAAACGCTTCCGGAGACGGGACATTGAATTTAATTCCTAAATAATCGCATTCTTTGATGTCGAATCCGATAATAGCCATATGCCTTAACGCCTGTGCAGTAACACCGAGATTCGTCTTCATGGCGCCCTTTTCTCCATTTCCTTTCTGCGCTATCAGAAATTCAATTTCGAAGCCGTCAACGCTATAGAATCTTGTAACACCGGAAACGCAGTCCTCCTGGACCATAAATCCGGTTTCCTTCACTGCTGCAATCAAACTCTTGGGAGGATTCGGCTTTCTTAAATTTCTCACGAGAAAATCCACATCCAGTGTCCTGATGTTTGCTTCATAGCCGGGAATCAGACCGGTCACCATGTACATATATTCCGCCCACGATCCTATCAAAACAAGATGACGGCTGAAATCATTGTCGTCCAGTACTTTAAGCAGCTTCAGAAGCTGACGTATTTGTTCACTCATATTTTACCCCAAAACCTTTTTTAACCTGTCCCTGTCCAGCTTTCTTTCTCTCAGTTGTTTTTCCAGCGATTTTCTCCTTGCAATCTGCTTCTTAACTTCGTCTACCTGTTCAGGCCTGATATATCTTGATTTTACCTTCCCGCCTTCGCGGTATTGGATATAACAGTACTCTTTTCCGTTTATTTTTTTCCGTGAAATATAACCTCTTGGGAGGCTATCGATTTCAGCCTTAAGGCTGTCTATTATCCTGCAGGAGCGTTCATACTCCTCATTCAACACATCAAGCAGAATACTCATTCAAATCCCCTCCGTGCTACCTGATGCTTACATTTTATATTTTTAACCTACATTTGTCAATTATTATATAAAAGTAGGTTAACTTTCCCGTATCTCCTCACTCCGAAAGCTCCGCCAGCAGCTGCTTCACTGTCTTTCCCAGCACGGGGTGGACTTTGCCCGGCGCGATTTCCGAAAGGGGCCCGAGGACGAAGTCCCGGTTCTGCATGTCGGGGTGCGGCACGGTGAGATTGTCCCCGGAGATCACCTCGTCGTCGTAAAAGATTATATCAACGTCAAGAGTCCGCGGCCCCCAGTGCCTTGTGCGCACCCGGCCTGCGGCGTTTTCGGCCTCATGGGCAAAATCCAGTAGCTCTTCCGGACTCATGAGAGTCTCCACCGTAAAACAGGCGTTTAAAAACTCGTCCTGATCCGTCACTCCGTAGGGCTCCGTCGCCATGTAGGACGAACATCTGAGATTTCTGCAGAGCGGACTTTCCTTGAATAATTTCACCGCTCCGTCGAGATAGGCTTTTTTGTCGCCCATGTTGGAGCCGACGGCCATGTACGCGCGGTGCCAGAACCTGGTGATTTCAACTGCCGCATAATCAACGGGAAGTCCGATGGGCGCCCACGGCTTTTTCAGCTCAACGGTAACGCCGGCGAGAAGCTCATATTTTGTCAGCAGCATTTCCGCCAGGTTTTCTGCAGCGGCCTCTATAAGCCTATACGTATGCTCCTGCATGAATTTTGTAGCCTGAAGGCACACGTCGCCGTAGTCGATAGAAGCCGCAAGCTCGTCGGACTTTCCGGCTCTGCGTGTATCCGTGTAAAGCTTGAGGCTCAGGACGAACTTCTGACCCAGCGCCGTCTCCTCGGGAAACACTCCGTGGTTCGCGAACACCTGGAGGTTTTCTATTTTTATCGTATCGTATCCTTTCATACAGACCTCTCTTTTAAAATCGCCTCCGTCATCTTCACGGCGCGCAGGTTTTCTTTCACGTCGTGGACTCTGACAAAGGCTGCGCCCTTCATAACTCCGATTACCGACGTTGCAACGGTTCCTTCAACTCTCTCTCCCGCCGGAAGATTCAAGGTGTTTCCTATAACCGATTTCCTCGACGCCGCAAGCAGCACAGGAAATCCCAGGCCGCAGAGCTCGTCGAGTCTGTTTATGGCCGTAAGGTTCTGCTCGTAAGTCTTTCCGAAGCCGATACCCGGGTCCAGAATAATGTTTTCGTCGGCCACTCCGGCGCGCCGCGCGATTTCAATGCTCTCCACAAGGGTCGCCTTCATGGCCTCCATTATGTCGCCCGTAACCGGCTCCGTTCTGTTATCCATGAGAACGCATGGAAGTCCCGCTTCGGCCGTAAGGCGGGCCAGCCCTTCGTCGTACCTGAATCCCCATATGTCGTTTATGAGATCGGCCCCGGCCTTTACGGCAGCACCCGCAACGGCGCTCTTGTACGTGTCCACGGAAACCGGAACGTCAAGTTCCGCCTTTATTCTCTCTATTACAGGAACCACTCTTGCTATTTCCTCCTCGTCGGAAATCCGCGTGTGGCCCGGCCTTGTGGACTCTCCCCCCACATCGATTATATCGGCTCCTTCGGTGACCATTTCACGGGCTCGTAAAGTAGCCGTCTCCACGCTGTTAAAGCGTCCCCCGTCGGAGAAGGAATCCGGCGTAACGTTTAAAATTCCCATGATGCGGCAGCTTCCGTCAAGGGCAAACCGCCTGTTTCCGATTTTGATGTAATTCATTCCAATCCCCCTATACCGTAAGACTCATATTCTTCTTTTCGTCGCTCCAGCCGCACTCCTTTTCCACGGGACAAAGGCAGCATATCCTGGATTTTTTATCGGCCCGGTAGAGAAGACCTGCAATGCTCTCCTCGTCCCGGACGGACTCGTCCCTGTGCTTTCCGATGGCGAACACTATGGCGTCGGTTTCAAGGTTTGTGAAGCCTGCTCTTTCCGCAATCTCACGGGCTATCTCCTGGCCTGCGATCTCGTGAGGCGTGCCGTTTCTGTACTCCTCGCCCCGGCCTATATCGTGCAGCAGGGCCGCAGCGTACAGAATCTCCGGGTCAACGTCCGCCCTCTGCTCCATGCTTTCGATATATGCAATCCTTGCGACGGCGACGAGATGAGGAATGCCGTGACCGCAAAACCTTCTCTTTGCCTCAAATTTTCTGATTTCCGCTATCTTTTCCTTCCACAGCGGATCCTTTATAATTCTGTTTACTCTCTCCATGATGTCCTATCTTCCCAGCATACGGTAAAAATCATTCTGAAGCTTCTCGTCCTCTTCAAAGACGCCCCGGGTGACCGAAGTTACGGTCTTTGCGCCCGGCTTTTTTATTCCTCTCATGCTCATGCACATGTGCTCGGCCTCGATGAGAACCATCACGCCCTTAGGCTTCAGCTCCTTCATGAAGGCGTCTGCAATCTGGCTCGTGAGCCTTTCCTGCAGCTGAAAGCGTCTTGCGTAGACCTCCACCGTTCTCGCAATCTTTGAAAGTCCCACCACTTCGCCGTCGGGGACGTATGCCACGGCGGCCTTCCCGAAGAAGGGGAGCATGTGATGCTCGCAGAATGAGTAGAATGTTATGTCCTTCTCCACCACCATGTCGCTGCTCCCGGCGTGGAACCTCTTTGAAAGATGAACTGCCGGATCGTCCTCGTATCCTGCGGCAAGCTCGTGATACATTCTGGCTATCCTGTCCGGAGTCTCAATGAGCCCCTCTCTCGTTATGTCCTCGCCTACGCCCTCAAGAATGAGGCGCACGCCTTCTTTAATCTTATTGTCGTCCATAGCTTTTAACCTCTCTTTCGGCCTCCCCTAAAAATGATAGGGAGCCGAAGATAACAACCGCGTCATCATCTTCCGACGCTTCCATGACCCGGCGTACGGCAGCGCCTATCGAGTCTGCCGCCTTTGCCCGGGGGTTTACCTTTCTCACCGCATCAGCAAGCTTTTTTGCAGGAAGAGCCCTCGGATTTCCCGGAGTCTCGACGCACACAATCTCCTCAGCAAAAGGCGCGGTCAGCTCTATTATCTTCTCATAGTCTTTGTCGGCAAACACCCCGAAAACGTACCTGACTTTCTTCCCTGCAAGGCACTGTTTTACGGATTCCGCCAAAGCCTTCGCGCCTGCAGGATTGTGAGCGCCGTCCAGAATCACCGCAGGTTTTTGGTTTATAGCTGTAAACCTGTATGGCCATTTAGTGTTTACAAATCCTCTGTGAATCGCTTCATTGCTTATTTTATATCCCCGTTCTCTCAAAGCCATCAATACTTCCAGAGCCGTGCAGGCGTTTTCCATCTGATAGGTCCCGGCGAGGGATATTTCAAACTCCTCTCCCCTGTACCTGAACCTCTGACCGTCAAGGCACGCGTTAATCCTCTCTATGGAATCCGTATCCACGGCAGTCAGATGACAGCCCTCCCGGAGACATTTTTCTCTTATGACGTTCATGACCGCCTCGTCCTGAGGCGCCGTTACGACCCCTGCGCCGGGTTTTATAATTCCGGCCTTCTTCTCCGCAATCTCTGTCAGGGTATTCCCCAGAACCGATCCGTGATCCATGCTCACCGGAGTGATGACGCACACTTCGGCATTTTCTATTATGTTGGTAGCATCGTCACTTCCTCCCAGGCCCGTCTCAAGCACCACGACGTCGCAGTTTTTCTTTTTGAAATATAAAAAGGCAAGGACCGTTTCCACTTCAAAAACCGTAGGCGTCCCTGCTTTTTCTCTTTTCTGAGCATCGGCCGCCCGGGCAATCTGAGTCACAAGCTCTGCCAGGTCGGCTTTATCTATGGGGATTCCGTCTACCTGTATTTTCTCCTCGTAGGAGGAAACCACGGGTGAAATGTATCTTCCCACCCTGTAACCGGCTTCCATAAGCACCGACGAAACGTATGCCAGTACGGAGCCCTTGCCGTTGGTTCCGGCAATGTGGACGAATTTCAGCTGATTTTGGGGATTTCCCAGTCTTTCAGCCAGTTCCCTCATATTACTGAGACCAAGTACACTTCCGTATCCGGCGATTTCGTCCAGATATACTCTTGCTTCTTCGTAATTCATTTTGCTCCCGTATTCTGTTTTTATGAGGGACAAAGGGCTCAAGACCTGCACTCTTTGTCCCCTGAATTCATTAAGAAATATAGTTATCGAAATATCCCTGAACCAGTACCACCGGCGTTCCCTTGTCTCCGGAGCCGCTTGTAAGGTCGCAGAGGGAACCGATAAGGTCAGTAAGTCTTCTCGGAGTGGTTCCCTGAGAAGACATGTCTCCCGTAAGGTCGGATTTCTTTGACTTTATCTTCTCGGAAATGGCGTCTCTTAAAGCCTCTCCGGAAAGGTCCTTAAAGTCGTTGTCCGCAAGATACTTAAGCTTCAGCTCGTTAGGCGTTCCGTTAAGGCCTTCCGTTGCGGCAACTCCCACTACAGGGTCTGCAAGCTCCCAAATCTTTCCCACAGGATCCTTGAACGCTCCGTCGCCGTAAATCATTACCTCGACGTGCTTTCCCGTCGCCTTCAGTATCTTCTCCTGAATTTCGTGAACCACAGGGTCGCCGTTTTCAGGGAAGAGCTTTATGGTGTCCTCCGTGGCCTTGTTGGAGCCTAAGAGTCCGTATCTGCTGTTGTATCCGCTTCCGTCTACGGATTCGTTCATTATGTCGTCAAGACCGCATACCGCCTTTGCGCCTGCTGCCTTAAGTATTCTCTTGGTGCGCGCTCTGGTGTGAATGTCGCAGGTCAGAACGCTGTCTGCGTATTTCAGAATCTCCCTCGGATTGTTGGCAAAGATTATCTCACACTCCGCGCCTGCCTCCTCTACGAGGGACTTGTAGTACGCCACGTAGTCGATGCCGGTGAACGGGTGAAGGTTCTCGCCGAAGAGCTCTCTGTACTTTTCCAGGGTGAGAACGTCGGAATAAGGGTTTATCTCCTTTTCATCGAGCTGGTCTAAAGACACGAGCGCATTTCCCACCTCGTCGGAAGGATAGCTGAGCATGAGAACCACCTTCTCCGCTCCTCCGGCGATTCCCTTAAGGCAGATTGCGAATCTGTTTCTGGAAAGTATAGGGAATATGACGCCTATGGTCTTTCCGCCCAGCTTTTTCTTTACGTCCTTTGATATGGCGGAAACAGGGGCGTAGTTTCCCTGAGCCCTTGCGACTACAGATTCGGTCACACATATGACGTCTCTGTCTCTTATTTCAAAGCCGTCGCACTCTGCGGCCTCAAGGACGCTCTTTACGACTATATCTGCAACGTTGTCCCCTTCTCTGAAAATGGGACATCTTATACCTCTGGATATTGTACCGGTTCTTCTCTCCATTATTTTCTCCTACTCTCTTTTTAAATGAATCGCGCTAACCTCTCAAGAAACCCTCTATTATCTTCTTCTCAGCCTCTTCCTCAGTAAGTCCCAGAGTTCTCAGTTTCATTATCTGCTCGCCTGCCACCTTTCCGATAGCCGCCTCGTGAATGAGGGAGGCGTCAAGGTGTCCCGCGTAAAGCTCGGGAGCCGCATTGACTCTGCCCTTTCCAACCAGTATGGCGTCGCACTCGGAGTGTCCGGTGCAGCGGTTGTTTCCCGCAATGCGGGAGTGGTAAGTCTGATAGGAATTATCCCTCGCAACGGATCTTGAGATAAGGTCTACGGCGCTGTCTTCGCCATTCATCTCAACGTCGAAATCCGTCTCGGCGTATTCCTCTCCGTCCGTCATTATGCTTTCGTGGATTACGAGTCTCGCCCTGTCCGCCAGCTTTCCGCTGGTCTTTCTGATGCTGCTGTCAACTCCGCTTATCTGAACGGTGTTCATCTCAAGACATGAATCTTCGGCAAGTTCCACGTGGGTGACAGGGTCGATGCGCTTTTTGCCGGCATTGTCTCCCGTTCCAATGTGCTTTTCCTCGTATATAACGTGAGCGCCTTTTTCAAGGAAAAACCTGTGTATTCCGTGATGAAGAGCCTCCCCTTCGCCGTCTGTGTGAACGCCGCATCCTGCGATAATTCTCACGTCCGCGTCCTCGCCAACGTGAAAGTCGTTATACACCACGTCCTTAACGTTGCTTCTCGTCACGCAGGCCGGAATGTAGACCTTTTCGCTCTTCGTTCCCGGCGCAATGTAGATGTCTATTCCAGTGCCGCCTTCCTTAGGCTCGATTTTTATGTGCTCCGTGGAATGTCTTCCTGCGCAGCCACCATCCTCTCTGATGTTATACGCCGCTCCGTCAAAATCTCCGCTGACCCAGTCCGTAACGGCTCTCAAAAGTTCCTCGGTGACCTTGTTCATCTCAGCCATTACTTCTCGCCTCCTTTTCAAACTTCCCGATAGGGCAACCGCCCGACTTCTCGTCGTGCATGAGCTCCGGAAGTATCTCTTTCGCAGGGCCTGAAATTCTAACCTTTCCGTCGGCAATGACGACGATTTCGTCAGCTATTTCAAGAAGCCTCTCCTGATGGGAAATAACGAGAAGGGCCTTGTCCTTCTCCTTCTTCAGTTCCTCAAAGGCTTCAATGAGTCCCGCAAAGCTCCAAAGATCTATTCCGGCTTCCGGCTCATCAAAGATGAGCAGCCTGCTGTCCTTCCTGCAGAGAACCGTTGCAATTTCAATTCTCTTTATCTCGCCTCCCGACAGGCTGGCGTTGACTTCCCTGTCTATGTAGTCCTTTGTACATAGTCCCACCTTGTTCATGACGGTGCAGACATCTTCATCGGGAATGGTTCCACCTGCCGCAAGATCCAGAAGGTCCTTAACCGTAAGTCCCTTAAACCTAACCGGCTGCTGGAACGCATAGCTTATGCCCCTGTTCGCCCTTTCGGTAATATCAAGATTCGTTATATCTTCGCCTTCCAGCAGAATCTGTCCGCCGGTTGCCTGTCTCAGCCCGGAAATGACCTTGGCAAGGGAAGTCTTTCCTCCTCCGTTAGGTCCCGTAACGACGGTCAGCTTTCCGGTCTCGACCGTAAGGTCGATGCCCTTTAACACCTCGTCGCCGTCGTCAGGCTTCCACTTTACGTTTTTAAGTGTAAGCATCAGCTTTCCTCCTCTATGTCGACGCCGCATTCATGCCGATGCGGCCTGTTTACTCCAACAAGTTATTATACCCTAAAACACGTGTCTCTAACAAGTACTAAATTCGGACAAAGGGTGGGGTGGCGGCTTTACGGTGGGCGCAAAGGCCGTGCCACCTTTACAAAAATTTTACCTTTATTTAATGAAAACGCGATAGTCCGCCCCGGCCCAAAGTCCCATAATATAGACAGAAGTTGCAGGGAGGTAACGGACATGATGAGCATTCTTGATTATTTTGACTATCTGAACAATATAGTAGTCTGGTCGGTGGTTGCGGTTTTTGCTGCGGCGGGCCTTATCTGCGACTGGGTCAAGGCCAGAAAAACGCGGCAAACAAATAAGGAAGGCTGATTTTTTAACCTAACCTTCCCTTTCATTCTTTCTTTTCAGCCTCCACCTTTTTCCGGTGCTTTCGCGGCAATCTTCCTAGCTGCGGAGGCGCTTTTTATTTTTTGTCTTAACTTTCCCGGCGCGCACCCTTTGTCTGAGCTCCCCGCGGCAGAATTAAATCTGTCTGAAAATCGTACTCTTATGCCTTTCCAGAACGGCCGCAAGCATTAGCCCTAAAACACCGACGGATACGACTTCGCCTATTCCCACGGTGCACATCATAAACGGGATTGAGAAAGGCTCGCCGTAGGCGTACTTCAGCACAAAAGGCACGATGGCCGCGTTGGAGATTATCGGCGGCAGCACCGCGATTATGCGGTTTTTCTCCCTGAGCCTGTACGTGAGCACTGCTCCGATGAGGGTCGCTGCGGTTCCGCAGATAACGTCCGGCAGTATGGCGCCGCCCAGGATATTTGCGATAAAGCATCCCAGAGCCACTCCCGGCACCGCAGCCGGCGTAAAAATCGGCAGCACGCACAGCATTTCCGAAATTCTCACCTGAACCGGGCCAAAACCGAGGGGCCTCAAAATCACCGTCACTACGACGTAGATGGCCGCAATCAGCGCAGCCTGAGTCATGTAGACTACTTTCCTGTTTTTCATTTTTCATTTCTCCTTTAGTTTTGTTTTACGTGAGGAAGGTCTCGAACTCACGATTTTCTGCCGTCAAAAAGCCGGCCTGACTATTTTAGCAGAATACGGCCGCAGGCGCAAGGGGAGTTGTAAATCGTATTAAAATACCGCACACCATTATATATTGGAATATCCAGGTATGCGGCATACTTGTAAACTTTATTTTTTGATTTGGTTTACATAGATTTAGGCAGCATTTGCAGCGTTATATATCTTCTGAACAGTCTCTGCAGACACTGCGTTAACACCGCCGATAACGGTCATATCGTACTTCTTTTCCTTTATGATTTTCGAAGCCGCATCAGTATCGTTGACGTTCACCAGAAGCAGCGGGCATCCGGTATGTGCCGCAAGTGCTCCGCCTGTGAGGGCGTCAGCATAATTGAGGCCGTAAGCTATGTACGCGGTCTTGCCGGCTTTGTTCTCGAAGAACTTATCTACAACCATTTCATTGGTTTCATATCTGGTTTCGCCTGCAAGGCGTACAACGTCTGCACTGGCGCCTGTGGTAGTGTCCTCTACGTAATCAAGACTTCTGAGATCGCTCTCAACACCTGCACTTACAGCCGTCGTTCCTCCGATTACATAGTACATGTCGTTAACAGATTTTATGCTCTTAAGATATTCGTCCTGTTCTGCGGTCAATGCGCTTCCTACCAGCAGAACCGGCATTCCGGTAGCGGATACGGAAAGAGCGTCAGGATAATTAAGCCCTGCGCATACGGCAATATCCTTTAAATGATTTTCCCCGTTTTCCTTATCGATTTCAGCAATCTGCTTCAGAATCGCAATATTGGTGTCGTATCTGGTTTCTCCTCCAAGTCTTACCTCGTCGAATTTTTCCACAGCCTTCTCAAAGTCTGCGGACACCGCACTGGTTCCGCCGAGGATGTATACCTTTCCCTGGTAATCCATATGCTTGTTTATGTATTCTACAACCATGTCCTCGGTTTCACCGTTTACAAGGAGTATAGGCGCATTCTCAACGTATGCGAGAGCGGTTCCGGAGAGAGCATCCGCAAAATCAGTTCCATCGGCAACGAGAACGGCGTTGAATCTCTTTCCGCTGAGAGTGTTTCTGAGTTTCTCTGCAACATTGATAGCAGTTTCATATCTGGTAGCGCCGGAAATTCTTTCAGCCACTGCAAGAGGCGCATTTCCGCTGCCCCAGGACACAGTACCGAAGATTCCTGATCCGTCTTTGTAAGTAACCGTAACACCTATGACTGCGCCTTTTGTCTTATCGCTGTCTTCGATTTTGCAGGAAAGTCCGGTTCCGATAGTCTCGGTTTTTCCGTTCTTATCTGCGGTCCATCTTACGTTCACGTAGTTATTGAGATCAAAATCTTCAGCGGAAAGCACGGTGTTGTAATCCAGTGTTATGCTGTCAATCTTATAGGTTTCGCCGGCAACAGGCTGGGTTGCAGCTTCTCCCTCACTGTCCACAACCCGGACACTTTTAATGTTCTCAGGATAGTCAACGTACATTATGTGCTTATGGGCAGAGGCCTGGGCATGCAGGCTGATTACGCCCGTCACGTTCTCCGGAAATCCTTCGGCCGTCATGGTTCCTACCGTTGTCGAAGCCTTTCCGTACTGCTGAACCTCAACGGTCACGCCGTCCTTATCCACGGTCCAGTCAAAAGCGCAGATTCCCGAAAGTCCCACAGCCTTCTCACCGGTTCCGCCCAGCTGAGCCTCATACACGGCAGGATCAGCATTAGCGGCACTGGTCTTCTTCAAAACGAGCTCAAGAGATTTGTCCTGAGAGTAGTTCAGGCTGAAAGTAAGGGTGTTGCCCACTCCGTAGGACTTACAGTTATTCAGGTCCACGACGGTGCTGAAGCTGATTCCGTCTTCAATGTCGCCCTTAACCTTTTCGGTAGTTATGCCTTTATCGTCAACAACCACCACGTTAGGGTTCTCATTTTCGACCTGAGTCGTTTCACCCCAGCCGCTTACAGCAAACACAGGTACGGCACTCGTAACGAGCATGACTGCCGTAACCGCAAAAGCCACGATTTTCTTTTTCATTAAATAAATTCCTCCTTTTTCCCTTTCACATCAAAGTGTGAAAAGCGTTCTGTCAAAAACAAAACCGTTCGTATAGAAGAGAGTACCACGGACGCAGAGAAAATTCAAGAGGGAAATCATTCATATCTCATCAATTGGATTTCGCCTCAAGATATTCCGTAAACGAATTAGCACCTAGCTTTCTACGTTTAGACAACATTCTGCTCCATATAACATTCCCCTGAGATTCACTTATTATATTCCGTCTATATGCTTCCACCATAATGTCTCCAGTAGTAAAATGCCCTAACCCGTACTCTTCGATAAATACATTAATATCTCTCAGATTATTACTTGCAACCGCTCCTCCGTATGTCTTTGCAAGGGCTATGGATGCCGCCTCGCCCTTTCCTATTATTCTATGCCCCGGAGTCGGCTCTTCTGTCAGCTGATAAAAAACGGTGTATTCTTCAGTTCCGATTTCAATATTCCTTAATATGACCTGCCCGGTTCTCAAAAGAACGTCTGTGGCGTTTCTCAGATGCGGGACGCTGGGTCGGCTCAACTCTACATATACAGGTTCCGGTATAACAATTCTGTTCGGATACAGTTTAGTAAGCATACCTTCTTCTCCAACCCATAAAAACGCCGACAGACAATCGGTGTCAAAATACAGCATATCAATCAATGACAGCTCCCCCTTCTGATTCATCTCCAAAGACAATATCGTCTCTAAAAGCATCCAGCAGCAGTTCTTCGTATTTTCCCTCTGAAATGATATCAGATTTAAATAACTTCTCCGCCTGGCTTACATAATGTCCCAATACCTTTACATTCTCACCCTGAGGTGAAGGCTTATACAGTGAAACGTTCATTCCCATTTTCGCAGTTCTGCTTATTATACCTGCCTGAATCACTTCTACATCTGCAGGTGTAATTTCTCCATCATCCTTTAAACGAACCAGCATCGCCTGATGACTTATACCGAAGTACTGCTCCAATCTGATAATCTCCTCCGGAGTGATTTTCCGTTCTTCACCTGCTTTAATGCTCTGTATTTCCTCGTACAGTGCCGCCTGCGGCATCAGCAGATATGAAGCAAACTGATCCGCTTTCTTCTCATTCTCATTTCCGGTGCCGATTTTCGATGAGCACACTGTTGATTTAACGCCGTCGTCAAAATAGTAATGATACAGTTCATGAGCTAGGGTATATCGCTGTCTTCCCACCGATTTAGCCGAATTCACTACTATAATCGCCGATGCCTCACCCCTGAAGCAGGCTCCACTTATACTTTCTCCTAACGGATAAAAGATTAAAGTCAACGAGTCAATCATCTGAACCAATGCAAAAATGTCGATTGGCGAAAGCTCATTCTCACCCAGTTTTCGCCTTATGTATACCGCCTTATTATTCAGTTCTGTTTTATTTATCATTTTTCACGTCCTCATAAAGTTTATCCATTTTAAACTGATTCAGTGCAATCTTATTTATTACAGCCAAGGATGATAAATCGTCACGTTTAAAATCCGATGTTCTGAAAGCAATCGAATATGTAGGTGTAATTTTTTCACCTGATATAATACTGGAAACAGGGCAGCAAAAGAGTGTAGCCAACTGCTCCAGTGCGCTTGAAGTTATCGTTCTTTCTCCCTTTTCGAACTTTGAAATCAGGCTCTGGTCTACCGATAAATAATCTGCAACCTGCTTCTGTGTAAGTCCAGATTTCTCACGCAAGTTCTTCATTTTTTCACCGATCTCATATATATCTGCGTTCATTTCATTTCGTCCTCCTCAATTACATTATACGCATTTTTGTCATATTGTAAATATATTTTTATATTAACAATATGACAAGGCCGGTAGTGCACACCTCTATCCGGGTGAGGCAAATCGCCTTATAAAAATAAATAATTCCTATCATTGAATCCCGTATTTCATCAATGTGAAAATTTCTTAGGATACTATCTCTTACCAGGGAAAGAGGAAATTGCCACAGGTATTATTACCAGCGTAGAGATTAGATCAAAAAATACCAAACATGGATTATCAGAGTTCAAGTTAGTTGCCAAAATGAAATCTAATATTATCAGCTCTGATACTATTACAATCTTACAAAATCGACAAATGTTTTTCTTAAAATGTCCAACTCCCATTAAACCAGCTAATGTCCCCAGTGCTTTTTTCTCCAGAAGCATCAGCAGATATCGTACTGCATGTACCCTTTCCTTTAAATAGTTTCGGAAAAATAAGCAAATCTTAATAACTTGATATTTCCCATTTCCCTTGTTTCCGTTGCCATGATTCTGAAGTTCATAAATCATAAATCTCTCTAGCCTTTTGTTTACTTCTTCGATCCGGATTTTTTGTGATAAAAGGCCGATGAATGAGTAAATATATATATAATGACATATTAATGTAATAAGAATGTAACCTACTATCAGTGATATCATTAATATCTTTATTTCACTGTTCTCTGACTGAATAATGCCACGATAGATGTACATGACCCAATTTTCCCTGGTAAATAAAATTTGAAATTCAAACCACGCTAAAGGTAGAGATGTAATTCCTAACATCTTTTTCTGGTGAAATATGCTTGCTGTATTTATTTGTTTAATAAAAACCGCGCAGTAATTAACTATCTCCAATATCAATAAAAGTGCACAAACAAAACATATCACAAATGAAACAGTACTTTTCCCATGGTTGCTGCATATAACAAACGTGGTGGTTATAGCAATAAGCATTATCATATCTCTATATTGGCCCGGCTCGTCTGTAGCTGTACCATTTTCAATATCATTGATCAGCTTTTGTGGAATTTCAATATTAAGTTCCTTCTCAATGTTTTGAATTTCAGTAAGTTTGTGTTCACGTATCATATTAAAAATACCAAGAGCCACTTTTGCACAACATATTAATCCAATCCCTGCGGAAGCCTTTGTAAAATACGAGATTAGATTAATATACAGTTCAATTTCCCCCGTATACGTGACAACATTGTAGTAAATTACATATAGCGTTCCCACTATTATCACTGCAACAAAAATTTTCAACAACCGAACAAAAGTCTTTTCTTTCATATCTCTTATCTCACAATGGCAATTTACGTTTCAGGAAATCACTTTTCCAGTAGTTGGAAAAATTGCATGCCAGATATCAAAAACGTTTTATTTCCCCTTCTCTCCCACCTAAAATATTTCGCTCTCACTTTAGTGCCATGCGTCAAGGCATGTGTCAATGTGTTGTCCAGACCATCACTGTATCCATTGCGCAAATCAAGCTCGATTAAAGTTCTCAAATACAAGTGGAACGCTCAGAGCAGAATAATATCGCGTTAAAGGGGTGCCTTTATGCCATATTTTAGATGCAATATCCTCCGGAATATTTAACGTCTTCCTGCTTAATACATTCACATGCTTTAAAATACATTTGAATTTGTCCCAATGGTAATTTTGAAATATTTATTTTCTCTCTTTTTATACTTGCGAGAACATACTTCATCATCGGTATAGCTTTCAATTTTATACATACATCCAACAAGTCAATCACCAAATCCACACACATTATTAGACTAATCCCATCCATCAATTCTTTAATAGCCGCTAGAGCATTATCAATCTCATTTTTGCTAACTATGTATCCCATTTCCAATTGGCTATGAAGCTCCTTTAAAAACTTAATTCGTGTACTATATTCAAATAATGTCAATGTTGAGTAATTATATATATCAATAATCTGCTTAAATAATTCCTTGACTCGAGCAGCATCGTAGAATTCCTTTGATCTCCTAATAAAATTAATTCTTTGCTCAATCATTCTGCACCTCTCATGCACGCACTCAGTTGACAGCGTTCTCTCATAATCACCTATATCCTTATCTGCAGATTCTACAGCATATTTTATCAATTTCTCTCCCAATTCTTCGTATTTTCTCATATGTGCTTCCGAAACACCCGACGCAAACGGCATAAAGTGAATTACATCAACTTTACTAGGCATTGGTAAACTATCCACATCCTCAAAACTGCTCCATATATCATTTAACACTTCTTCAGCTTCAAAGCCCCCATTAATTAAAAGTTGCAAGATATTTATTTTTAATTTCATTTTTTCGTCATCGAGTAACTCCATATCTTTTATATGCCAGTATAACTCTCTAATTACAGCTTCCTCCTTTGCCTTATCGCCTGTTTGTCGTGCAAGTCTAAGTTTAAAATCGTAAACGTGTTCAAGAATATTCAAATTTTTACTATCTTCTAGAACAAACAATCGATTCTTTATATCTTCATACTCCTCTTTATGCTTATCATCGTTCTCAATTAAAAAGAGGTAGTCCGTATATACCATGGACTTTATATTATTATCCTCAAAGTTTCTTGCCCTATCTACAGATTTTTGCATGAAAAAGATAGCTTCACCCATATTCCCTGCACGTACTGAAATATTTCCCATAAACGCATACAGCAAAATTGCAAATCTTTTATGAGATGCATCATCGATGAGATGACTTTCACTTTTTAAAGCATACTCTCTTGCCCTTGGTAGGTTTCCCTGACAAAAATAAATCCTTGCTCGTAAGAAAAAGCATACCGCTTTATCCTTCTCTTCAGTATCCTTTATCATTGATTCCGCTCTTGGAATATCACCAAGCGAAATTAAATGAGATGTTCGATCAATTAAAATGTGTGTCCATTCCTCCGGATATAAATATTCTGCCTAATTATTTAGAATCTCATCTAATGTTTTATATGCGCCAACTATATCTAGCATTGCACTTTGGTATTCGCTTTTTACCCTCAGATATCCTATTTTTTCATTTTTAAACTTACAATAACATGGAGGTTTCTCAATAAAATCCCTATGTGCAAGCACCTGTCCTTTCTGATACCATGCTATTTGACATTTAAATAAAGCTAATGGATTCTTAGCTATGTAGAAGATCTCTAGTGCCCATAAGATCAAAAAAACTGTAATACCTGCGCTAATTTCCAGTGAAATATGGATTTTAGTAACAATATAAAGAAAAAAACATAAGCTGGTTATCCAAAACACAATTTTAAAATAGTTTCTTCTGTGCAAAATCTTTGACCATATATTGGAACCATATGACACTATTCCATATCTCAAAACAAAAAACAATAGCATAAAAGGGACCAATACATATATTGTCATGCCGAAGCCTTTTGCTATTTCTAAGAAAAAATCACTCATCTTCTATACTTTCCCTCCAGAATTTCCAACTCAAATTGTAATGCAGGCAAATATATCAAAATTATAAAACAAAATGTCCAAATATAATTAAGCCTATAACCCATCATATTCAAGGGATATGCAAATTATACCATATATCAATAAGAGCAGCAACGATTCGGAACGTATGTTCGCACGATACGTAAAATAAAGGACCACATTTCTGTGATCCTTTATTCCGTCGAAAATCTCTTTTTCTAAAACATTACTTATGTTGCTGTTACGCGATTTTCTGAACTGTTGCGTTGGAAACTGCGTTCTCTCCGCCGATTACAACCAGGCCTACATAGTTAGGACTAGCTTTAACTGCATCGATAGTGTCCTGAGCTGCATCGATATTGTTCTGGTTTACGAGAACCAGAGGTGCATGATTCTGAGCTGCGAGAACTCCACCAGTAAGAGCGTCGGCATAATCCATTCCAGTAGCTACAAATGCATACTTAGCCGTACTCATATTTAATGCTGAATCGTAGCTATTGTTATATTTTGCCATTACCATCTGATTGGTTTCATATCTGTCGGCTCCGCCTGTACGAGTTACCGTAGCATCATACAGATCAGTCTCAGAAAGCTCATCTTTGATATCGTCACTTACAGCATTTCTTCCACCGATAATGTCATAAGTTCTATGACCGCCTCTAGTTAATCCGTGCAGATAGCTTCTCTGCTCCCTAGTCAGCTCAGTTCCAACAAGAAGAACAGGTTTTCCAGTAGCTGCTGCAGAGAGTGCATCTGGGTAATTAGTTCCAGATGCTACTAAGATATTGTCGAGATTTGTCGGGTCAGCTCCAACCACTCCTAAAGCATCATATTCCTGCATAACCTTGATATTGGTGTCATATCTAGTCTCTCCGGCGATTCTCTCTACGTCAACATTGTACTGTCCGAGACTGTCTTCGAACTCTGCAGATACTGCGTTAGTTCCACCTACAATATAAACAGTGGTTCCTGCATAGCTTGCAGTGTTCTGATCAATGTATGCTTTTACTTCATCCTCGTAATCGCTATTTACAAGAAGTATCGGTGCATTCATAGCATTAGCCAATGCCGTTACAGAAAGTGCATCTGCATAGTTGGTTCCGGTAGCTACGAAAATCTTAGTGAAGTTACCAGCGTTGTCCATCTGGTCAGCTACGAGCATAGCTGTTTCGTATCTGTTAGCTCCTGCCAGTCTGTCATAGATGGCAAGTGGGTTCATATCGCCTCCCCAAGTGTAGGTTCTGAAGATTCCAGAAGTCTGATTGCCTTTTACTTCTAAGGTAATATAGCAGCCTTCATAAGTATTATCCAGAAGATTGATATATCTTCCGTCCCAACCAATATAGCCACTACCAGTGTCGATAACCGTAACGTTCCCGTTCTTGTCAGTTGCCTTCCAAGTAAGATCTGCATAATCAAGCATTTCATCTATGGACACTTCTGTGCCATCGTCAAACGTGATGCTCTCAACTCTGTAAGCTTCACCTTTAACTACCTGATCCACAACCTGTTCTCTATCATACTTGTCAAGTTCAACACTCCAATCAGCCGGATCAGCCTTAACAATCTTCACATCAGTAACCTTAGTAGGTACAGCGTTCTGATAAACAACGGTGTGATAGTCAGTGTTGGTAGCGCTTGCCCAAGGTCTAACTTCTACAGATACAACTGTTACAGGCTCTACAGAACCAAGATCCCATCTGAGATAGTCTTCAACTCCTGCACTGGTGCCCTTCTCGTCAACATTCAGGAATACAAATCCGTTGGCAGTATCAACATTCCAAGAGAAAGTTGTTATGCTCTTTTCAATCGGATTGCCATCATGGTTTGCATTTCCATACTTCCAAACACCATCATTATCAAAGTTTGCGACATAATGGTATAAATCACCATTTGTGCCCCTGAGTGTAAGGTCGATTTCCCAGATTCCACTAGTTCTGAGCATATCAACATTAACATCATAGGACTTGTCGGCGCTTATAGATTCATTATAGGTGTTCTCAATGCCACCTTTGAGATCATTCGCATCGTCTAGTACAACCGCATTAGCAGTAGGCATATCTACCTTATCAGACGGCTCCCAGACAGCGAATACAGGTACAGCGCTGGTAACAACCATAGCGGCTGTAACTGCAAAAGCCACAAGTTTCTTTTTCATTACATCCTCCTTCTCACTTTTTTCAAAAGTGAACGTGTTTTAGTTTGATAATACAGCAACATAAATTATCGTGATAAGAGTACCACAGGCTTCTAAATTTTGTCAAGACACAAAAAACCTTGTGAAATCGCGGGAAATCATCGGAGTTAAATACATAATTGACAAAGACTGTAATTTTTTATCCGTCAAAGTACACCTACAAAATCTAAAGTCTACAATTATATGTCCGGCATTTTTTGATTTGTAGTTTCAGATTCTCTGTCGGAATGTTTGTTCAGAAAAATATACAAGAAATTTTTTCAAAAAAACAATTAAAGACTCGTCGGGTTCTCGGGACGTCTTTTCGCAAAAACAAAAACAGAACCCCGGTGCGAACCGAGGTTCTGCAAGAAACACCAACGCGATTTTTCTATGTTGCTGCATTATCAAAATCTGACGGAGGTGTTTTCAGCTATTTTTTTCCGAATAAATGTCCGGAATACATATCGAGTCGCGACCACCTAGGTCGCGACTCAATATCCTTGAAAATCGTTTTTATTAGTCTATTTATGTTGCTATGTTATGCGATTTTCTGAACTGTTGCGTTGGAAACTGCGTTCTCTCCGCCGATTACTACCATACCTGCGTAGTCAGTATTGTCTGCAACTCTGTCTACAGTATCACTTGCAGGATCTGTTACGTTAGCATTTACAAGAGCCAGAGGTGCACCGTTCTGAGCTGCGAGAACTCCTCCAGTTAACGCATCTGGATAATCCATACCGGATGCTACGAATACATACTTAGCGCTGTCTATTGTCGGTACGAACTTATCCATAACCATCATGTTAGTCTCGTATCTGTTAACGCCACCGACACGAGTTACGCTATTAGCACTGTATGCCTTTTCGAGAAGCTCATCCTTGATGTCATCGCTTACTGCAACTCTTCCGCCTACAATAACATAATCCACATCACTGTAAGTGCTGATCACATCATGTAAGTAAGTTCTCTGAGCCTTAGTAAGTTCATCACCCACAAGAAGAACTGGCTTGCCAGTAGCTGCTGCAGAAAGGGCATCTGGATAATCCATTCCGGATGCTACAAGGATCTCTCCCATGCTACCGTTCACCGTACCGATTCCACCCTTAGTCTCATCATTGTCAAATGCCTTGAGTACTTCGATATTAGTATCGTATCTGGTGTCACCGGCAATTCTCTCTACATCAACTACAAATTTCTTCAGTTCTTTTTCGAATGATGCAGATACAGCACTAGTTCCGCCTACAATATAAACCTCAGCGTTGTAGCTGGACAGATTAGCCTTGATGTAAGCAGCAACTTCATCTTCATGAGCTGCATTCACAAGAAGGATAGGTGCATCTACTTTGTTAGCGAGAGCTGTTACAGAAAGTGCATCAGCATAGTTAGTTCCGGTTGCTACGAAGATTTTATCAAATCCGGTTCCGTCATTCATCTGGTCAGCAACTTTCATAGCGGTATCATATCTGTCATCACCAGCAATTCTCTGCTGGATTGCGAGAGATTCAGCATCCTCTCCCCATGTGGTTTCACCAAAGATACCGGAAGTCTTGTTACCGGTAACAGTTAAAGTTACATATGCGCCTTCGTACTTATCCGAAACGTAGAATTCAGTACCACCATAGCTCTTATCGTTAAGCTTATTTCCGGCAGCATCATACATATTCATTGCTGTTCCGTCTCTCTTGGTAACCTCCCAGCTAAGATTTACATATTCTTCAACTGCGTTCTTGTCACCAGTTACATTCTTAACCTCAACCGGATTTCCATTATCATCAACAGTCCATCCGTTGATTACAGTTCCGTCATTGAAAGTTATGCTTTTTACAACATACCAATCTTTAATTACCGGCTGATCTACAACCTGAAAATCTCCATATCTGTCAAGTATAGGGGTACCGGTTTTGTCAGCAAGAACAACTTCCACGCTAGCTACCTCGTCAGGAATCTGATTCTGGTAAACTACCGCAGTACCACTTACATCATTTCCGCCCCATCCTTCGAAAACTACTGATTCTACATATTCAACTTCAGGATCAAGCTCTATAACGTAAGTTCTCTCTGTTCCATAAATGCCCTGATCATCGACGATCATTTCTACAAACTTCGTATCATGGGAAGTGTCAAATCTCCATGTCAAAGTGGTGATTCCACTTACACCGCATAAATCTTCGTTCGCTTCATGGCCTTTGATAAATACATGAGAGCCCGAATCACGATTTATTCCGAGAATCTGCTGGTATTCCTTGCCGTTGTTTCCTGTCATGTTCAGAACATACTGGTAGCTACCACCCGTTCTGTTCATGTCAACGGTTATACTATACTCAGCGTCATCAGTGATTTTGGTATGGTTGTAATTTTCAACAATACCGCCCTCCAGATGGGTACTGGTGAGTACGACCTCGTTACTTTCAGGCACGCTGTCACCAGTAGCAGTCCAAGCAAGTGCAGGTACAGCGCTGGTGATCACCATAGCGGCTGTAACTGCAAAAGCCACAAGTTTCTTTTTCATTACATCCTCCTTCTCACTTTGTTAAAGTGATGTTTGCTTTGATTAAGTTTTAGCAACATAAATTTCACAGTAAGTATACCCCCCCCCGGTAAATATTTGTCAACACCTAATTTTTGCCCCTATGGGGGATAATACGGATGGTTTTGACAAAAAGCTCATCGTAATGACTATGCCTCTATTCCTTGATAATTTAAGGCTATAGCCTGTTTTAGTGTTCCTGCAAAGTCGTGAGAACCGGTTTTCTGCGCAGATAATTTCGCAAAAAAACTTTTTTATTCATTGCTGTTTTTGGCCATTTTCCCTCTTCCGTAGACTCGTGTAAGTTAAATTCATTAAACCTCGCTCAGAGGGGCAAATTTCGCTTCCATTTTTTTACAAATCGTTGAAATTTCAACGATTTTCGCGATTTTTCGCGGACTTTCTCAAAGTGGCCCCGGCTTCGTAAAAATCCACTTTTTTCCGTATCTCAAAAAACCACCATTTCCAACGTTTTTGAGCACACAAAAAGAACCGCATCATTGCGGTCCTTAATTGAAAATCACCCGGCGATTCATTATGTTGCTGCACTATCAAACCGCCGGAGGTGTTTCCCACTTATTTTGTTATAATCCCGGATACAATATCGAGCCGTGACCTTACGGTCACGACTCAATATCCCTGAAAATCGTTTTTATTAGTCTATTTATGTTGCTATGTTATGCGATTTTCTGAACTAATTCGTTGGATACTGCATTTTCTCCACCGAATACTACCATTCCGTATGCTGGATCTACAGCCTTAACGATTCTCTTAGCAGCCTTGTAGTTGCTGTCATTTACGAGTACCAGAGGTGCTCCTTCCTTAGCAGCGAGTACTCCACCAGCAAGTGCATCTGCATAATCGTTTCCGGTTGCTACAAATACATAAGCTGCATCCTTGTAGTTAGGAACAAGCTTTTCAACGATGTTTCTGTTGGTTGCATATCTGTCAGCTCCACCGATACGTTCTACCTTCTTAGCATCAGCGATGTAGCTTCTTCCAGCAAGCTCGTTAAGGATGTTGCCGTTAACTGCAGTTGTTCCACCGAGAACCTTGATGTTCTTTACTGCGTAGTTTACACCATCAGTGAGGTCTTCTCTTAAGAATTCTCTCTGATCCTTAGTCAGTCTATCACCAACAAGAAGTACAGGATATCCAGTTGCGGATGCAGAGAGTGCATCTGCATAATTGGTACCGGTAGCTACAAGGAGTGTTCTCATTCCATCATGATATCCGGTTCCAAGATTATTTGTCACCTCATCGTATGCCTTAAGCACTTCAAGGTTAGTATCATATCTGTTGTCGCCTGCAAGTCTTTCAACATCTACGTCGAGCTTATAGAGCTTATCGGTAAATGCCTTGGATACAGCTTCATATCCACCGATTACATAAACGTTAACATTGTAGCTAGCAGCATTGTCCATGATGTAATCTGCAACTGTATCTTCAGTTCCTGCGTTTACAAGAAGTATAGGCGCACCAATCGCCTTAGCAAAAGCTGTAGCGGACAGAGCATCTGCATACTGGTTAGCATTTCCTGTAGCAACAACATAGTTGGTGAATCCCTTTGCAAGCTTCATCTCATCAGCGATTGCCATAGCAGTTTCAAATCTGTCAGCACCTGCGATTCTGTCCATAATAGCGAGTGCGGAAGCATCATCACCCCATGTACCGTCGGTAAATATTCCGGAAGCCTTTTTTGCAACTGCCTTCAATGTAACATACTTACCCTTATAGCCATCTTTCACGGTAAATACATTAGATGCACTTTCTCCATGATTAGTACCATCTGAATTAGTGATTACCCACTTGTAGTCAGCATATTTTGAAATCTCACCACCGTTCCACTTATAGGAACCATCTTTGTCAAGATTGTAGTTGGAAATTACAGTCTCATCATCAAAGGTAATGCTGTAAATAGCGTAAGTTTCTCCTATTACTGGCTGATCAGCAAACTGAAGCTTACCATATTTATCCAACTCAGGAACTCCAGCTTCAGTTGACTTAATTACCTGAACATCTACAATCTTGCTAGGAAGCTGCTCATCATAAACGATAGCCTGATGTCCATCCTTTACATCTCCGTCCCAACCTTCGAACACTACGTTTTCAACGGATTCTACTTCCTTATCGAGTTTGATAGTGAACACCTCGTCAACGCCCTTTGTTCCCTGGTTGTCCACTTCTAAGTAGAGATATTTCTGATTAGGATCTCCGGCAATGTCAAACTTCCAGGTAAGAGTAGTAATCGCTGCAGGAACGGCAACATTCTTTCCCGAATCAACTACGCTCAAACCTTTTGCACCGAGACTGGTATCAATTGCCAATACCTCATCATACTTCTGTCCCTGGTTACCTACCATGTTGATAGCATACCTGAAGGTACCCTTTGTTCTCAAGAAGTCAACATTAACGGTGTAGGTATCACCGTCACTAATTGTGGTTCCGGTCTGGGAAATACCGCCCTTGAGATGAGTGTTGTCGATGAGCACCTCATTTGTCTCAGGCATGGTCTGGGTATTGTCCGGACCCCAAACAGCGAATGCAGGTACAGCGCTTGTTACAATCATAGCGGCTGTAACTGCAAAAGCCACAAGTTTCTTTTTCATTACATCCTCCTTCTCACTTTATAAAAGTGATGTTTGCTTGATTAAGTTTAGCAACATAAATTTCACAGTAAGTATACCCCCCCCCGGTAAATATTTGTCAACACCTAATTTTTTCGCCTTCGGCGGAGGTTTATGAGAATTTTGACTGAAATTTCATCGGATCCGATATGGCTTCAGACGTTGAAAATCACGGGATACAGCCGGTTTTGCGCGGAACGGTATGCACGTTTTGTGAGAGAAATGGCAGCGAAAATCCTCTAAAAACTTTTTTCTTGTCTCACCGATTTTCCGCATCTTCCGTGTAACTCTTCGCATCTTCAGAAAAACCCCGCTCAGAGGCGAAATTTAGGCTTCCAATTTCTTACAGACCCTTGAAATTCCAACGATTTTCGCCATTTTTCGCCGCATTTTCTCTTTTGTCTCTAAAAGCCGAAACATCGCCGCCCGCAGCCGTTGAAATTCCAACGTTTGCGACGCTCAGAATTTCACTTTAAAATACCTGGCGCATAGGCTATATTAAAGCTGGATGGTTTGGCTTTCGTTAGGTTAACCGCTCTTCACCTGTCCTCTTGGTCCTGCCATTATGCCACGGCTTCAGCGCTGTGGTTTTTTGCAATTTACTGTTTTTACCATATGGCAGCAATGGGCGTGCACACTTCTACCTTATTCCGCCTGGCACTGCGCTTTGGTCTAACGAAATTCTAACAAAAACGCTGCAATACGCTGTTTGGTAGAACTTTTCAGGCTTAACAAAGCTCATTCCGGATAAATTCTTCTACCAAATCTTGTGACCTCTGTTGAAAAATCTAATATCGTTAGATTGAAATCCCGAAACCACCGCAAAAAGTAGAACCCTCGTCAGCGCAGCAGCCCGAATACCTATAGCCAAAGCGCGCTTCTCCCATCCGGCCTTTGATCCCACGAAAAAAGACCGCAGGTTTCCCCGCGGCCCTAGAAATCACCTGGCGATTTATCTATGTTGCTGCACTATCAAATCACCGGAGGTGTTTCTTGTTATTAAATTTCGCCGCGCAAAACCCGCAGCCTCGTTAATCTCAATAATTCCTGAGACAATATCGAGCCGCGACCTTCCTGGCCGCGACTCAATATACTGAAAATCGTGTTTACTTTAGTCTATTTATGTTGCTATGTTATGCGATTTTCTGAACTAATTCGTTGGATACTGCATTTTCTCCACCGATTACTACAAGTCCTGCATAGTTGGAATTAGATCCTGTGTTAACCATCTCAATGATGTCCTTAGCAGGGTCGATTTCGCTGTTGTTTACCAGTACGAGCGGTGCACCATTGTGTGCAGCCAGTGCTCCACCGGTAAGTGCGTCTGCATAATCGTTTCCAGTTGCAACGAATACATACTTAGCAGAACCCTTATTTTCAACGAACTTTTCCATAACCATCATGTTGGTTTCAAATCTGTCAGCTCCGCCTATTCTGGTTACGCTCTTTGCTTTGTAAGCTTTAGAGGAAAGTTCATCTTTTACATCATCGCTTACAGCATTTCTTCCGCCAATGATTGTGTAGTTTCTCTGATCTGCTGCTTCGCTATTAATCTCATAGATATAATTTCTCTGCTCCTTTGTAAGCGCATCTCCTACCAGAAGAACCGGCTTGCCAGTAGCAGCTGCAGAAAGTGCATCTGGGAAATTATTACCGGAAGCTACGAGAATATCAAACATATCTCCGTCTGCTCCTATACCTTCTGGTGCCTTGTTATCAAATGCCTTCAGAACCGCAATGTTAGTTGCATATCTGTCAGCACCTGCAATTCTGTCTACATCTACTGCGAACTTCTTAAGCGCTGTTTCAAAGTCTGCGGATACAGCCTTTTCTCCACCAACGATATACACGTTAGCATTGTAATTTGCTGCGTTATCCTTAATGTACTGTGCTACTTTTTCTTCATAATCGCCATTTACCAGAAGAACCGGTGCGCCTACTTTATCAGCAAGTGCGGTTACAGAAAGTGCATCTGCGTAGTTAGCTCCTGTAGCTACGAAAATGTTGGTAAATCCGTCTGCTGGCTTCATCTGATCAGCAACCTTTATAGCGGTTTCATATCTGTCAGCGCCAGCGATTCTCTGCTGAATAGCAATGGATTCTGCATCTTCACCCCATGTTGCCTCGCCGAAAATACCAGAAGTCTTGTTGCCGGAAACAGTAGCCGTTACATATGCACCCTTGTAATTGTCGTTGTTAACTTCGAAGTGAACATTCTTAGAAAGATTTTCTAACTTAACTTCTGTACCGTCTCTCTTAGTAACTGCCCAGTTATAGTTAACATACTCTCCTACATCACCAGTGTAACCCGTTACCTTTCCGTCTTTGATGACAAAGTTACTAATTTCAGTTCCATCATTAAAGGTGATGCTGTTAACCACATACTTTCCACCGAAAACCGGCTGGTCTACTACCTGAACTCTGCCATATTTATCAAGGTCAGGAATCCATCCGGTCATTTCGTTCACTCCATTTACATACTCAGCCTTAACTACTTCTACGTCAGTTACATATTCAGGAACCTGATCCTGGTAAATGGTAGTAGTATCGCTAGCAGCACCAGCTTTGTAACCATCTCTGTTAACAACCGATACGGATACTACTTCTTCTGCTTCTGTTGGGAGATCCCACTCAAGGTAAGTATCTACAGCCGTTGTAGTATTCAGTGAGTCAACATTAAGAAAAATCTTCTTGGCTTTTTCGCTTACTTCCCAAGAGAAAGTAGTGATTCCCGTATTGATAGTCTTGTGTGATCCAGGTACACCGCCCTTCCAAACCTGATCATTATCAAATACAGCCTTTGTTGTGATAATCTTATCCTTATTGGTTCTCAGGTCAAGACTTAAAACATAGTTACCACTGGTCTTTAACAGGTCAACGGTAACACCGTAGGTAGCACCTTCTGTTATAGAGGCTTCAATCTCGTTAGTGATTCCGCCTTTAAGGGTATCCTTATCGAGAACAACTGCATTGGCTTCAGGCCAATCAGCCTGTCCTGCAGGACCCCACTCAGCAAATACAGGTACAGCGCTGGTTACTACCATAGCGGCTGTAACTGCAAAAGCCACAAGTTTCTTTTTCATTACATCCTCCTTCTCACTTTTGCAAGTGATGTTTGCTTTGATTAAGTTTTAGCAACATAAATTTCACAGTAAGTATACCCCCCCCGGTAAATATTTGTCAACACCTATTTTTTGAACCCGTGAGAAATCTTTCAGCGAATTTTGACTCAAACGCCGACGGAACCGGTGTGGGGGTATAAGCCAAAATAGGAGGATTACAGGGGGTTTTGCCCAAATAGGCAGGTGAGGATTTTGAAGCAAAGAATGTTTGTTATTAGAAAAACATTTCTGCAACGTCGATCAACTTTTTTCGGCTTTACGGTTGAAAGTCGCGAAAGGTTAGATTATAATAAAGCCAAGAGGAAGCGGGTAGCCGACTTTCTGATAGAGTTTTAATTAAAATCAAAACCGTCTCAGGTGGTCAGACCTGGGGCGGTTTACTTTTTACGGTGGTTATCCCATCTGATTAACCCCATAATCATCAAGACGATTACGAGGATTTCATAATCAGACATAAGGCTCCTTTCCGAAAGTCGACCGCCTCCCGTCCTCTTGGCAAGTTTGATTATACCACAGTCGTCACACCATTTCTGTAGCATACCCCTCATATACAAAAACAGAATTTCCAGACATAATTTCAGAAAATGAATTGTAGGGGAAACCGGGACAATTCAACATCGCAGGTTTTCACTGATTAATTATGCGTCACAATCACGACACGAAAAACCGCAGACATTTGCGCCTGCGGTTTCGTTCGAAAATCCCTTGTGGCTTTTGCTTTATGTTGCTGCATAAACTTAATCACTGGGAGATTTTCCTTGTTTTGTTTTCGTGGGGTATCCCCCCGAAAGGACAAAGTGTGCCGCCCGGATCTTCGGCATCCGGGTTATGAGCCCGACGCGCTTACCAGCACCGGCCTGTCGCTTGCCTCAAGCGTTCTGTAATCTTCCTCCTGTCTTTTCGGTGAGACACTTTTTATATAATATCGAGCCGCGGGCATTAACTCCGCGACTCGATATCTTTTGAAAATCGTGTTTACTTTAGTCTATTTATGTTGCTACTGTCCTACTACGATTTCCTGAACCAATTCGTTGGAAACTGCAGCCGTTCCACCGAATACGAAGATTCTGCCCTCACTAGCAACACCTTCACTTGCGATAATGTAGTTAGCAGTTTCAACGTTGTTATTGTTTACCAATGCCAGAGGGTAAGGACCATAAGCTGCGGCATTTGCTGCGGCAACGAGACCGTCTGCAAAATCATCGCCCGTCGCTACGTATACAGCAGGTGTAGAATTCCACTTATCAGAGAATGCCTGATATACTCTCTCATTAGTTGTATATCTGTTATCTCCTGCCACTCTTACAACATCAGTCAGTACATTTGCTACATATTCTCCACTCTGCAGTTCACCGAACAAATCAGCACTTACAGCATTGGTGCCACCAATTACGTAGTACTTGTCATTCTGTCCGAGAGAGCCTAAGAACTTTCTCTGTGCACTGTTAAGGCTGTCACCTACCAGAAGCACTGGTTCTCCGGTTGCAGCTGCTGAAAGAACATCTGCATACGAGGTTCCAGATGCAACGAGTATTTCAGCTGAAGAATCTATTTCCAGCTCATCGAGTACTGCAAGATTTGTTACATATCTATCTGCACCCGCAAGTCTCTCTACATCAGCGTATCTATAAAGAGCATCTTCAAAACCCTGAGAAACGACGCTGGTTCCACCGATGATGTAAATCTTGGTTCCATTATAAGTTGCATTTGCATTTATAAAGTCTACGACTGCCTCTTCATAATCGTCATTTACCAGAAGTACTGGATATTTTTTCTCAGCTGCAAGTGCAACTGCAGAAAGTGCATCAGGATAATCCGCACCGCTTGCAATTACAACTCCACCGAACTTCTGTCCTGACTGCAATGTTGCTTTCGCAAGATTCATCGCAGTTTCATATCTGTTAGCACCTGCATAACGTGTAAATCTTGCAAGAGCCTCAGAGTCAGCACCCCAAACTACTTCATCGAATACTCCAGTTCCTGCCTTACCGGATACCACTGCAGTAATCTTATGTCCCTGATCGTCAGCGGTTGGAGTGTACTTAACGTCTGTACCAACAACAGTAACACCATCTCTCAGCCAGGCGATATCAGTGTATGTTTTAATATCATCGGCTGTCGTAAGCTTGGTATCAGCTGTCAGTGTAACTTCGCTTATAGTGAGTTCCTGTCCGAGAACGGCCTGAGTAGCCTCAACATATTCAGGAACAGTATAACTTGCTCCCTGTCTTGCGGCCTCTATAGGGTCGTATTCTTCATTCTTAACGATAACCTTGAGGCTTTCTACGTTTTCCGGATGCTCATAATACATAGTCATTGCGACATCTCCGCCTGCATTGAAGTGAGAAATCCAGTCAGCTCCTTCAGCAAGTCCAAGCTTCTTTGTGGTTACTTTTGGGGTCTGAAGCCCAAGTTCAATAACCGATACATCCACTCCGTATTCAGATACATCGTACACAAGTTCAATCATTCCCTTGGTGTTAGAAACTATCTGTTCACCATTCACAGTGATATTAGATCCTGTGCTCCAACCACGAACAACGGTTGAAATCTGATCCTTCTGAGTACCATTTTCCTTGTCGGCAAAGAATAAATCGTACTGATAATAGTGTCCCTCTCCAGGACCCTTGTTTAAATCAATCACCTGACTGAAGTGAGCACCATCAGCAGCAGGGCCAGCTACAGCATAAGTTGCCCTATTCTCACCTGCATTTAAGGTGATCACATTTGGATTCGGATTAGTCGTCGGAGTAGTCGGCTTATCCGTCCAGTCTACAGCAAATACAGGTACAGCGCTGGTGATTATCATAGCTGCCGTAACTGCAAAAGCTACAAGTTTCTTTTTCATTACATCCTCCTTCTCACTTTGTTAAAGTGATGTTTGCTTATTAGTTTAGCAACATAAATTTCACAGTAAGTATACCCCCCCCCGGTAAATATTTGTCAACACCTATTTTTTTGAACCTGTGAGAAATCTTTCAGCGGATTTTAATCTAAACGCCGGCGGAACCGGTGTGGGGGCATTGCCGGAAGTCTGTGGATAAGCGCAAAAGGCAACACTAAAACAGCCTGCGAAGGATTTCTCCCTCGCAGGCTCAGTAATGAAAATCACATGTGGCTTTGAAATTTATGTTGCTGTAATATGCGATTTTCGGATGTGTTTTGTGAAGCGGCGCTCCACTTGAAACCTGCGGCTTTTGTCCGATATGCACGCGGCAAGTTTCAAAAGAAGCACTTGCGTTTATATGATACCGAGCCGCTGACCTTTCGGCCGCGGCCCGGTATTTCTTTAGAAAATCGTTTTCTATTCGTTTATGATTATGTTGCTATTATGCGATTTTCTGAACTACTTCGTTGGATACAGCGTTCTCTCCACCGATTACGATGAAGCGGTCGAATGCTGCTTCTCCGATATCAGTCTTGATGTTGCTTACGATATTCTTAGCCACCTTAGTGTTAGATTCGCTTACGAGTACGAGCGGTGCTCCATACTGTGAATTGGTTGCTGCAAGTACGCCACCGGTAAGAGCATCTGCATATCCGTTTCCGGACGCAACATATACAACATTTGCTGATCCTGCGCTGTACTTACCGCCAACCTTGAAGAAAGTCTCCACAATCTTCTTGTTGGTAGCATATCTGTCGGTTCCGCCGAGACGGGTTACCTGAGTTGTATCAGTTATGTAATCCTTAGACTTCAGCGCCTTCTCAACGCTCTTCGATACAGCGCTGGTTCCTCCTGCAATGTATATTGCATCTACTGTGTCAGCATCTTCAAGAGCCTTAAGATAAGTGTCCTGAACCGGCTTAATGCTGTCTCCTACGAGAAGCACAGGTCTTGCTGTTGCAGCTGCAGTCAGTGCGTCTGCGTAATTATTTCCAGTTGCTACAAAGAGCTGGCTCATTGCACCATCAGTTGCACCAAGTCCGGTGCCGGCAGTTTCGTTGCCTGCGTAAGCCTTGAGTATTGCAACGTTAGTCTGATATCTGTTAGCGCCTTCAAGTCTTGTTACATTCTTATACTTGTAAAGGCTGTCTTCAAAGCTCTGAGATACTGCACTTGTTCCACCAAGAACTACAATCTGAGTATTGCTGAAGCTTTTTGCATTTTCATCGATATATGCTTTTACTGCAGCTTCGTGGCTTCCATCTACCAGAAGTATAGGAGCCTCAAGTTTGCTGGCAAGAGCAGTTGCAGAAAGTGCGTCTGCATAATCAGTTCCGGTAGCTACGATTACGTACTCAAGTTTGCCATTCTTAGCAATCATCTTGTCTGCAACCTTCATTGCAGTTTCATATCTGTCGTCACCGGCGATTCTGTCTTTAGTTGCAAGAGCCTCTGCATCAGCACCCCAGGTTACAGTATCAAAGATGCCGGATACTTTGTTACCCTTTACAGTAACGGTAACGAGAGCTCCCTCGAACTTCTTGACATCACTTATCATGAGACCATTACCGTCGTAAATCAAATCACAATCTGATGCGCCAATCGGGCTAATCTGATTCACACCATTCTTCATGGCTTTCCATTCTACTGTTACATACTTTGCGAGATCGTCATAGCCGATAACTGTTCCATCATCTAACGTTACGCTGTTTACTCTGTATGCCTTGCCTGCTACCGGCTGGGTTGCAACCACAGGCTTGCCATCAGTACCAGTAACTACTGCAAAATTATTAGCAGGATCACACTCAACAACCTCTACAGACTGTACATCTACAGGAGCTTCGTTCTGATAGATAACGAACTGACCCGTTGTACTTAAAACTACAGATGATACAGTGTCAAACTCGCCAACAAGCTTCGAAGATACTGTTATTTCATCCCTTTCCGTCTCACCGAGTTCATCCATGACGAGAGTAACCTCTCCTGCTTTGAAAGTCCATTTCAAATTAACAATACCTTTAACTACTTTCTCTGTAGAATAGTCCTCTCCAATTCTAACACGAGCAGACCTGGATGTGTCAGGCCAAACCCAAGTCTTTACCAATCCAGCTTTGGCATTATCACCCTTACCTAAATGGATGTCAACTACGCTGTTGCCCGCAATTCTGTTGGTATCAACAATCATCTCGTAAGTAGCACCCTCTTCAGTAATAGCTGCGTTGATGTTTTCAACGATACCCTGTGACTGAGCCGGTGTCACTATAACCTCATTCTTGGTGAGGTCGATAGATGGCTGACCGCCGATCTCCCAAGCAAGTGCAGGTACAGCGCTGGCAACTACCATAGCGGCTGTAACTGCAAAAGCTACAAGTTTCTTTTTCATTACATCCTCCTTCTCACTTATCTCTAAGTGAATGTTTGCTTTGATTTAAAATAGCAACATAATTTGTTCTCTGTAAGTATACCCCCCCCCGGTAAATATTTGTCAACACCTATTTTCACAACCTTACGGGAAATTTTCGAAATTGTTTCCTGCTGCGGCCGGAAACCGGGCGTGGGGTCATGGAGGTTTTGTATGACCGTGCGAGCTCTGCTGCCGCCACCCTCCCCGCCGGAATGCTCCTGTGGCGTCCTGTTTGCGTTTCTGGCGGATTTTGTTCCTTTAATCGGGTGAATCTTCACCTGCGGCCGTATCGCGTTCTTAAATCGCCGATTTTGGGCTGCCGTGAATTCTGTCGATGGCGAGTCAGAGTGTGGGCCAAATGACGATTAGACGAAAGGATGGCCCGCAGATCTCGTCAGTTTGCGGGCCAGATTAAATTTTTAAGAGACCATGGCCCGCAGTGTACCATGAAAACGTGGGCCAAATCTCAGTCATACGGGTAGATGGCCCGCAAATTCAGCTCAGGCGTGGGCCAGACTGCAGTTTAACGAAAAATTGGCCCGCAGATTCCGTTAGTTTGCGGGCCAAATTAAATTTTTAAAAGAATATGGCCCGCAACTGCAAAACGGCGGCAACTGCGCAGCCACAAACGCAAGGCCGCCGCAAACTGCCGAAAATTCTTCCCTTTCCCTTGAATTCCCGCTCCGACGGATATAGAATATCTAATATAGGTAAAAAACGGTTATACGGGCGTTTAGGGCCCTTCTCAAAGCTTTGGGAAAGCTATCAGACACGGAGGTGTTACGGACTATGAAATTTTACATTGCTGATGCGTTTACGGATTCTCTTTTCGGCGGCAACCCGGCAGGGGTTGTCATACTCGACGGTGACGGCGGCTTCCCGCCTGACGAGATCATGAGAAAAACGGCCGCCGAGCTTCGCTACTCGGAGACCGCTTTCATTAAAGTTCTGGGCGACAGGGAATTTCAGATAAGATATTTTACGCCGGCTGCGGAAGTGGATCTTTGCGGACACGCCACCATCGCATCTTTTGTATGCCTGGTCAAAGCCGGCATTCTGCCGGAGAACTGCGCCTGCATCAACCACACCCTGGCAGGCGACCTCAACATTGAAATCAAAGACGGCTTTGTCATGATGGACATGGCGTCCCCTGTGGAAATGGGCGCAATATCCGAGCCCGGGGAAATCCAGCGCCTTTACGACGTTATGGGCTACGGCGGGGAAGTTCCCGATTTTGGCGGGCTGAAGCCTCAGCTCATCTCCACCGGACTTCCGGACATTATGATGCCTGTGGGAAGCTGCGCGGAGCTTGACGCCCTCAACCCGGATATGAAGGCTCTCTCGGACCTTTCCGCCGAGTACAAGGTTACCGGCGTCCACGCGTTTACGGTAAACTGCGACGACGCCACCGCCCACTGCAGGAATTTTGCGCCCCTCTATGACATAGACGAGGAGGCTGCGACGGGAACCTCCAACGGCGCTCTCACCTACTACTTCAAACTCAACGGACTTCTGCCTGAAGCCGCTGCCGACGGCTCCGTATCATGCCGCATCGTTCAGGGCGAGAAGATGGACAGGCCGTCCGTTATCCTCACTGACATTCGCGAAGACGCTGACGGCGGATGCCTTATCCGCGTGGGAGGCAGCGCCGTTCTCCTGGCCGAGGGCGACATAAAGCTGTAGGTTGTGAGGCTCTCATCGTCTCTATATGTTTCGATTTTTACGGCTTCGACAAAATCGTCTGTTCCGGGCGGTTTTGCCGAAGCTTTTTCGGCTTAAAAGACCGGTTTTTCAGGTTTTGTCGAAGATTCACCGGTCAAAACCTGCGCGACCGGCCACTTTTTTCGGCAGATTGCGGTTTTAAGGGCAAAAATGTCGAAAAGCCTTCGACAACTTCCCGGAAAAACCGTTTCGTTGTCGAAGACTTCCTTAAAATCTAAAAATCCGACATATATTAACCGCCGCCTACTCTTCCTTTTCCCCGTTGAGTATGCTGCAGCTCAGTATTATCGACGAAACCCTTCCCCTTACGGTGGATTCCCTCGACGTCATGGAGATCGGGCATCTACCGCCCAGTATTACGCCGCCCATGGTTGCGCCGCCGAAGGTGTAGATGGATTTAACAAGCATGTTGCCTGCGGCTATTCCCGGCACCAGAATTATGTCGGCGTCTCCGGCCACGGGACTTGCGAATTTCTTTACCTTTGAGGCTTCCGGAATCATGGCAAGGTCGAAGGAAATAGGGCCCTCCACTATGCAGCCTCCGATTTCTCCTCTTTCGCTCATTCCTTTAAGGGCTGCGGCCTCCACCGTCTCCGGCATCTTCGGGTTTATCTCCTCTACGGCGCACATGCACGCCACCTTAGGCTTCTTCACGCCGAAGCTGTGGAAGAGCTCCACGGTGCTCTCTATGATTTCCTTCTTCTGAGCCAGGTTCGGGGCTATCTGCATTCCGCCGTCGGTGATTGCGAAAAGCTTATGGTAGTAGTCCGATTCGAAGACGGCGACGTAGTTCATCATCTTTCCCGCTCTGAGACCGTGCTCCTTGTTGACAACGGCCTTCAGCATGGTAGACGTGTGAAGGAGCCCCTTCTGCAGAAAATCGGCGTCGCCGCTTCTGATAAGCTCCACCGCCTTTACTGCAGATTCGTGGTCGCTTTCGGCGTCTATTATCCTCGACCTGTCTACGGTTCTGCCTATCTCCTCGGCCGTCTTAAGTATTTCGTCTCTGGGGCCCGTCAGAATGTAGTCCACAAGTCCCATGTCGTGGGCCTCTAAAACAGCTTCGAGGGTTTTGTCCTCGATGGCCGAAGCCACGGCTACGGTACGCTTTGTGTCCGACTTCATATTTTGTCTGATGTCGTCAAAATTTTTCAGAACCATATCAATCCCTTCCTTTCGTCAATCATAACCTGACGCTTAACCAAGCGCCTTTATTATTCTCTCTATTACATCCTCCACCGTGCCGCCGTCGGCTTTTACCCTGACGTCGCACCTGGATTCGTAAAGAGGAGTCCTCGCGTTGTAGAGATCCTCGAGGGTCTGGCCCTTTTCCAGCGTCACCCCTCTTGTCTTAATGTTCCTCAGCCTTTCCAGCACCGATTCAAGTGTAATGTCAAGATATACAACGGTGCCGGATTTTCTGAACTTCTCCAGAGCGTCGGGAAAATACACTGCGCTTCCTCCCGTGGCTATTACGGTGTTTTCAGCCTCCACGCCGAGAAGAACCGCCTCTTCCACCCTGTGAAAGTAGTCGTTTCCCTTTTCGTTGATTATCTCCTGAAGGGTCTTTCCCTCCCTCTGCTGAATAAGAAGATCCGTGTCAATGAAGGCTTTGCCGAGAGTCTTGGCGAGTATTACTCCTACGGTGCTCTTTCCCGACGAAGGCATTCCTATGAGTATTATATTTCCGCTCTTTCCGCAAGCCATAGGCTGTCCACCTCCGCGTATTTTCCGGCGGGAATCCTGAGGGCATATCCGTAGTCATCTTCCAGCCTTTTGTACAGTCCGTCGTCCAGGAGAACCGTAAGCTTCTCGTCTCCCGGCGCAGTGCTCTCGTCCCAGATTATGAGATATTCCTCCCCGTCGTTGGCATAGTAGATGAGATCCACCGGCGTCACGTCCGGCCAGTCCTCTCTGATGCTTTCGGTCACTACGGCCTTGTAAAGCTCCATGACCCTGTCGTCTCTGCCGTTATCGAATATCATAATCTTCTCCAGAAGCTGAGAGCTGAAGCTTACGACTCTGAATACGGCCTCCTCGTCCACCGCTTCATCGGGTATTTCAAGGCTGTTAAGCTGATCCACCAGGCCCGGCTCGTGATCCGGCGCAAGGTAAATGGTAAGCTTTTTCTCCGGGTCCATGTACATGACCGGATACTCCACCAGCGTCTCGTCGCCGCAGGAGGGACATTTCACCATGAAAAAGCTGCCGTCCAGAATTGCGTCCTTGTATTTCGGGTCTTCGGAGACGTCGACGAACTCCGTCATCGGCACGTTCATCTCTTCTCCGCAGTTTTCACAAATAAGTTTAAACGTGTTCATCGTTAACCTCCGGGAACTTCATCTGCTCGCTTCCGTCATCTTCGTACTCGTCGTCCCCCGAGGACAGAACCCCCTCAAGGTCGTTTATCTCGGGAAGCTCCTTTATGGAGCTGAATCCGAAATGCTTTAAAAACTCGTCGGTGGTTCCGTAGAGAATCGGCCTTCCAACAGCTTCGGATCTTCCCTTCTCCTCCACAAGCCCCTTTGCGGCAAGGCCTTCCATGACTCTGTCGCATTTTACTCCTCTGATAGAGTCGATCTCGGCCTTTGTCACAGGCTGCTTATAGGCGACTATGGCGAGAACCTCAAGGGCCGACTGGGACAGCTTTCTCACCCTTACCGGTGTGCAGAGCCTCTCTATGAATTCTGCGTTTTCCGGCCTGGTGGCAAACTGAAAGCTCTTTCCTATCTGTCTTATCATTATGCCCCGGCCCTCTTTGTCGTACTCTTCCCTAAGCTCCGTAAGGTACGCCATGGCATCTTCTTTTGATATATTGCAGACCTCCGCCGCCGTCTTCACCTCCAGAGGCTGTCCCCATACGTACATCATGGACTCCAGGGCGGATTTTATGGTTTTCTTACTGTTCAATTTCTCTATCCTCCTCGTCCGCAAGGGAAATGGATATGTCGCCATACAGAGACTTCTGCTCGGCGGTTATCTCGTGGTCTCTCATCATCTGCAGCACGGAGACAAAGCTTACGGCTATGTCGTACTTATCCTTCCTGTCCGGAACCGTCTCCTTAAAGCTTATGCGCCTGCTTCCGCCTTTCAGGGCTCTCGTCAGGTGCTCTCTGATGAAGGTCATTCTGTCCTCCATGGTGGCCCTGTCCCTTTCGATGCGGGTATATCTGGCCCGGACCTCGTCGGCCCGCTGCTTTTTCGTAAGGAAAAGGTCAAAGGCTGCCGCGAACTGATCCAGGTTAAGCCTTAAAAGCTCGTCGGGGCTGTCCGTGTACTCGGAGATGTCCTCCTGAGGCTTTTCGTATATCAAAGCCGTCAGCTCCTCGCGTTCTTTGAGCATCTGGGCGCACTCTTTGAACCTTCTGTATTCCAGAAGTTTTTCCACCAGAGCGCTTCTCGGATCTTCCTCGTAATCTCCGCCTTCAAGAGGCTTCGGTCTCGGAAGTATCATTCTGGACTTTATATCTATGAGAGTCGCCGCAAGAACCATAAACTCGGTGGCCGCGGCAACGTCGGTTTTCTTTATTTCGTTTACGTACTCGATGTACTGCTCCGTGATTTCGGAAATGCGTATGTCGTATATGTCCATCCTGGCGTTCTCAATGAGGTACACCAGCAGGTCGAAAGGCCCCTCAAAGCTGTGAAGTCTTACTTTATAGCTCATTTCCTTCCTCCCTGATTTTTAAGAGCTTCCTTCTCGGCGATGCCCGTGTGGTAGTTATAGTAGAGAAGTCCCGTAACGACTACGGCGCAGCCCACTATCTCCCAGCCTTCCGGAATCTGTCCCAGGAAGATTATGCCAAGGACAATGGCAAACACCGATTCTCCCGACTCCCATGCCGAAACGTAGAGGGAATCCACGTAGCCGAAGCAGAGATTGAACACGGCGTGGGCCCCGATCTGGCACACAAAGGTCATCGCCACTATGAGCAGGTAGTCGTGAGCGCTGTATCCTAAGACCGGCGTCTTTGTCGCTACGATTCCTATGACGAAACAAATCCAGCAGGACGCGAACACGAGAAAAACGTATACGCTTCCCGCTACGGTCTTTCTCACCTCGTTTCCTATGGCAAAATATATGCCCATGCAGATTGCTGCGCCCAAAGCCAGCATATCGCCGGTGAAGTTTCCCGATGAAAGCTGCCTGTAGTCAAAGCCTGCAACCATGCAGCAGCCTAAAAGAGCCAGGACTATTCCCATTACCGGCCTTATTCCCACCTTTCTACGGAGAAGGAAAACCGTTATGACGAGAACCACCAGAGGGTGCATTGCGGCGAGCACCACGGCGCTTGCCACGTTAGTCAGCTTCACTGCGTTAAACCAGGTGAAATAGTGGCCGAACAGAAAGGCTCCGGCTATGAAGGTCCAGATAAGCTCCTTGGGCTTAACCGCCTTAAGCTGCTCCCTTTGTTTAAGGAAAACAGGAATGGCGCAGAAAGGAACGCCCACCGTCAGCCTCCAGAACCCTATGGCAAGGGACGGAGCCGCAATGGCGCTTCCGAATATTCCCGACGACGAGCTTGCTACCACCGCCAGGACCACTACAATCTTCACGTATTTTTTCAAGAAAGCGTTTTCGTTGTTCATCTACTTATCTTCTCCTGTTACGAGATTCCTGAGGCTCTCGGAATAAGGCGGGTACGCTATGCCCTTTTCCGTGATCACGGCCGTGATGTCGCCTGCGCATGTCACGTCAAAAGCCGGATTGAAGGTTTTGATTCCCGCAGGAGCCATAGGCCTTTCGTACCACATCTCATATATCTCTTTTCCGTCTCTTTCCTCTATGACGATGTCCTCACCCGTGGCCGTTTCAAGGTCGATGGTGGACGTAGGCACGAACATATAAAACGGAATGTTATACCTCTTCGCAAGGATTGCCACTGCCGACGTTCCTATCTTGTTGGCTCCGTCGCCGTTTGCCGCCATGCGGTCGCAGCCCACCACAACGGCGTCGATTTTTCCCTGCTTCATTACGGTTGCCGCCATGTTGTCGCATATCAGGGTCACGTCGACTCCGGCTTTGTTAAGCTCCCAGGACGTAAGCCTTGCCCCCTGAAGGAGAGGCCTGGTCTCGTCGGCAAACACCCTGAAATCATAACCCTTTTCCATTCCCAGATAAATCGGTGAAAGGCAGGTTCCGTACCTGCTGGTTGCCAGGGCTCCGGCGTTGCAGTGGGTGAGAATTCCCATGCCCGGTTTGAGGAGGGTCAGGCCGTACTCTCCCATGGCTCTGCATGCCGCCTCGTCCTCGGCGTGAATGGCGGCAGCCTCATCTCTGATGATATCAATGGCTTGATTTACAGAGGTTATGGCAGTATTGTCAACTTTGTTTTTAATACGGTTTACAGCCCACATCAGGTTTACCGCCGTAGGTCTTGCCCCTTTTATGTACTCGCAGACTTTGTCAAAGACTGCTCTGAATTCCTCTACCGTCTCCGGCACCTCGTGCTTCACCGCCACATAGACTCCGTAGCCTGCGGCAACTCCTATGGCAGGGGCGCCCCTCACCTTAAGCTTATATATGGCGTCCCAGATGTCGTCCGCCGTCTCCGGCTCCAGCCACTCCTCCGCGCCGGGAAGCCTGGTCTGATCCAGTATGTAAAGCCTGTCGCCCTCAAACTTCAGAGGCGTTATATCAGAATAATGTCCCATGGATTTTTCTCCTTTTGTTTATTCTCCTATTCTTCGGCGCCCATAAGGGCCAGCTTCTCTCCAATCCACACTCCGGCAAGGCACGCCGCGAGACTTATCACGCAGTAAACCCCCGCCAGCAGCGTCCTGCCCTCCCGGTTCATGTTATATGCCTCCAGGGACAAAGCCGACAGTGTGCTGAAGCCGCCGCAGAATCCCGTCTGCACGAAAAGCCTCAACTCCTCGGGCATATTCTTTCTCACCGTCAGTCCGGCAAAGAAGCCTATTACGACGGCCGCAGTTATATTGATAAGAAGGGTCCAGACCGGAAAGTCGGTCTTTACCGGAATAGATGAAATTCCGTATCTCAAAGCCGCTCCCAGAGCTCCGCCGACCCCCACAAAAAGAAAGTTCATTTCCTAATTCTCCGCTGATTATAATTCTCCGCTGAAATATAAGCGATACGCGCGCAATCGCCCCGGCGTATTACGAAAAATTCGGTGTCCGTCAGAGCTTCGGCGAACACCGATTTAATTCCAATTTGAATTTTCGGCCCGCAGGCATTGCCCCGTCGGAACTCTGCCGCCTCGGGGCTTTGCGGCTCTTTCGCCGCCGGGCTCTACAGTCCGAAAAGCTCCTTTACCGCGTCCTCTTCAAGGTCCGCGCCTATTACGCAGATCTTACCTGTAACGTCGGCGCTTCCGTACCGTACATCAGGTTCTCCGGGAACGTAGTCGAAGTGGATCCATCTTCCGTCCTCGCCCTCGACGATTCCCTTGGCTCTGAGCACCTGACCGTACTCGGTGAAGTTCCCCAGCTTTACGAGAGCTTCTTCTATGCCCTCAGCAGTGAACTTCTTCGCCGTTTCCACACCGAAGCTGGTGAACACTTCGTCGGCATGGTGGTGATGGTGGTCATGATGATGCTCATGGTCGTGATGGTCGTGACCGCAGCCGCACTCATCGTCATGGTCGTGATGATGATGGTCATGTTCATGGTGATGCTCGTGGTCGTGATGGTCGTGGCCGCAGCCGCACTCGTCGTCGTGGTCGTGATGCTCATGCTCATGATGATGGTCGTGCTCCGCCACCTCGGCCGCAAGCTTTTCTATCTCTATCTGAATGGTATTCTTTCGCTCCATGGTCTCGAGAATCTGCGCCCCGGTAAGTTCCTCCCACGGCGTGGTTATGAGGGAAGCCTTGTCGTTGTGGCCTTTTATCAGCTCAACGCACTGATCAAGCTTCTCCTGGGAAAGCCCGGAAGTGTGGCTCAAAACTATGGTGCTGGCGTTTTCTATCTGATTGTTGAAAAACTCACCGAAATTCTTCATGTACATCTTGCACTTTTTGGCGTCTACCACGGTGGTAAACCCGTTGAGAGCGATCTTCTCGTTGTGAAGTCCCTCCACAGCCAGAATAACGTCGCTGAGCTTGCCCACTCCCGACGGCTCGATGAGAATTCTGTCAGGATCGTAGTCTGCGATTACCTGATCCAGCGCACGACCGAAATCCCCCACGAGAGAGCAGCAGATGCAGCCCGAATTCATCTCGTTGATCTTCACTCCGGCATCTTTCAAAAATCCGCCGTCTATGCCGATTTCGCCAAACTCGTTCTCTATGAGAACCACCTGCTCGCCCTTATAGGTCTCCTCGATGAGCTTTTTGATAAGAGTCGTCTTTCCCGCTCCGAGGAATCCCGAAAAAATATCTACCTTAGCCATTTATATCATCTCTTTCCTGAAAAATTATTACAAAACTGCCCCTCTATTATACCACTTTTTTCGGCTTTTGCACTATGTATTGCAGTATTGCGCGGAAAATCAGGTGATGGGCCCGTCGCCTCATCGAACTCCCCTTCACCGTACAGCGTAAAGCGGCTCTTCCTGTAATCGATTAGACCGTCCCGCTTCATTCGGGAAAGCTCGGCGCTCATGGCGCTCCTGTCCACGGAAAGGTAATCGGCAAGGCCCTGCCTGTCGAAAGGTATATCGAAGGTGCGGCTTCCTTTGCGCCTCATCTCATAAGTCAGGTACGACAAAAGCTTCTCCCTGGTGCTGCGCCTGGACAGGTGCTCGATCTTCCTGTTCAGCATCAGATTCTTTCCGGCGATGACTCCGAGAAGGCTCGTCACCAGCTTTTCCCCGCCGTTTTCAAGAATCTCCCGCACCTTTATCCAGGTTACCCGGCTGTCCGCCTCCGCCTCTACGTCCACGGAAATCACGGCTTCCTTTACGCTGGCAAAGACCTCGGCGAACAGCTCCCCCGGCTCAATTTCGGAGATGATGTTTCTGTTTCCCGCAAAGTCTTCCGTTACTATCCGCAGAGCGCCCTCCGTCAAAATCCCCAGACTGTCGGTAACGTCTCCCTGCCTCAGCACAAAGCTTCCCTTCGGGTACTTTCTCTCCGCCGCGTGAAGGTTTCCCAGCAGGTTTTCAATGTCTTCAGCCTTTGTCCCCCGAAAAAGGCTGCACTTTTCAAGAATCTCAAATTTTTTCTCCATATTTTTTCCTTTCGTTGTAAAAACAACGTACTTTTCCTCCATAGTAGCCTATACTGTGACCATAGTCAACGGAATTTCAAAGTTTAAAGAAAGGAAACGAGAAATGATAAGAAAGATAATACACATAGATCAGGACAAATGCAACGGCTGCGGACTTTGCGCCAAAGCCTGCCACGAGGGGGCCATCGGAATGGTGGACGGAAAGGCGACCCTCCTGAGAGACGACTACTGCGACGGCCTGGGAGACTGCCTGCCGACGTGCCCTACCGGAGCAATAAGTTTTGTGGAGAGAGAAGCCCTCGCATACGACGAGGCTGCGGTTAAAGCCAATATGGCCGCCCGCGCAAAGGCTGCAAACTCCGCAACCTCTACAAACTCCTCAACCTCTGCAGGAGCCGGAGCCGAAGAGCCCCTTGCCTGCGGTTGTCCCGGTTCCCACAGCAGAGCAATAAACCGCTCCTGTGAAGATATGAGCGCCTCACCAGCAGCGTCCGGAGCTTCAGCTGCGCCGACAGCGCCTTCGACAGCTCCGGCTTTCAGACAAAACACCAGCCGCCTTTCCCAGTGGCCGGTTCAGATAAAGCTCGCCCCGGTAAACGCTCCGTATTTTGACGGCGCCAACCTTCTCGTAGCCGCAGACTGCACCGCCTACGCCTACGGCAGCTTCCACGAGGACTTCATCAGGAACAAGATTACCCTGATAGGCTGCCCGAAGCTGGACGGCGTGGACTACTCCGAAAAGCTCACGGAGATTATAAGGAACAACGACATTAGAAGCGTCACCGTGGTGAGAATGGAGGTTCCCTGCTGCGGAGGCATAGAAATGGCCGTGAAGAAAGCGCTTCAGGACAGCGGAAAATTTATCCCTTGGCAGGTGGTCACCATCTCCACCGAAGGGGAAATACTGGAGTAAACGTCTGCAAGGATTTTGCACCCTGAGAGGTAACAGCTGCCTCTTAGGGTGTATTTTTTCTCCTTTTAGTAGCAATCGCTCCGCCTGTAGATTCATTTTTGGCCGTTTTTCACCGGTTTACACTATACCCGTGATATTCACGAAAGGAGACCGGAGAAAATGGCGGCAAAGCTTTACACAAAACCCGAGCTTAAGGAGCTGAACCACATTCACATGGGCAGACGCATCAGAACCCAGCGCGAGCATCTGGATATGACGAGAGAAGACCTTGCCTTCGCAACCGACCTTTCGCCAAAGTTCATCGCAGAGGTTGAGTACGGCAACAAGGGCATCGCCCTGGGCAACCTCTACAAAATCAGCCAGGTCCTCGACGTGTCCTGCGACTATCTGATAGCCGGCGCGTACACCGGCGTCGAGTTGGAGGAGCAGGTTTCAAGAATCGCCGAGGACGTTATCGAGCCGATGATGGGTTTCAGCCCCGACGAAGTCAAATTCATAGAAAGCGTTGCGACATCCTACAAAGCCCTTCGCAAGAAGCTGAACAAACAGGACAGGTAACCGCCCGCTTTCAATGGAGCGCAGGCGCAGGCGGCTGTTTTGTCGTGCCCTGAAAAGCCCAATCTGCTGACATCAGCCTTTCAATATTGTTTTTTCCTCGCCTTCCGGAAGGCTGTTCGACCTCGAGGGCTTTTTTCGCTTTTCAGGTTGAACGTTTTTTCGACCTCAAAGCTTGAGAACGCGGTTTTCATCGAACACTTTCTTAAATTCCATAATTAATCTCGAGTCGCAGGCCTCTGTACATCGATAAGCCCTATTCTTCATTCTCAGCTGTCGCAGTGCCGCCTACCGCGCCAGGCGCCCCAGCCTCGTCGCCAGCTTCAGCCTCTTCCTCGGCGGCGGCGCGCTCCGAAGCCGCCTGCTTCTTCTCCTCCTTGGCGATGTTGACGGCTTTGATGTGAGGCATCTTGTGGTTAGGGTCCGTCAGGAACACGTAGAGGTAGACGGCGGCGATAACAGCAAGGGCCGCAGCGTCTTTGTAGAGCTCGCGGCTTATGAGTACGGCGGCCATTCCCATAATGGCGCTGATGCCGTAGAGCATGAGTACCGCCCTGCGCTGACCGTAGCCCGCATCCATGAGACGGTGGTGAAGATGGCCTTTGTCCGCTTCCATGATAGGCTTGCGGTTTACGATGCGCCTTACTATGGCAAAGGACGTATCGAAAATAGGAATGGCCAGAACCACTACAGGCACCACCACTGCGATTACAGTGGAACGCTTTAAAGGTCCGATGACGGAAAGAACCGCTATCATAAAGCCGAGGAACAGCGCCCCTCCGTCGCCCATGAAGGTTTTGGCCGGTGAAAAGTTATACGGCAGAAATCCCAGGCAGGAGCCTGCAAGAGCCAGCATCGCCACGCACACGGTCGCCATTCCGAAGGTATCTCCGTGAATATAGGCGATGTACGCGATGCATAGCGCCGCTATGGCTGAAGTCCCGGCCGCAAGACCGTCAAGACCGTCTATGAGGTTTATGGTGTTTGTGATACCGACTATCCATAATACCGTAACTATAAAGCAGATGGCGTCGCTTAAAATCCAGTTGCCCGGCCCGAAGTAATTGTTTATTATGCTTATCCTGATGCCCATGGCGTAGATCATAACCGCCACGGCTATCTGATATCCGAACTTTATCCCCGCGTGGAGGTTTTTCAGGTCGTCCACGACGCCCAGGACGTACATCAGCGCGCCGCCCAGCATGGCAACGCGTATCTTCGGATCGTCCCACAGGAAAAACCCCACGGTTATCATGGTTCCCGCAAAAACCGCAAGACCTCCGAACCGGGGTATGGTTCTTCTGTGCATGCGCCGGCTGTCCTTCGGCACATCTACTGCGCCTATCTTCGGCGCTATTTTTATGCTGAGCGGGGTGACGATAAATGCGATCATAAACGCCACGCCCAAAATCAGCAGAACACTGCGCAGTGTAATTTCCATTTTATCTCCTAAGCGTCCTTCAGCATGACTATCCTAAGTCCCGCTTCTGCAAGAATCTCCACCGAAAGCTCGTCCGGGTAACCGTCCTTCACCACGATGCGCTCAATTCCCGCGTTGATAATCATCTTCGCGCATATCACGCACGGCTGATTGGTGATGTAGATGGTCGCTCCCTCTATGCTCTGGCCTAAAGTCGCCGCCTGGATTATGGCGTTCTGCTCGGCGTGAAGAGCCCGGCAGAGCTCGTGTCTTTCTCCCGACGGCACGCCCAGCTTCTCTCTCAGGCAGCCTCCCTTTTCGTCGCAGTGGGCGATTCCCCTCGGGGCTCCGTTGTATCCCGTTGCGATTATATGCTTATCCTTTACGATAACCGCGCCTACGTGGCGGCGAAGGCAGGTGGAGCGCTGAGCCGTAAGCTCCGCCATCTGCATGAAGTAGTGATCCCAGTCCGGGCGATTTTTGCTCTCGTACATGCTATCCTCTCATTTCTTCCCGGTCGTAATAGACCTTTGCAAGGTAAAGACCTCTCGCCGGCGCCGTGTGCCCGGCCTTCGTGCGGTCCTTTGCTTCAAGAATATCCTTAAGGGACGCTGCCGGAATTTTCCCCAGGCCCGCGTCCACCAGGGTTCCTGCGATAATTCTCACCATATTGTACAGAAATCCGTCGCCGGTTATCTCCATTGTGATGTAGTCTCCGGCGCTCCCGTCAATTCTCAGATCGTACACGGTTCTGACGGTGGTCTCTCTCTCGTTTCCTCCCGCCGCCTGAAAGCTTGCGAAGTCATGTTCTCCTGTGACAAAGGCTGCAGCCTCTCTCATGGCCTCTGCGTCAAGTCTCTGCTGAACGTGGTAGCAGCGGTTTCTCATGAATATGTCAGGCTCGGAACTGTTGTTTATAAGGTACCTGTACGTCTTTCCCACCGAGCTGAATCTGGCGTGGAAGTCAGCCGGAACCTCTTCAGCCCTTATTATTCTCACGTCCGACGGCTGACGGGCCGGCTTCTTCCCTCCATCGAGGAGGTTATTGGCCACCTCCGCTATTTTCTCGACCGGTATGGCAAAATCCGCGGAAAAGGTTGCCTTCTGGTCCAGAGCGTGAACTCCCGCGTCAGTCCTGCTCACTCCGTTTATCTCTATCTTCCGGGCGCAGATGACGCTTAAAACCTTTTCTATTTCACCCTGAACCGTCCTGACGTCGGGCTGCCTCTGCCAGCCGAAAAAGTCCGTTCCGTCGTACTCTACGGTTAAAAGTATGTTCTTCTCCATGGCTTGCTACTTCGGCAGATAAATCTTCTTGTTGTCCTTTGACTCTCTGTAGAGGACGAATTTGCGGCCTATGGCCTGAACGAACTCGGCCCCCAGCATATCCGCCAGCCTGTTTGCCGTCTCCTTCGGGTCGAGGAGAGAGCTTTCCTGTATCTTCACCTTCACCAGCTCCCTGGCGTTGAGAACGTTGTCTATCTCTTTTATTACTGTATCCGTCAGGTCCGCCTTGCCGATGAACACCAGCGGATCCAGCTGATTGGCAAGACCTTTAAGATAACTTCTCTGCTTTCCTGTAATCATATTCGAATCTCCTTAATCGGTTTATTATATCAAAAATTCATAAGTCCTGCAAACAGGGTTTCCTCGATGCCGTACCCGAATACCAGATAAATGCAGGAAGCTATGGCTATATACGGTGCCATGGCGATGGTATCTGTTCTCTTCAGTTTTCCTCTCGCCATCAGAATCACGGCGTGGCCAGCGCTGAGAAGAGCCGTCATCATGAACACCAGTATTATCCCTCCCGGCCCGCACACGAGGCCGAGGGCCGAAAACAGCTTGATGTCTCCTCCCCCTACGGTATCGCGCCTGTATGTAATCTTTCCCAGGATTGCCGTCAGAGCCATAAATCCGAAGCCTATGATAACGCCGTAAAGGCACCTCTGCCAGCTTCCGTGGAACGGAATAAGCCCTATGCCGCACACCGCGATGAGAACCACCAGCTGATCGGGGATTATCCTGTATTTGCTGTCGGCTATGGCGGTCTCAAGAAGCAGCCAGAGAACGCAGGCTCCCGCGGCGGCAAGCTGCACGTCCTCCGTTACCAGCTTTATGTAGAGCACGGAAAAGAGCATGGTGAACACGAACTTCCACGGGTAGCTCTTCACCCTTTGGGTGTAAGGGTCCAGAAGCTCCTCCGAAGGCTTTTCCCCGTAGTCCGTAAGCCATGCCGCAGGCATTTTATTGAAGAAGTACACGGCGCCGTTTCCCGCGAAAATTCCGGCGAGGACGGCGGCGAGACACTTTATTAAAGTGATGAGCGCGTCGGTCATTTTCCCCTCCCCTTCAGGCCGTTTTTTTCGTAGTGACATTTTACCGTTTTTTGGAAGAATTTGCAAGATGAAAATATAGGGTGAAACCTGCCCGATATGTGGTATAATAAACAAGATAGGCACCAGACAAAAAGTGCCGGGACAGGAGACAATTAAAAATGATTAAAACGAAAAACCTGACTATGCTTACGGATTTCTACGAAATCACCATGGCAAACGGATACTTTCAGTCAGGTAAGGTGGACGAGATCGCTTATTTTGACATGTTCTTCAGAACAGTGCCCGACGGCGGAGGCTACGCCATCATGGCCGGAATAAGCCAGCTCATCGACTACCTTGATAATCTCACCTTTACGGACGAAGACATCGAGTATTTAAGGGAGAAGAACCTCTTCTGCGATGACTTTCTGGAATACCTGAGAAACTTCAGGTTCACCTGCGACGTTTGGGCCGTTCCGGAAGGAACACCTATATTCCCTCACGAGCCTATAGTCACGGTAAGAGGCCCCGTTATCCAGGCTCAGTTCGTGGAGACCATGATTCTTCTCACCGTCAACCACCAGTGCCTCATAGCCACCAAGGCCAACAGAATCGTAAGAGCGGCCAAGGGCCGTCCTGTCATGGAGTTCGGTACAAGAAGAGCTCACGGAACCGCAGCCGCAGTATACGGAGCCAGAGCGGCCTACATCGCAGGCTGCGCGGGAACGGCGTGTACCATCGCGGACAGGGATTACGGCATCGCGGCTCTCGGAACCATGGCCCACAGCTGGGTTCAGATGTTCCCAAGCGAATACGAGGCCTTCAAGAAGTACGCTGAGATCTACCCTGACAACTGCGTACTCCTCGTCGACACCTACAACGTGCTGAAGTCGGGGGTTCCGGCCGCCATCAAAATCTTCAAAGAAATGAAGCCTGCCCGAATGGGCATAAGAATAGACAGCGGCGACATCACCTATCTGACGAAGAAAGCCAGAAAGATGCTGGACGACGCCGGTCTTAAGGACTGCACCATCACCGTCTCCAACTCGCTGGACGAGTACATCATCAGAGACGTAATACTGGAAGGCGCCGAGATAGATAACTTCGGCGTAGGCGAAAGGCTCATTACGGCAAAATCGGAGCCCGTGTTCGGCGGAGTGTACAAGCTTGCCGCCCTTGAAAAGGACGGAGAGATTATACCTAAGATAAAGATTTCCGAAAACGTGGGCAAGATTACCAACCCGGGCTTTAAGACTCTCTACAGGCTTTACGACAAAGACAGCCACAAGGCGCTTGCGGACGTTATGACCCTGGACGGCGAAACCATCCCCGAGGTGGACGGATATGAAATCTTCGATCCGGACGCCGTATGGAAGAGGAAGAAGCTCTACAACTTCTACGCAAAGAACCTGAGAGTTCAGCTCTTCGATCACGGAAAACTGGTCTACGACGAGCCCGATATCGAGGACGTAAAGACTTACTGCAGAGAGCAGATAGACACTCTCTGGGATGAAACCCTGAGATTTGAAAACCCGCAGACCTACTACGTGGATCTTTCCCAGAAGCTGTGGGACGTTAAGGATAAGCTCATAAAGGAGCATACGGAGGAAAAATAATGAACAATTACATGGATACCGCCGGAAACTATTCCGGCATCGGAACCAATAAGCTTTTAGGAAAGAGCTTCATATGGATGTTTATAGGAATGATCGTCTCGGGAGGCGCGGCGTGGTTCACGTATTCGTCGGGCCTGTGGATGCGGGTGTTTACATCGGGAATGTTTACGGGACTTCTTCTTACGGAGCTTGCAGCCGTGGTCATCTTCTCATTCCTCTTCAGAAGGCTGCCCGCTTTCATGGTGACCTTCCTTTACCTGCTCTACGCCCTCATAAACGGCGTAACCCTTTCGTGCATATTCGTGGTTTACGAGCTCGGCTCCATAGTGATGCTGTTCGGCGTTGCCGCTCTTGCATTCGGAGCTCTCGGAATCATAGGCTATAACTCGAAGAAGGATATGACCGGCTGGGGAGTATATCTGTTCGTATTCCTCATCGCCGCCATCATCATCGAGGCGCTGAACATATTCCTCTTCAAAAGCGATTTCACCCAGCTTCTCATAAACGCCGGCGTGCTGACCCTTTTCTTTGCAATCACCATCTACGACGTGAACAAGCTGAAGAACACTCAGAACTACGGCTACTACGACGTGAGCAAGGCTCACATCTACTTCGCAATGCAGCTTTATCTGGACTTTATCAACATCTTCTTAAGGCTCCTCGCTCTCTTCGGAAAGCAGAAGAGCTAAGCTGCGATTGTTTGGGATTTTACAAGGGGCTGCCCGGCAGATTTACGCCGGGCGGCGTTTTATGTTAAAGGGATAAAAAATGAAACAGATGTCATTTTTTGAAAACAGCATGAGCCAGCCCCTGGCGGCCCGGGTGAGACCCCGCACCCTGGACGAATTCGTAGGTCAGAAGCACCTTCTAGGCGAGGGAAAAGTCCTGAGGAAACTCATAGAGGAAGACAACATTTCCTCCATGATATTCTGGGGGCCTCCGGGCGTGGGCAAGACTACCCTTGCACGGATCATAGCGGGCCAAACCCGCTCCGAGTTCGTGGATTTCTCCGCCGTTACCAGCGGCATAAAGGAAATACGCCAGGTCATGAAGCAGGCTGATGAAAACGGCTTTACCGGCCGCAGGACCATAGTGTTCGTTGACGAGATTCACCGCTTCAACAAGGCACAGCAGGACGCCTTCCTTCCTTTCGTGGAAAAGGGCAGCATAATCCTCATAGGCGCGACTACGGAAAATCCGTCCTTTGAGGTCAACAGCGCTCTTCTGTCCAGGTGCAAGGTTTTCGTCCTTCAGGGGCTTACTGTAGACGACCTGACGGAGCTTCTTTCAAGAGCGGTGAAAAATCCCTTAGGCTTCGGGGACCAGAAGGTGGAGATAGACGAGGACGCTTTAAGGCTCATCGCAGAATTTGCAAACGGAGATGCAAGGACTGCTCTTTCCACCCTCGAGATGGCCGTCCTTAACGGCGAAGCCCTTGAAGGAGGCGGCACGGCCGTAACGGAAGATGTGCTCAGGCAGTGCATCTCCACGAAATCCCTTCTCTACGACAAAAACGGCGAAGAGCACTACAACATAATCTCCGCCCTTCACAAGTCCATGAGAAACTCGGATCCCGACGCGGCCGTCTACTGGCTTGCCAGAATGCTTGAAGCGGGAGAGGACCCTCTCTACGTTGCCAGAAGGGTTGTCCGCTTTGCCAGCGAGGACGTGGGCCTTGCCGATTCCAGAGCTCTCGAGGTTGCCGTGGCGGCCTACCAGGCCTGTCACTTTATAGGCATGCCCGAGTGCTCCGTAAACCTTACTCATGCCGTGGTTTACATGTCTATGGCGCCTAAGTCAAACGCCATGGAGGTTGCGTATAACCGCGCAAAGGACGACGCGCTGAACACTTTGAGCGAGCCCGTTCCTCTCGTGATACGAAACGCCCCGACCCGCCTCATGAAAGACCTGAAGTACGGCGAGGGCTACGTGTACGCCCATAACACCAAGGAAAAGATGGCCGCCATGCAGTGCCTTCCCGATTCCCTTAAGGACAGAGTCTACTACGAACCGACGGAGCAGGGCCTTGAGGCCAGGTACAAGGAGCGCCTCGCTTCCATCAAGGACTGGAAACGCCGTCATCAGAAACAGGAGAAATAGCTTTAAATGAAACTGAGCCAGTGTGTACCCGGAAAAACCTACCGGGTTAAAAATATAGACTTGCCCGAAGCTCTTGCGAAAAGGCTGGAGGTTTTGGGCATGATTGAAAACACTCCCATATCCGTCTACAACAGGAAGGGCAGGGGAATCCTCATCGTATACGTGAGAGGCACCCGTCTCGCCCTTGGGGTGAACATCACCGAAAACATCACCGTGGAAGGAGGCGATAACTGATGTCCATGACAATAGGCTTTATCGGAAACCCTAACTGCGGAAAGACGACGCTGTTCAACGCCTACACCGGAGCCAACCTGAAAGTTGCCAACTGGCCGGGAGTTACCGTCGAAAGGACCGAAGGAACCATTACGAGAAACGGCGAAGAGATACGCCTTGTGGATCTTCCCGGAACATACAGCCTCACCTCCTACACAATGGAGGAGCAGGTTGCCAGAAACTTCATAATGAGCGAGGAGGCCGACGTAATAATCGACGTTGTGGACGCTTCCGTTCTTGAGAGAAATCTTTACCTTACCCTCCAGCTTTTGGAACTGGGAAAGCCGGTAGTCGTTGCCCTCAACATGATGGACATAGTAAAGAAGCGCGGCGCGGAAATAGACATGCACAGGCTTCCGGAAATGCTGGGCTGCCCTGTGATTCCCATTTCCGCAAGGAAGAGAACGGGTCTTTCCATACTCATGCACGCCGCGGAGCACCACAAGGACGCGCAGGTTCACGACCCTCTCATTCACGAGCACGCCTACGACTCCGGACACCGTCACGACCATCATGCCGAATTTGCCATGGTTTACAGCGACGAGATAGAGGATAAGATAGACGTCATTATGGACGCTCTTTCCGAAAAGTATCCGGATATCGAAAACCCGAGATGGCACGCCATAAAGCTTTTGGAACAGGACGGCGAGGTCTGTCGGAATTATCCCGTAGATCTTCCGGACGTCCTTGACAGAAGCTACGAGTCGGACATTATAAATCAGAAATACGACTTCATTCAGGAAATCATCGACGAGGTTCTCGTCAAAAGCGAAAAGGCCGAGGCTCTCACCGAGAAAATCGACGGACTCCTCACCAGCAGAATCTGGGGCGTTCCGTGTTTCCTCGCCATCATGGCCGTGGTATTCATTCTGACCTTTGCCTTCGGCGACTGGATCAAAGGCTTCATGGAGGTGGGGATCGACTCCCTTTCGTCGGGCCTTTCCGAAGGCCTTGAAGCCCTGGGCGCAAGTCCCGTTATAATATCCCTCATAGTAGACGGCATCGTTGCGGGCGTGGGAGGAATTCTCACGTTCCTGCCTAACATATTCATACTGTTTCTCGCTCTGGCCCTCCTTGAAGACAGCGGCTATATGTCCAGAGTCGCCTACGTCATGGAAGGCATCATGAGCAGACTGGGCGTAAGCGGCAGAGCTTTCATTCCGATGATTTTAGGCTTCGGCTGCACCGTGCCGGCCATCATGGCGAGCCGTACCCTTGAAAACGTGAGGGACAGACAGAAAATTATGCTGGTGACTCCGTTTATGAGCTGCAGCGCCCGTCTTCCCATTTACATACTGTTTTCGGGCATGTTCTTTCCGGACAGCCCCGCTCTCATAGCCTTCTGCCTCTACGTGGGAGGACTGCTGACGGCCATCATCGTACTTGCGGTCTTTCACGCCGTGGATAAGAGAAGAGATCCGGGCAGGCTTTTGATCGAGCTTCCCGACTACAAGCTTCCGGGGGCGCGGACGGTGGGAATATACGTCTGGGAAAAGGTTAAGGACTACCTGACAAAGGCAGGAACCACCATATTCATAGCCTCCATAATCCTCTGGGCTCTCATGAGCTTCGGAAGCGGCGGCTACACGTCCGATATGACGGAAAGCTTTGCCGCGGTTATAGGAAAGGCTCTGGTGCCGTTCTTTGCGCCTGTCGGCCTCGGAATCTGGCAGATAGCGGTTGCCCTTATCGCAGGTATCTCCGCAAAGGAAGTAGTGGTATCGAGCTGCGCCGTTCTGTTCGGCATCGGCAACATAAACTCCGCAGACGGCATGAGCGAAATGGCCGGTATTCTGGCCTCCTTAGGCTTCGGTCAGCTTAACGCCCTGTGCCTCATGGTGTTCTGCCTCCTCTACATACCTTGCGCCGCCACCCTTGCCACCATCAGGAAAGAGGCCGGCAGCACGAAGTGGATGTTCATAGCGGCCGGCTTTCAGCTTGCCGTGGCATGGGCCGTCACCTTCATCGTGTACAGAATCGGACTTCTTATCGTATAGGAGAATTCAATGCTCGTAGTAATCGAAAAGGTTTTAGTCATATTTCTAATGATATTGGTAGGCTTTGTGGCAAACAAGGCCCGGGTGCTACCGGACAGCGCGTCGGGCCCTCTTTCCAACCTGATGCTCTACGTTACGGCGCCCTGTATGGCCATGTGCTCCATATACGACAAAGAGCTTTCGCCGGAGATAATCTCCTCCACGGTGCAGGTTCTCGCAGGCTCCGCCGTATACTTTGCGGCGGCAACCTTTATCGGCCTCGGTGTGGTGCGGATTTTCAAATTCAGCCCTAAGGAGGACTTCGGCATATACGTCGCCGCAACCGCCTGCGTCAACAGCGGATTCATGGGCTTTCCCGTCACCATGGCCATATTCGGAAGCGACATCTTCTATCTCATGGTCATGCAGAACATCATACTCAACGTCTACATGTACGGGGCCGTGCCTCCCGTTCTGGAGCTGGGACACAGGGAAAAGCCCGATGTAAAGGCGACCCTTAAATCCATGTGCAACATCTCCATGCTTGCGGTAATCGCGGGAATCGTAATGCTCCTTACGGGAGTTCAGCCTCCCGCCATGCTGGACGAGGTCATAGTCACCTTAAGCGACGTGACCGTTCCCCTTTCCATGATAATAGTGGGAATCCGTCTCGGCTCCGCCGACATAGGAAAGATGTTCTCTGACAGGCAGATGGTGATAACCAACTTCGTTTCAATGCTGGTAATCCCTCTGCTGGTCTTTGCGGTAACTGCGCCTCTTGATTTTCTCCACGACGACGCGAAGATTACCCTGGTATTTGCCGCAACCTTCCCAAGCGCCATGGTGCCCGTCGCTCTTGCCGAACAAAAAAAGAAAAACAGCCAGTTAATGGCTGAAATCGTTTCTCTCACCACCTTCACCTCGCTTATCACCATACCCCTTATGGCGATGCTTCTGATGTGGTGGTACTATTAAAGATTTTCACCGCAGGCTGCGGCAGCTTCAAGAAGCTCCCTGCGTTCGTCCTCCGAAAGGAGCATGCCTTCGCACATCTTCATCAGAGCTTCTTCCGTCGGTATGAATCCGTCCTCCGTGCAGAGCCTGGTAAAATCGTTCTTTGATATTCCGCTTCGGGAAAAGGTTATCTCTCCCGAAGCTATTTTTCTGTCGTAAATTCTGAAGAACACCTGCTTAAAGGTCGTCATGGTCATCTTTTTCCTCCTCTGCAGCCTTTGGCGCGTACTCCATGAGCATATGGAAAACCGCCGCTACGGCAGCTCCCAGAAGCGGCGCGGCAACGAAAACCCACAGCTGGCTGAGGGGATTGCCGTTAGTCTGCCAGATGGCGGCCCCCATGGACTTTGCAGGATTTGACGAGCCTCCTGTGAAAGGAATCTCCACCATATATACGGCCGCAAAGGTAAGACCGTATATGATTCCCGCCGGATTTTTCATATCATCTTTTCCCGATACGTTAAGATAGACTGTCACAAGAGCGAAGGTCATCACCACGTCGACGATTACGGCCTGCCACATTTCAAGGCCGAAGGTGCTCATATTTTCGTAGCCGCTGGAAAAGAGAGTCTCCCTCGTTCCCATGATTGCCGCAACCAGTCCCGCTCCGGCTATGCCTCCTCCGATCTGGGCCACTGCGTATACGGCAAAGTCCACAGGACTCAGCTTTCCCGACAGCATAAGGCCGAAGGAAACGGCAGGGTTCAGGTTTGCCCCGGAAATGTGTCCGAAGCAGTAGTACATGGCCGTAATTCCGAGGCCGAAGGCCAGCGCCGTAACGGTGACGCTGAATCCCATAGGCACTCCCACGCTGTTTGCCGACAGCATGGTGTTTACCGATATGGCTACGGCAATTCCCGTAAAAATCATTATCGCGGTTCCGACAAACTCCGCCGCGAATTTTTTAACTGTGTTCAATGTCTTTTCCTCCAATAATATCTCTTATTATCTCTCCGGCCATCATAAGCCCCGCTGCCGGCGGCACGAAGCTGATGCTGGCGGGAGTCCTGCTTCCCGTCTTTGCGGGCGGCTCCTTTGAGAAAAGGACCTTTACGCCCTCCTCAATCCCCACTTCCCTTAAACGCTTTCTTACGGCCTTTGCCAGGGGACAGACGCTGGTGCGGCTTATATCGTCTATTACGAATCCGTCGCCGTGAAGCTTGTTTCCCGTTCCCATGGACGAGATTACGGGAACTCCGCCGTCGATGCAGGCCTTTATCAGGTGAACTTTAGACGAAACGCTGTCTATAGCGTCGGCCACGTAATCGTATCCGGTGACGTCGGGCTGAACCCCTTCCCCGTCAGGGTAGAATACGGGATATTTCCTCACGATGCAGTCCGGATTTATGCGTCCGATTCTCTCCTCCATGACGTCCGTCTTGAGGCGGCCCAGGGTAGTGTAATCGGCTATTATCTGCCTGTTTATGTTGCTTTCCGCCACTCTGTCGGAGTCCACGATTCCTATGGTTCCCACTCCGGCCCGGGCGAGGGCTTCGGCTATGTAGCCCCCTACTCCGCCGATACCGGCGATGAGCACTTTGGCGTTCTTCAGCTTTTCAAGGGCGTCCCCGCCTATGAGGGCGGCCGTTCTTGCGTCTCTTTCCAAAATCATATGGTCTTAATTCTCTTCCTCAAGATACCTTTCAACGCGCCGGAGAGTCTCGTAGAAGATACTGGGCGAATATCCGTAGGAGGCAAGTCTCCTGCCTATGCGGCCTTTGACCTTCTCCGTAAACTCCTCCCGCGAAAGGATATCCGAACTTCTGACGATTGAAAGGGCTGCGGCAAACGCCCTGTCCGCCTCGGAAATTCCGCCCTCTCTTACGTACTCCGTTAAAGCGTCCCTGCCCGTTTCGGGGCTTACTCCCCGCTTTTCAAGCTCGGCGGCGATTCTCCTGTCCGACCAGCCTTTGCCCGCGCCGTAGGCGGCAAAATCCGCCGAATACCGGCGGTCGTCCAGATATCCGTAATCTGTGAAATCGTTTATTACGGCTTCTATTTCCCCGGGTTCAAAGCCCTTATCCTTAAGGTGCTTTCTAACCTCAGAAACCGTCCTGCTCCTTGAGGCAACGTATTTTGCCCCCGCGTCGTATGCGTTCATGACTTAAAACTCGTACTTTCTACCGGCCGTAGCTGCGGAGCATCTGTCCTTAAGCCGGTTTTTCAGCATGCATATGGCGTCGATTCCCGTGCAGTGAACGGGAATCACCAGGTCGGGATTAAGCCCTGCGATTTTCTCTACCGCCCTTTCCCTTTCCTCGTCGCTTACACAGTAAAGGTGCATTCCGGCTATGACTGCGGCGATGCGTTCCCCGGGAAAAAGCTCTCCCGCATACTCTATGGCGGGAATTATGCCCTTGTGGCTGCATCCCGAAAAAAGAAACACGCCTTTTTCCGTTCTGGCGGCCAGAAACTGCTCGTGGCTTAAGGAATCCTCCCTGTATACCGCTTTTCCCTCTGCGTCCGTTTCCTTAACGTAAAACTTCTCCGGCGGCTCGCAGCCCGATATATCGGGTATGGTTCCCGATATCACTATGTTATCCGTAAGCCACAATGGTCCGTCGGTCAGAACGAGTCTGGGCTTCACCTGCGCCTGCTCTTCCCCGTCCCACATTATTCCGCATGGCTTACTGTCTATCTTTCCCCCGTGACTTCCGTAAAAGTCGCCGAAGGCGTCTTTGTGAATGTATACGGGAGCTTTTTCGTTTATTTCCGTAAAGAGGGGAACTCCTCCCGTGTGGTCGTAGTGACCGTGGCTTATGACGCAGCAGTCCGCGTCCGCAAGCCGGACTCTCTTTCTCACCGCATTTTCGGCGTACATGTCGCTGGCGCCTGCGTCGAAGAGAATCTTCATCTCCTCCGTCTCTATGAATACGGAAAGACCGTGTTCCGCCGTACATGGCGGCGCGTCGGTCTTGTTCTCCACAAGAAATCTGAACCTGATCATATGAGCAGTCTCACCTCCGGCTCCTCGTCCCTTTCTGAGCAAAATGCGCACTTTATATCGTCGGCAATATATATTTCCCGCATGAAGAGCCTCTTCCCGTCGGCCTCGACTGTTTCCGCCGGGTCGATGTTTTCGTCCACGGTCTGAGGCATGTGGCTGAAAAAGCCCTTTCCCGTGTACTTTGCCAGGGCTTCCTTTCTGACCCACACCTGGAAAAAGCCTTCCTCGCCGAAAAGCTCCGCATACCTTATCTCCCTGTCTGTGAAGTTTCTCTCGGCAATCTTCTCCCAGCTGCATTTTCTCATCTTCTGCACGTCAAGACCGCAGGGCGTATCTGCGAACATGCACATCCACATGGATTCGGAGTGGGACAGGGAAAAATACATGGGAAAATCCAGAAAATACGGCTTTCCCTTTTCCTCCCTCAAAATCTGCAGGTCTTCGGGAATCTCTATACCGTTCTCCTCCCCGAAGAGCTCTGCCGCCCTTTTTATCATGGGAAATCCGGCGTCTCCCGTGGAGAAGTCGCCTTCGTAGATATATATGAGGGGTTTCATTCTACTTTTCCTCTTCGGACAGCCTGTCCAGGACTCTTCTGTATCCGTCGGCTCCGTAGACTAGGCATTTGTTGATTCTGCTTATGGTCGCCGTTGAAGCCTTTGTCTCCTCCTCTATTTCCGTGTACGTCTTCTTCTGCGAAAGGAGCTTGGCCACCTGAAGCCTCTGGGCTATGGCGTGAATTTCATTCACCGTGCATATGTCCTCAAAAAACCTGTAGCAGTCCTCTCTGTCCTTTAGCGTGAGAATGCCGTCGAACAGTTCGTCAATATCCTCTCTCTGAAATTTGGATTCGTATGACATCTTAACGTCCTTTCCCGGGCTGACCCGTTATCTCCTCTATGGCCGCTTCAAGCTGAAGGTCTCTGCCCCTCTCGTCGCCTGTACCGGTCTCTATATCCGGCTTTACCCCTTTCTCATGAATGGTCGCTCCCGAAGGAGAAAAGTACTGTCTCGCAGTAAGGCTCACTCCCGTTCCGTCGTCAAAGAAAACGGTCTCCTGAATGACCCCTTTGCCGTAGGTTCTCTCACCTATGAGCTTTCCTCCGCCGTTGTCCTTTACTGCCGCAGCCACTATTTCCGCAGCGCTTGCCGTCTCACCGTCTACGAGAAGAACGTACTTCAGCGAAGTGCATACGCTGTCGGAATTGAAGGTTTCCCTGTCACCGTTTTTGTCCTCGGTGTACACTATGGTCCCCTCGGGGAGGAGCGCGTCCGCAATGGCTATTCCCTGCTCCATCAGCCCCCCGGAATTACCTCTCAGGTCTATGATTACGCCTTGAACCTGTCTTTTCTCCATGGCCGAAAGCTCCGAGGCAAAGTCGTCGGCCGTCTTTTCGCCGAAGGTCTTAATGCGTATGTATCCGACGTTATCCTCCAGCATAACCGAATTTACGCTGCTGTCCCGGATTTCGCCGCGAACCAGAGAGACCGTCGTTTCCTCCCCGTCTCTCTCATATGTTACTGATACCGTTGTCCCAGCCTCTCCGTAAAGAGCCGAGGAGACCTCCTCCGTGGTCGACACTTTTTTTCCGTCTATTTTTCTGATTATGTCTCCCGCTTCAATGCCCGACGCGTCCGCAGGGCTTTCCGAAATTACGTCGCTTACGGCGGGAGCTCCGTCTTCATTTTCGTAAATCCTGATTCCCACGCCCACCATGTCGCCGGACAGGCGGCTCTCCATACCCGCTATTTCCTCTTCGCTCAGGTATCTGCTGTAGGGATCTCCCAGGGCTGCTAAAAGAGCGTCGCAGGCCGCCTCCAAAAGCGCGTTTTCGTCGGCGTCCCAGAGATAGTCGCTTTCTATAAGCTCTTCTATTTCGGCAAGCTTTGCGTACCTCCTTGCGGTTTCCCGGTAGTCCTCATATGTCTTTTCGTCGGCGAGCATGGTGCCGGTGGCCTTCATCCATCCGTAAACGCCTCCTGCGGTTACCCCGACGCCGAGGACAAAGGCTGCCGCTGCCGCTATTATTCTTTTCTTTCCTTCGTTCATCTCAATCGTCTCCGCCGGATTACCTGGCTCCGGTTACCTGAAGCTGCAGGTATTTTCTTCCGTTCCAGCTCTGACCGCTCAAAAATCCCTTTAACGTTACGGCTTTTCCTGCCCCTTCGTCTCCCCGGGATCTGATTACCGCTTCCGTATCGTCGGCGTTTTTAAAATCCACGCATCTGAGCTCCCTGCCGTCTCCGAGGACCGCCGTAAAGCTCAGGTACTTTCCGTCCCTTCCGATTCGCTTAAGGGCTCTTGCAGACGCCGAAATCACCACCTCGGGCTCCGGATTGTCCCTGCCAAAGGGCGCAATCCGCGCAAGCTGCTCCGCAGTTTTAAGTGTAACTTCCGAGGAATCAAAAAATATATCCCCGAACGGTCTTTCTTCGCGCAGGCAGCGGGCCTCCTCCAGCATAGGTTCAATATCTCTTTTCAGATTCTCCCGCAGCCGGGGAAGCTTATCCTTTTCCATGGTGAAGCCGCAGGCTGCGCTGTGGCCCCCGAACTTAAGAAAAAGCTCTCTGCTCCTGTTCAGCAGGTCGAATATGTTTATGCCTTCCACGCTTCTCCCCGTTCCCTTTAGCAGGCCGTTTTCCGTCGGCGTAACGATGATTGCCGGCTTTGAGAAGCGTTCCTTCAGCTTTCCCGCAACTATTCCCGTTATGCCCTCGTGGGCATCGTCAGCCTCTACAAGCAGAACGTCGTCCTGCTCATATTTCTCCGAGACAACGGCGCAGCACTTCTGAAACTCCTTTTCCTGAACGTCCCTGCGCTGTCTGTTTAGCTCCGTAAGCTTTTCCGCCAGAGCGCGGGCTTTTTCGTCGTCCTTCGTTCTGAGAAGCTCCACGGCCACGGACGCGTCCTCCATGCGACCCGCAGCATTGAGGTGAGGCACTATGACGAAGGAAATCTGCTCCGGGGTTATATGTCCCGGCTTAAGGCCTGCCGCTTCGGCGAGAGCCTTGAGTCCTTTTCTCTCTCCCAGATTCAGCATTCTTATTCCGTACTTGGCCCACGTCCTGTTTTCGTCTCTTAAGGGAACGATGTCGCCTATGGTTCCTATCCCCACCAGATCCAGATTTCCCGTGAGAACCCTTCTGTCGAGGCCCGCGGAATCCGCCAGGGCCTGCGCCAGCTTGAACGCTACTCCCACACCCGCAAGGTAGTTAAACGGGTACGGGCAGTCCTCCCTGGCAGGGTTTATGAACGGGCAGTCCGGGGCCAGCTCCTTTACGGCCGTATGGTGATCGGTAACCACCATCTTAAGACCCAGGCTCTCTCCGTACCTTACCTCCTCCGCCGACACGCTGCCGCAGTCCACGGTTATGACAAGGCCTGCGCCTGCCTCACGTATCCTGTAAAGGGCTTCACGGTTCAGGCCGTACCCTTCGTCAAAACGTGAAGGTATGTAGTAGAAGACGTCGTCGGTAAGCTCCGAAAGGACGTCCGTAAGCAGCGCCACCGAAGTGATTCCGTCGGCATCGTAGTCTCCGTAGACGCACACGGTCTCCCCTTCGTCTATGGCTGATAATATTAAATCCACCCCCGGGTCCATATCAAGGAGCAGGAATGGATCGTATGCTTTGCGGGGTTTGTCGGAGAGGAACTCAGAGAGCTCCTCTTCCGTATCATATCCCAGTGTGTTCAGATATTCCAGTATCTTATGATTCAGTTCCATATCGTAAGTTCTTATCCCAATCCGCTAATTAAGACAGGTAGTTCCGCGGTTCCGTAACCACTCCGTTTATTCTCACCTCGAAGTGACAGTGAGGTCCCGTGGAGTTTCCGGTGGAGCCTGCGGCCGCTATGGTCTGTCCCTTGCTCACCTGCTGTCCCACGCTGACGTTAAGGGCGCTGTTGTGCCCGTAAAGGGTGGAAATTCCGCCGCCGTGGTCTATTACCACGCAGTTTCCGTATCCGCCGTACCACTGGGCCAAAATTACGGTTCCCGACTCGGCTGCCGCTATGGCCGTTCCCGTAGGTACCGCTATGTCCATACCGCTGTGGTATCTGTAATCTCCGAATATAGGGTGAATTCTCCAGCCGAAGTAGGAGGTTATGGTTCCGTAGCATGGCCACTGGAAGCTTCCGCTTCCCTCATACTCTTTATCCGGATTCTGACTTGCCGCAATCTGAGCGCTAATGTTGGCCGCATCGGCATTGAGTTCGTCAAGCTTTGCGTCCAGGGCGTCAAGCTCGGCCTGCATGGAATCCTTCTTCTCCTGAGCTTCCTTCTGCTTCTCGCTGAGAGCCTTCTTCTCCTCTTCAAGAGCCGCCTGCTGTCTTTCCAGCTCCGCGTACTGCTGCTCCAGAAGCTGCTGCTGCTTTTCCAGCTCGTTCATGGTCTCCTGATCGCTCTGATAGAGTCTCTGAACCATGGAGAGGTTGCTTAGGAATTCGGAAAGGCTGTTGGATCCCAGGATAACGTCTATATATCCTACAGAGCCGTTCTTGTACATGGTTCTCAGCCTGAGCCCCAAGTCCTCTTCTCTCTGCTCTATATCCTTCTTAGTCTTTTCTATCTTTTCCTTGGTTGCTTTAATCTCGGCCTCGGCAGCTGCTATTTCGGCTTCCTTTGCGGAGACGGCAGCCTCGATTTCGTCAAGCTCCGCCTTCTGCTTTTCCAGGCTGTCCTCAAGCTCAGCCATGTCGTTTGAAACCTGGTCCTTCTGGTTGTTAATGTCTTCAAGCTCGCTGTTCAGGTCCGCATATACGTACGCCGGAACCATGGCAAGAACCAGCAGCGCGGCAAGAGCGCATGACAGGATTTTCTTTTTCATCTTCCAAAGTCTCTCCCTTCATCAGGTATCAAGAAATCTCCTCATGGATATTATGCTTCCGCAGGCGCCTATGGATACTCCCATGGCTGCGAAAACGGCCACCAGGTTCATGGCAAGGTAAGTTGCCGGAACCATCGGGCAGGACAGGATAGTCATGACGTCCGTCCCTATGATATCCACTATCTTATCGTATATCAGATAGGTAACTCCCGCCGAAACCAGCGCGGAGAATATGCCTATTATTATACCTTCGACCAGGAACGGTCCCCTTATGAACCAGTTGGACGCTCCTATGTACTTCATTATGGAAATCTCTCTGGCTCTTGCAAAAACCGTAAGCTTTATGGTGTTGGATACCACCACCACCGAAACCACTATGAGGAACGCCATGACCACCAGAGCGCCTATCTGAAGGGAATCGGTTATGGACGTCAGCTTTTCAACGGTTTCCTTGTAGTACTTCACGTCCTCGATTCCGTCCATCCCTTCCGCCGCCTCGGTAATCTTTGAAGCGTTTTCAGGAGAGTCAACCGTTACGAGAACTGAATCCGGCAGAGGGTTGTCTCCCAGAGAATCCAGAAGATATCCGTTTTCTCCCCACCTCTGCTTCATTATCTTCATGGCGTCGTCCTTTGAGCGGAAGGCAACCTCCTGAACCCCCGGCTCGTTTTCGAACTTGTCCATTATGGCCTGGGCTTCGTCGGCATCGGTTCCGTCCTCCAGGAAGAATTCCACCTCGTCGTATTCGGATTTCAGCATTTCCGAAAAGAGATTCACGTTTACCGTTATTACGAAAAAGAGTCCCAGTATGAGCATCATGGCGGTTATGGCAAACACCGAAGCCAGGCTCATACCCTTGTTTCTGCCTATCTGAAGGAAGGCCTGCTTGAGATTATAGCCTATCGTACGCATCGTCAAAGACCTCCTCCTTCACATCGTCCTGCGCCATTTCATAGCCGTACTGTCCCTGCTCGTCTCTTACGATGTGGCCGGACTCTATGGCGATAACGCGCTTATTCATCTTGTCAACTATATCCTTGGCATGGGTAACCATAACTATGGTAGTTCCCGACATATTTATCTTATTCAGCAGATCCATGATGTCGTCTGCCGTTGCAGGGTCAAGATTTCCCGTAGGCTCGTCCGCAATGAGAAGGGACGGCTTATTTATTATGGCGCGGGCTATGGCAACTCTCTGCTGCTCGCCGGCGGAAAGCTCGTCCGGGTATTTATCGGCCTTATCGGGAATTCCAACCAGGGCGAGAGCCTGAGGAACCCTCTTCTTTATCTGCTTTCTGGACTTATGGAGGATCTCCATGGCAAAGGCCACGTTCTCGTAAACCGTCTTCTTCGGAAGAAGCCTGAAGTCCTGAAACACTATTCCTATCTTTCTTCTGAGCAGCGGAACCTCTCGGTTGCTGAGGCGGGTCACCTCCTGACCGTCTACGACTATGCTGCCCGAATCGGCGTCTATCTCCTTAAGAAGGAGCTTGATGAACGTGGATTTTCCGGCTCCGCTGGGGCCTACCAGAAACACGAAATCGCCCTTATCTATATGTATGCTGGCATCTTCCAGACCAATATTGCTGGAATATGTCTTAGTAACATTCTCAAGAGTTATCATCGAATTACCTCATCAAAACTTTTTCGCGTACACAGGCTACATTATACTACAAAATCTATTTTTTTTAAACCGCCATAAGCCATTATATTCCAAGACTTTGTGAAATTTTAGTGAAAATGCTGTCATATTCTGACATTACCTCCCTGTCGCTGTGGGCAAGTCCGCACCTGAACTCGGCCGTATATATCTTCTCTGCCGGCACATCCCCCGCGAACAAAATCTGCTCTTCCCGAAGGAATCCCTGAACCTGCCTTTTGCTGACGCCGTCGTTCATTCTGTTTACGACCCACAGGATTCTGTTTCCCGCAGCTCCTGTTTTCTTAAGGGCCTTTATCCTGTCCTTCTGCCGCAGGAGCTTCGAGGGCATGGGGTCCGCCACCGCTATTATGAGATCCATGTCCAGAAGATGTCTGTCAAGGCCCTCGTCTGCCTGCACGTCGAACACCTGAATCGTCCCCCGCGCCGTGGATATGAGCCTTGCCGTCTCTCCCGGATCAAGCTCCACGCCGCAGGCGGCGTCCTCCTCCGTAATGACTCTCCAGAACACGCCGTCCACGGGATTTTCCCCCTCCTTCAGAGGCTTTGAATCCTTTACGGCGGAGTAGACGGACGTTACGTTTTCCTTTCCAAGCCTCCTGTCCAGGGCGAGACTGTCGTACATGAGCCTTCTCATTTCCGCCGGTCTTCCCACCTCGGTGTAACTGGTTCTTACCCCTTTACGCGCAAAAAACAGGCAGAGGCCTGAGGCGATAAAAGTCGCCCCTACGCACTCTCCTGTTCCCGTCACAGCTATTTTTCTCACTCCGGAAGGATATACGAATCCTCCGGCGTTTCCGCTTTTAACCGCAAATCGTTCCTTAAACATGATTTCTCCCCGATCTGTCGTTTAAGCCCCGATTCTTTAAGTCCCGTTTATTTTAATCGATCCGGTTCTATGTAATTCAATGTATTTGATGCCTTTATTTTACAGCACTTCTCCGCCCGGCGCAAGCTGTTTTTTCTCGAGAAGGGCCACGGCTTCCGATTCGGCCGTGTGAGGAAACATATCCACCGGCGCGGCCTTTGTCAGAACGTAGCCAAGTCCCGAAAGGTACTTCACGTCTCTGGACAGGGTTCCGCTGTCGCAGGAGACGTAGACGATTCTTTTTGCCCCCGCTTTTGCCACGGCATCTAAGAGCTCTTCCCTGCACCCTGCCCGAGGCGGATCGAGAACGGCTATGTCTGCCTTTTCAAGAGTTATTCCGCCAACCTCTTCACCGCCTGCAAGACGAGGCAGAACCTCCTCCGCCTTTCCGCATATGTATCTGGCGTTTACGATTCCGTTTATAACGGCGTTTCTGTTGGCGTCAAGAACCGCATCTCTGACCGATTCTATTCCTATGACCGTCCCTGCGCCTTTTCTTGCAAGCCACAGGCCGATGCTTCCCACGCCGCAGTAAAGGTCGAGAACCGTCTTTCCCGAAAGTCCTTCCTTCCCTCCCGCAAAATCTGCGGCGATGTCGTAAAGACTTTCCATCTGAACCGGGTTTACCTGATAGAAGGACGCCGGCGAAATCTCAAAATCTAGCCCGCCTATGCGTTCGTGTATCACCGGGCTTCCCGCCACGGTCGTAAATTCGTCGCCGAAGACGCTTCCCCGGCCGTTCCCCTTTTTGCAGCTTACGACAACGCTTTCAAGGCTGTATTCCGTTCCGTCAGGTCCCGGCGGTAGGTCGTATATTGCGTCGTCCAGCATGCCGATAAGCTTCTGCGCGTTGGGAATTCCTTTGCCGTTTATGACAAAGACTGCCATCACCTCTCCGGTGCCGAAAGCGGTTCTTATCATCATGTGACGCATGAGACCCTTTTCCCACTTCGGGTCGTAGGCCGTAATGTTATCCGATATCATAAACTCCTTTACGGCGCGGGCAGCGGCTGCCACCGTCGGCGCCTGAAGCATGCAGTCGCCGCAGTCCACCACGTCATGGCTTCCCCGGCGGTGAAAGCCTATTACGGGCTCTCCCGCGTTTTTCTGTATGCCGCCCTTCAGCGTTATGAGACCTCCTGCCGTAATCTCCATGACGGCTTTGTTCCTGTATCTGAAAGGCTCCTCCATGGTTACCGTGTCGGACGCTATTCCGTCCGCCCGGGCTCCGCCTATTCTCTCAAGCCTGTCCGAAAGGTGCTTTTTCCTTATTTCGGCCTGAGCCTCGTATGCCAGGGTGCCGAAAGGGCACCCTCCGCACTCTCCCGCTGCCGGGCAGAACGGCTCCCTGCGGTCCTTCGACGGCTCCTCCACGGATATGAGCTCTCCTTCGGCAAAATTCTTCTTCACCTTGGAAAGCCTTGCCGTCACTACGTCTCCCGTCACCGCTCCCGGAACAAAAACAGCAAAGCCGGCATCTTTTCCGATTCCGGCTCCGCTGTCCGCCATGTCAACTATCTTAACTTTTACCGTTTCACCTTTTGTTCTCTTTTCCATTGGTTCACCGACAGGCTTAATATACTTCTCTCACGGCCTTCACTATGTCGGCCGCCGTCATGCCGTACTTTTCCTTAAGCTCCTCAGGCTTACCCGACTCGCCGTAGGTGTCGTGCTGGCCCACCATCTCGATTCTCACAGGGCAGTGCTTTGACGTCACCTCTGCTACCGCAGAGCCCAGTCCGCCTATGACGGAGTGCTCTTCGGCGGTTACGATTTTTCCCGTGGTCTTCGCTGCGTTTATGACGGCCTCCTCGTCCAGAGGCTTTATGGTGTGCATGTCTATCACGCCTACGTCGATTCCTTCCTCTGCAAGCTGAGATGCGGCCATCATGGCCTCGGAAACCATTATGCCCGTCGCGATGACCGTAACGTCCCTTCCTTCCCTGAGGACGTTGGCTTTTCCTATGGTTACGGAATCCTCCTCGTTATAGAAAACGGGAACGGCCGCTCTTCCAAGCCTTACGTATGCCGGGCCCTTAAATCCTATAACCTGCTCCAAAAGCTTTTCGGCGCTTACGGCGTCGCACGGGTTCACCACGGTCATGCCCGGTATGGTCCTCATAAGGGCGATGTCCTCGAAAGTCTGGTGGCTGGCGCCGTCCTCGCCTACGGTGATTCCCGCATGGGTCGCGCAGACTTTGACGTTGGCCCCCGTATATCCTATGGAATTTCTTATTATCTCAAAAGCTCTTCCAGCCGCGAACATTGCAAATGTGGAAGCGCAGACGGTCTTTCCCGAAAGAGCCAGCCCCGCAGCCGTGCCGTAAAGGTTCTGCTCGGCGATGCCCATGTTGAAAAATCTCTCCGGATACGCCTTCGCAAATTCCGCGGTCATGGTGGACTTGGAAAGGTCGGCGTCCATTACGATAAGGTCCTTGTCGGTCTCTCCCAGCTTTACAAGAGTCTTTCCGTAAGCTGCTCTCGTTGCGATTTTGTCTGTCATTACCACTCACCTCCAAGTTCCTCTACTGCCTGCTTTGCCTGCTCCTCGTTCGGGGCCTTGCCGTGCCAGCCCGCTTCGTCCTCCATGAAGGAAACGCCTTTTCCCTTATGGGTTTTCGCTATGATCGCGGTCGGCTTTCCCTTGCACTCTCTGGCCTGATCAAAGGCTTTAAATATCTCCTCAAAATCGTGTCCGTCTATTACGATGACGTTCCAACCGAAGGCCCTGAATTTCTCGTCCACAGGTGCAACGGTCATGACCTTTTCGTTGGGGCCGTCTATCTGAAGTCCGTTGTAGTCGAGAATCGCCACCAGATTGTCCAGCTTATAGTGAGCCGCCGACATTGCGGCCTCCCACACCAGGCCCTCCTGAATCTCGCCGTCGCCTAAAAGGGTGTAGATTCTTCCCGGATTTCCGTCTATCTTATTCGCAAGAGCCATTCCTACGGACACGGAAATCCCCTGGCCCAGGGAGCCCGTGGACATCTCAATGCCCGGGACCTTGTGCATGTTCGGGTGTCCCTGAAACGGACTGCCCAGTTTTCTAAGGCTCATCATATCCTCCACCGGATAATATCCCCTCTCAGCAAGGGCCGCATACTGCACCGGGCCCGCGTGACCCTTTGACAGTATGAACTTGTCCCTGTCCGGCTTGTCCGGGTTCTTCGGGTCGATGTTCATCTCCTTAAAATAGAGCGCCGTAACGATGTCGGCGGCGGAAAGGCTTCCGCCCGGGTGTCCCGACCCTGCGTGGTATATGGCCTTTATAACGTCAATTCTGACCCTTGCGGCCACATCGGCAAAATACTTTGTGTCCATAGCGTATCTCCTTATATAATCATTTGCACCGGCTGACATGAATTACCGCATCAGGCAGCCTCTCTACAATATCCGAAACAGTAAGGGAATATTCCCCTTTTTCCTCCGCGGCCAGATCTCCCGCAAGACCGTGGAGATAGACCCCGGCTCTTGCCGCCGTAAGCGGGTCGTGCCCCTGGCCCATCAGGGAAACTATTATCCCGGTCAGCGCGTCTCCCGACCCTGCCGTTGCCATTCCCGGATTTCCCGTCGGATTTATCCATATTTCATTTTCATATGCTACAAAGGTCTCGTGGCCCTTGAGCACGGTCACTGCCCCGTACTTCTCAAACAGAGCCTGGCAGATTTCCTCTTTTCTCATGCCCTTAAGGCTGTCTTTTCCCAGGAGCCTTGCGGCCTCGCCCATATGGGGAGTTATCACCGTCTTCCTGAGGTTTTCCTTTCTCCTGCGGAACGCGTCGGCCACCTTCCTGTTCTCCGAAACCATGTTCAGTCCGTCGGCGTCCAGAAGCAGCGGCCCTTCGTAACCTGCGAGGATTTCTGAAAGGACGTCCCCCGCTTCGCTGCTTTTGCCCATTCCAGAGCCTGCCGCCGCCGCGTCAAAGCCTGCAAGCCTTCCCAGGGCGTCCCTGGCGCTGAGGCACACCGCTTCCGGGCACAAAATCTGGAGCACCGGCACGTTCCCCTCCGGCGTCAGTATCATCACAAGACCGCTTCCTGTTTTCAGGGCAGACTTTGCGGAAAAAGCGCACGCCCCCGCCATGCCGAAGGAACCGGCAGCGATTAAAACCCTGCCGTAATCGCCTTTGTGTGAATCGGCCAGCCTCGGAAGAAACAGCCTTCCGGCAAATTCGCCTTCAGTGTATCCTTTGATCTCCATAAGCACCTTCCTATAAATGCAGGAACAGCATCGCCATGAGGAAATATATGGTCAGGGCGACGATGTCCGAAACGGACGAAATAGCCGGGTTTGCGATAAGGGCCGGGTCCAGCTTCATCTTTTTCACGAGAAGCGGAATCATACTTCCGATAATCTTCGCAAACATAACTATAAACAGCATGGCTGTGCAGACCGTAAGGGCCACCATCACCCCGTTTCCGTCTATCCAGCAGACCCTTACGAAGTTTATGGCGCTGAGTATCACTCCTATTACGAAGCCTACTCTTACTTCCTTCCAAAGAACCGCAAGGGCGTCGGAAGTGTCCACCTCGTCCGTCGCAAGTCCGCGGATTATGAGGGTTGCCGCCTGCGAGCCGGTGTTTCCGCCCGTGCCCATGAGCATCGGCATGTACGCCACAAGGCATATGACCTGAGACAGGGTGGCCTCGAACCGGGTTATTATCATTCCCGTAAAGACGTATGCCACCATCAGTATTATGAGCCACGGCAGACGGTTCAAAACGTGCTGCCTTACGGATATGTCAAGATAGTCCTTGTCGGAGTTCTCCCAGTCGATAACTCCGTTCATTCTCTCTATGTCCTCTGTGGCCTCTTCTTCCATTACGTCCAGAATATCGTCGACGGTGATGATTCCCACCAGCCTGTCCTCGTTGTCGACAACAGGAATTGCCAGGAATCCGTAGCGCTTGAAGTCCTCGGCTACCTCCTCCTGGTCCTCGTACACGTTCTCGTATACGAAGTCGGTTCTCATTATGTCCTTCACCCTGACGTTGTCGTCGGTTATGACGAGAGTCGCAAGGGATACTATTCCTATGAGCTTTCTTCCCGTATCCTTTACGTAGCAGGTATAGACGGTCTCAGCGTCCATGCCCTCCTTCTTTATGTGCTCAAGAGCCCTTGCCACGGTCCAGTCCTTCTGAAGGCTTATGTAATCCGGGGTCATAAGGCTTCCCGCGCAGGTGTCCGGGTAGTTCAAAAACGTGTTGATGAGCTTTCTTTCGCTTTTAGGCGTCTTTTCCAGAATCTTGTCCACCACGTTGGCGGGCAGCTCCTCCAGCACGTCTATCTTATCGTCGAAATCCATCTCCGCGACGATGTAGTCTATTTCCTTATCGGTTATCTCGTTGATAATGTCTACCTGGTCGTCGGACGGCAGCTCGGAGAACACCTCTACCGACACGTCCTTGGGAAGTAGCCTGAACAGGATAACGGTCTTCTGCAGTCCCGCTTCCTCCGTGACTTCCTCCAAAAGCTCGGCAATATCGACTTCGTTAAACCGAAGGAGCTCGTCTCTGGCTTTAAAGTACTTCTTCTCTTCCAGATACGCAAGAATCTTCTCCAGAGACTCTTCGTAAAGCACGTCCTGATCTATAAGTCTGTTTTCCATATTCTGCTCCCCCTTTCCGAATCGCTCTCCTCTGCTATGCCTTAACTATTAAATTATACTGAAAAACCCTCTTCTTTTCAAGCCGCAAAGCGGTGGGGCGTGCCGGTGTTGCTTCGTCGGGCGTGCCGGTGGGCCGCGGCGGTGGTCTGGGCGTCCAACACCCGCCATTTGATAGGGCCGGAAGAGGTATGCGTACCCTGCACCTCCCAGTTCCCAAAGTAGATATAGTCATAGTTTTTCGTGCTTTCAAATCCCGAAATTCCGCTTGTCCCAAGCTGAATTGCCTTTCCTGCATCTGTTCCCGCTGCAAATACCGCTGCCGGCATCATTGCCGAAATCAGGCAGGTCGCCAGCATCAGGCTTAAAATTCGTTTCTTTACCTTCTTCATTTTCGCCTCCTCTTTCCTTTTCACGCAACTAAAAAAGCACGCCGTGCCTTGCGGATTACCGCAGGGCGCAGCGCGCTTCTGAACTTTCACATATTAAAGGCATTGTAAAATGCCTGAATAACTAAGGTCTGGTTGGTTGGTTGGTTGGTTGGTTGGTTGGTTGGTTGGTTGCAAAGGCTATGCCAGTTTTTGCCATTTACCTGCCTCCACATCTGCAGGGGAAATCCGGCTTTAATGCTTCGTCCGATTTCCTCTTCATACTTTATGTGAATTTTACAACGTCATCTGCCTGTTTGCAAACCTGAATTTTTGATCGGCAATTGTTAATTTCTCTGGGCCGCACAGCGGTGAACGTCTGCGGGCCATATCTCTCTCCGGCAGCCGGGTGGCCCGCAATGGCGGTTAAACTGCGGGCCATATCGCAGCTTGTCAGGTAAATGGCCCGCAATAAGTGGCAGAAATGTGGGCCAGGTAGCAGATAAAAGAAAAAGTGGCCCGCAATGTTCCTAAAACTGCGGGCCACGAAGCCGCAAACAGTCAAGTCCAAATTTGTGTGTAAAATCATTATCAGGTAAATATTAATCTCTATCATTAAGCTGCCTGCAGATATTGCGTCCTTGCTATCTCATGCAGCTTAATTTCTACTTTGTCGTCTATTTGA
>CALXBQ010000047.1 GCA_944386595.1 uncultured Clostridia bacterium
GGTTCTTAGGGAAGGCCATTACCTCCCTTATGCTGTTCTCTCCTGCAAGGAGCATGACCATTCTGTCAAGACCGTACGCGATTCCGCCGTGAGGCGGCACTCCGTATTTAAACGCATCAAGAAGGAAGCCGAATTTTTCCTGACACTCCTCGTCGGTAAGTCCCAGAACCCTGAACATCCTCTGCTGAAGGTCGCTTTCGTGGATTCTGATGCTTCCTCCGCCCATTTCTACTCCGTTTAAAACGATGTCGTAAGCGTCGGCCTTCACCTTTTCAGGTTCCGTGTCCAGAAGATGAAGATCCTCGTTCTTTGGATGGGTGAAAGGATGGTGCATCGCCTTAAGCTCTCCCGTTTCGTCGTCCTTTTCGAACATTGGGAAGTCCGTTACCCACAGAAGCTTAAAGTCGCTGTCGTCCAGAAGTCCTAAAATGCCTGCAATATGGCGTCTTAAGAATCCCAGGGTATCGAATACTACCTTGGCTCTGTCGGCTGCGATGAGAACCAGATCGTTCTCGCCGGCTCCGAATATGTCTCCTATCTTTCTCAGCTCCTCCTGAGAGAAGAATTTGTTTACAGATGACCTGATCTCGTCCTTTTCAAATCTTATCCATACGAGACCTTTTGCTCCGTAATGCTTTGCCTGTTCCGTAAGCTTATCTATGTCTTTTCTGCTGAATTTGTCCGAAGCGTTATCTATGCAGATTCCGCGAACGTCTCCGCCTGATGCGAGAGCGTCGACAAATACCTTGAATTCGGTTCCTGCAACCACGTCGTTAAGCTTCTTGAGCTCAAAACCGAATCTGAGATCCGGCTTATCGGAACCGAATCTTTCCATAGCCTCATCATAAGGAAGTCTCATAAGCGGAAGCTCAATATCAACGTCCAGAGTTTCCTTAAAGAGTCTTTTAAGATACTCTTCCTGAATGGTCAGAACGTCGTCCACCTCCACAAATGACATTTCAAGGTCTATCTGGGTGAACTCGGGCTGTCTGTCCGCTCTCAGATCCTCGTCTCTGAAGCATTTTGCAATCTGCATATATCTGTCGCATCCGCTGGCCATGAGAAGCTGCTTGAAAAGCTGCGGCGACTGCGGCAAAGCGTAGAACTGTCCTCTGTTTACCCGGCTCGGAACAAGATAGTCTCTCGCTCCTTCAGGGGTGGACTTTATGAGCATCGGAGTTTCTATCTCCGTGAATCCGTTCTCGTCGAAGAAGTCTCTCGTGATCTTCGTCACCTTGTGGCGGAATTTCAGATTATGCTGCATTCTCAGCTTTCTCAGATCCAGGTACCTGTACTTCAGCCTGAGATTCTCGTCTACGTTGTCGTCGTCCTTAACGTAGATAGGCGGTGTATCCGCTTTGGAATAGAGCACCAGATTGTCTGCCAGAACCTCGATATCTCCAGTTGCCATATCGGGATTCTTGGAGCTTCTCTCTCTTACCGCGCCGCTTACTCCGATGACGTATTCGCTTCTAAGGGATTCCGCCAGCTTAAACAGCTCTTCTTTCAGTGTATCGTCAAATACTATCTGAACGATACCGCTTTTATCTCTAAGGTCGAGGAAGATCAGGCTTCCCAGACTGCGCTGCTTTGCAACCCAGCCGTTGAGAACGACTTTCTCTCCCGCGTTTTTAATTGAAAGCTCTCCGCACATTGCCGTGCGTCTAAAAAGTTTTCCCATCTATTCCTCCCGTTTTATCAGTTCTCCGGCAAGATTCTCCATCTTTACCTCACGCTGCTCGCTGGTTGCCATTTCCTTCAGTGAAACTACGCCTGCCTTTATTTCATCGTCGCCTATGACAACGGTGTACCTTGCACCGAGGCGGTTTGCATACTTGAACTGTCCCTTGACGTTTCTTGCGAGGGTATCCATCTGAACCTTGAGGCCTTTCTGTCTCAGCTCCCTCAAAAGCTTCAGTCCGCAGGCCTTTGCCTCGTCGCCCATTACGGCTATAAACGCATCGACGGCATCGGGCTCAGGAATCTCAACTCCCAGGTTTTCCATGAGAAGCAGAAGTCTTTCGATACCGAGGCCGAAGCCTACTCCCGGAATCGGAGGTCCTCCGACCTCTTCCACCAGGTGATCGTATCTTCCGCCTCCGCAGACTGTTCCCTGAGCGCCTATGGCGTCCGTTACGAACTCGAATGCAGTCTTTGTGTAATAGTCGAGACCTCTTACTATGGTCGGATCCACTTCGTATTCGATTCCCAGGGCATCGAGGTTCCTCTGAAGTTCCTCGAAAGCCTCTCTGCAGTCGTCGCAAAGATAGTCTATCATCATCGGAGCGCCCTTTACTATTTCCTGACACTCCGGAGATTTACAGTCTATGATGCGCATGGGATTTCTCTCGTATCTGTCCTTGCAGGTGTTGCACAGTTTGTCGTAGTTAGGCTTCAGAAAGTCCTTCAAAGCTTCTCTGTGCTTTTTCCTGCATTCAGGGCATCCCACGCTGTTTATCCTCAGCCTTATATCGGTTACGCCCATCTCGCTGAGAAAATCGTTGGCAAAGCATATTACCTCGGCGTCTGCCAGCATATCGCCTGTTCCGAAAGTTTCAATACCGAACTGGTGGAACTCTCTCAGCCTTCCCGCCTGAGGCTTTTCGTACCTGTAACACGGTGTCACGTAGTAGTATTTAGTCGGCTGAACCTCCGCATACTGCTTGTGCTCTATGAAAGCGCGAACGGCAGGAGAAGTTCCCTCAGGTTTCAGAGTAATGCTTCTGTGTCCGTGATCCTCGAAGGTGTACATCTCCTTCTGCACTATGTCGGTAGTGTCTCCCACACCTCTTGTGAAAAGCTCCGTATGCTCAAAGACCGGAGTCCTTATCTCCTTAAAGCCGTATCTCTCACAGAGCTCGGCGAATTTTTCCTCTACGTACTGCCACTTATACACCTGCTCAGGCAGTATGTCCTTTGTGCCCTTAGGCGCGCTGGTCACCATTTCTCAACCTCCGTAAAAATATTGTCTTCCTTGCGCTTTATCATCTCGTCAATGCGGTCTATATACTGCTCGTAATTAGTAACGTTGGCCACTCTCTCGAGCCTGTTTTCCGCAGGATAATATATCTTGGATATTCCTCCGGCACCTAAAGCTATGTTGCTCTGATGCTCGTCCATAATCCGCATGTTGTATATGCCTTCCGTCCCCGGCCTGCACCATCCGGTGTTTTCCCCCGCTCCGGCCATGTGCTTCTGCCGGTAGAGATAGTACGGTCTGTACCCTGCTTCCGTCAGAATCCTGCGGCTTCCGGCAAGCATTCTGCCCACCGTCTCTCCCTGTCTGTAGTGAAAATCGGGATCCTCCTCTATGAGCCTCGATGCCCGCTTTACGGCCAGGCAGTGGACTGTTATATTGTCGGCGCCAAGGTTCATAACCCGGGTAAGGGTATCCGTAAAATCGGTTACGTCTTCCTCCGGAAGTCCCGCTATAATATCGGCGTTTATGCTTTTAAATCCGAAACTCTTTGCCGTTTCAAAAGCCCTTACGATATCCTCCGGGCTGTGGCTTCTTCCTATGAGCTCAAGGGTCCTTTTCTTCATGGACTGAGGATTTATGCTTATCCTGTCTGCACCGCCGCTTCGAATCGCCTTAAGCTTTTCGTCCGTTATGGTATCCGGTCTTCCGGCTTCCACGGTATATTCTCTCAGTCCTGACAGGTCAAAGGAATTCCTTATTTCGTCCATAAGACTCTCAAGCTGCTCCGCCGACAAAGTCGTAGGCGTTCCTCCGCCTATGTAAAGGCTTTCGGCGTACATGCCGGTATCCTTCATTCTCCTTCCGACCCGGCGGACTTCCTTTAGAAGAGCCGTCAAGTACCTTGCGATCTCAGAATCCGCCACCTGATTGGAGGCGAATGAGCAGTAAAGACATCTGGTCGGACAGAACGGTATTCCTATATATACGCACGCTGACTTATCCGGAGCCTTTCCTGCAAATTTCTGCTGATAGAGGTACATCTTCGTAACATCTTCCGTCTTGTCCTCGGAAAGCAGGTAGACTTCCCTGAAAATCCGTTTTACCTCATCGAGATTTCCGGTTCTGTCAAAGAGCTCCGAGCACAGCTTAACAGGCCTTATACCGGTGAGAATTCCCCACTCCGGTTTAAGTCCTGTAATCCGGGAAAGCTTTTCGTATACCTCTCTCTTGATTCCGTCGCGGTCCAGATTTCCGTCTCCGTTAAAGGTGAGAATCTCATCTCCTGAGGCAGCATCATCTGCGCCGTCCGTAATCTCGTACTCCGACGGTCTCAGAAAGACCTGAATAAGCTCGTCTATGAGATTTTTCTTTTCAAAATTCCTTATCCTTATTTTATACAAAAGGATTATTCCTCTTTTCGTATTCTATGTTCGTAACGCCCATGTGTCCCGGGTAGACTATCGTGTCGTCCGGCAGGCAGAACAGCCTGTTCCTTATGGAATCGACGATCTCTCCGAAATCTCCGCCGTAAAAGTCCGTCCTTCCGATAGAAGCTCTGAACAGGGTGTCGCCGCTGAATACGCAGCCCGGTGCAATTATACACATTCCACCCTTTGTATGACCGGGAGTATGAACGAAAGTAAGCTCCGTATCTCCAACCGTAAGATTTTCTCTGTCTGTAACGAATATATCGGCTTCGACCGTTATGGGTTTTCTCAGTATATCCATGGAAGAGTTTATGTAAGGGTCTGCAAGCATCTGCTTCTCATCCTCGTATGCAATTACTTTAACCCGTGGAAATGCCTCTTTAAAGGCTGCAACTCCTCCTATGTGATCCGCATGTCCGTGAGTAAGTATGATATACTCCGGCTCAAGACCGTTCTCTCTGATGTAATCTGTAATTTTTTCCGAATATCCGCCAGGATCTACGATGAAAGCTTTTTTTGTCTCGTCGTATCCCAGGTATGTGTTCACGCCCAGAGGGCCCGTGATGTATGATTTAACGTTAAGCATCTTTTCTCCTGAATTCAGGCCGCACTTAATAAGTTCCTACGACCTGGCTCTGTATACGCTGGTTACACCTTCGATATTTCTCAGGGTCCTTAGTACCTTCTGCATCTGCTGGGTGCTGGAAATCTTGACAGTAAGGGTCATGGTGGCGTCGCCGTCTCTCGTTGCCTTGGCGTTGACGCCGGTAAGATCCACGTCCATATCTTCGCAGGCTCTGGATATGTCTGAGAAGAGGCCTCTCCTGTCTATGCCGTTTAAGATGATTTCCGCATCGTATTCCTTGCCGACCTTAAGGTCCTCCCACTCAACATCTATGAATCTGGCCTTCTCCTCCTCCGGAAGGGATGTGATGTTGGAGCAGTCCTTTCTGTGAACGGAAATTCCCCTGCCCTTTGTGATGAAGCCGACTATGTCGTCTCCCGGAACAGGGTTGCAGCATCTGGCGATTCTTATCATCAGATTATCCATGCCCTTTACAACGATTCCCGGATTGTCGTCGTTTCTTCTTGCAGGTTTCGTCTCCTTCTTCTTTTCCTGAGAGAATATAGCCCGTTCTTTCTCCTCTTCCTTCTTCTGCTCAGCTGCTACCGCCTCATTGTAGTAGGTAAAGAGAAGATTGGCGTATTTACTCAGAAGGGAGCCGCCCTTGCTGATCTGGATATAGAGCTCGTTCATGGTGGAGATGTTAAGCTCCTTCATGGCCCTTGTGAGCCATGCGCTCTTTTCTATAAGCTGAGGGTCGTATCCCTTTTTTCTTACGAACTTATCGAGAGCGTCCTTGCCCCTTGCGATATCGTCAGGCTGGCTCTGCTTTTTCAGCCACTGACGGATCTTGGTTCTGGCCGTTGAGCTCTTTGCAATCTTAAGCCAGTCCACGCTGGGGCCGCTGGAATTGGAGGACGTAACTATCTCGACTATGTCTCCGTTATTGAGAACGTGGTCTATGGTGACCATTTTGCCGTTAACCTTGGCGCCTACGCACTTGCATCCAACCTCAGTGTGAATTTTGAATGCAAAGTCGAGGGGTGTGGAGCCTGCAGGAAGATCTATGACCTCTCCCTTTGGCGTAAATACGAATACCTGACTGGCAAAGAGGTCCATCTTCAGAGTCTCCATAAACTCCTTCGGATCATTAAGATCTTTCTGCCATTCCAGAGTCTGCCTGAGCCAGGCCAGCTTCATCTCCTCCGTGTCCTGACCTGAACCGGACTTGCCCTCCTTATATTTCCAGTGAGCAGCGATACCGTATTCTGCGACTCTGTGCATTTCGTATGTTCTTATCTGAATCTCGAAAGGCTCGCCGCCGTCACCTAAGACTGTGGTGTGAAGGGACTGGTACATGTTAGGCTTAGGCATGGCGATATAGTCCTTGAATCTGCCCGGAATAGGCTTCCACATGGTGTGGACCTGGCCTAAGACGGCGTAGCAGTCCTTTACCGATTCAACTATAACCCTGACGGCCGTAAGGTCGAATATCTCGTCAAGCTGTTTATGCTGAAGGGTCATCTTCCTGTATATACTGTAAAGGTGTTTGGATCTCCCGTAGATGTCGTACTTCATCTTCATCTGATCCAGCGCTTCCTTTATCTCTTCTATGACGTGAGCGATGGTCTGCTCCCGCTGTTCCTTCTTCTCTTCGACCTCTTTACTGAGAGTTTTATATTCTTCGGGATGAAGGTATGAGAAGGCTATGTCCTCAAGCTCGAACTTAACGGTATAAATACCCAGGCGGCTTGCAAGAGGAGCGTATATGTCCAGAGTCTCCTGGGATTTTTCTATCTGCTTGTGAGGAGGCCAGTACTGAGCAGTCCTCATGTTATGCAGCCTGTCGGCAAGCTTAATAATCAGAACTCTGATGTCCTTGGACATGGCCAGGAACATCTTTCTCAGGCTCTCCGCCTGAGCTTCCTCCTTAGTGTCAAACTTTATGGCGCCCAGTTTGGTTACGCCGTCGACCAGAAGAGCAACCTCTTCGCCAAAGTCGTCAACGAGCATCTGACGGGTGTATTCGGTGTCCTCAACCACATCGTGAAGCAGACCTCCGACTATAGTCTCCTCGTCCATACCGAGGCCGGCGAGAATTATCGCTACAGCTATAGGGTGTATGAAATAGGGTTCCCCGCTCTTTCTGAACTGCCCTTCGTGAAGCATTTTCGCCTTGTCGTAGGCCTTTCCGATTAAATCGGTATCGTAGCCCGTATTAAATTTCAGTAGCTCATCTAAAAACTGCTCTTTGGTCAACATGGATTACTTTTCCTTCTTTTTACCGTTCTTCTTCGTAGATGCCACGTATTTCGACACGCCTTCGTTCTTGCTTATTTCATAAAGCAGCGGGCTGCAGAGGAATATGGAGGAATACGTTCCTACCAGTACTCCCACCATAAGCGGAATTACGAACTCTCTTATGGAAGTGGAAACCATGATAGTCATAGGCACCATTACGATGAGAGTCGTAAGAGACGTCATAATGGATCTGTTCAACGTCTGGTTTATACTCATATCGATAGTCTGTCCGAGAGGCTGTTTCTTGTAAAGCTGTCTGTTCTCTCTTATTCTGTCGAATATTACGATAGTATCGTTTATTGAATATCCTACAACAGTAAGTATACCCGCAATAAACGGATTATTTATGGTGACTCCGAATATTGCATAGAACGCAAGGACTACGAGAGCATCGTGAACTACGCCGAGAATTGATGTCGCGCCGTACTTCCAGGATTTAAACCTGATTCCCACGTATATGAGCATGCCTACGGCTGCCACAAGCACTGCCTTAACGGCGTTCATCTTAAGCTCGTCTCCGACCGAAGGGCCGAACTGTTCAGATGCAAGGACGTCCTCGTCCGTTATGCCGAACTTTTCGCCGAGGGCGCTTACGACCTCCGCTCTCTCTTCATTGTCCAGAGCCTTTATGGATTTTATGATTACCTGATCCTCGTTTTCACCGGCAAGTACTATTGACGGATCCAGATCGAACTCGCTTATGGCATCGGCAACCTCTTCCGTGGAAACCTTTTCTCCCATGTCAATCTGCAGCATTGTTCCGCCGGTAAAGTCGATTCCGTAGTTAAAGCCTCTTACGACAGCGAATATCAAACCGAGAATGAGAACTCCGGCGCTGAGGCAGTAGGTGATTTTTCTCATGTTCATAAATCCGAACTGCTTCTTGACGAATACCTTCTGAGTTCCGTCCTCGTTGATACCGAAGTATTTGTTTTTCGCAAAGGTTCTGCTGTTGGCAACGAGACCCATGAGGATCTGGGTAACGACAACGGCGGTGAAAATGCTCACTATGATACCTATCATAAGGGTAAGCGCAAATCCCTTAACCGAAGTAGAACCTATCTCGTAGAGAACTACAGAGGCAATCAGCGTAGTTATCTGAGCATCGAGGACGGTAACAAGGGCTCTCTTAAAGCCCTGGGCAACCGCCACTCTTATAGTCTTGCCCGCTGCGATTTCTTCCCTTATGCGCGCAAATATTATTACATTGGCGTCTACCGCCATACCTATGGAAAGAATAATACCCGCTATGCCCGGCAGAGTCAGAACGCTTCCCAGTCCCGCCATAATCCAGAGAACTATGACAACGTAAAGGAGCAGCGCAATATCGGCCATAAGACCGAGGATATTATACATTACGAGCATGAGTACAAATATTATGGCAAGGCCGATAATACCTGCGATTATGCTCTTGTCGAGGGCATCCGTACCTATGGTTGCGGTCTGAACCGATGATTCCACCTCGTGAAGGTCTAATGGAAGGGCTCCTCCGTTAATCAGCGCCGCGGTATTTGATGCGTCTTCCTGGGCATAACCGCCGTTAGGGTTGGTTATGGTACAGGTTGACTGATATATCGGAGATTCGCATGACGGAGCCGTTACTATCTCGTCGTCCAGCATGATAACTATGGCATTGTCAAGAACTCCGTCCATAGTCGACGTAACCTGACCGCTTGAAGCCTTTGTCGTAGCCTCTGTAAACTTCTCAGTACCCTCCGACGTAAACTCAAGGGTAACGAGATATCCGCCGTGTGTCGGGTCTGTGTCTATGCCGGCTTTCTTTATATCCGTTCCGCTCAGGACCTCGGTACCGTCGGCAAGGAGAAATCTCAGCTTGGCGGTTCTTCCTATCTGTTCTATAGCCTCTTCCGGATCGTCAACGCCCGGAAGCTCGACTCTCAGTCTCTTGTCTCCTTCTCTGGAAACAGTAGCCTCGGAAATACCCATGGCGTTTACACGGTTATTGAGAACGGCTCTCGTCTGTTCCATAAGGTCGTTAAGCTCCGTGCCGTCGGCATCGGTTTCGGCCTCCATTACCACGTAAACACCACCGTTAATATCAAGGCCGAATTTCATCTCCTCCTTGATGTTGCCTACAGGTCCAATGCCAAAAACCGTGATGTACCATCCGAACAGCACGGCAATTACCACAAGGCCTGATAAAATCCTTCTTAAATTCATGTTCATTATCGATGTCCACCTTTGTAAGTTGATTTTGCCCAATAAAACGGCATTCTACAATAACTTTAATTGTACTACTTTTTCCGGGATTCATCAACCGGAAAGTATTAAAGCTCCCTGTTTAAGGGAGCTTTTTTATCATTTTTTATGTCCGGACTACTTTTCCTCGGCATCGCCTTCAGCAGCATCACCGGTTTCAACGGCATCTGCCGGAGCCACAACCACATTAGGAGCATCCTCTTTAATCTCTTCGTAAGCAGGAGCTTCGTTCTTCTCCTCGGCAGGTTCTTCAGCCTTCTTCTCGGCTTTTTTCAGTCTCTTAGGAGAAGGTTTCTTAACCTCTTCGGTTCTTTCCTCCTTATCGGCTCTGGAGCTGCTCTTCTTCTCTACGGAAGAAATTGACCAGCGCTTCATTTCGAACTTGACCTTGTCTGCTCCTACCTGGATAACGATGGTTTCATCCTTAGTCTTAACAACCTTACCACAGATTCCTCCGATAGTGACAATCTCGTCTCCTACCTGAATGCTGTTTCTCATGTTGTTGATTTCCTTTTCCTTCTTCTTCTGCGGTCTGATGAGCAGGAAGTACATGATAAGGATAAACAGTACTAAAATGAAAACCTGAATGCCTAATCCTTGCATAATTGATTCCTCCTAATTTTAAAAATAAAGATTAAACAAAATCCGTCCTACGCGTAAATGGTGCCGGCGATGGGGGTCGAACCCATACGGTGTCGCCACCACGGGATTTTGAATCCCGCACGTCTGCCAATTCCATCACGCCGGCAAATAGCAAGAAATATTTTAGCATACGGGAGCCTTATACGTCAAGGCGAGAAGTGAAAAAGGCATGTCTGCCGGTCTGCCTTAACGGACTTTACTTTCTCCCTTTTCCATATATTCCTCCGGCATAAGCCTTCGGCTGAACATCACCATACCGGTAATAAATACGAGAATGCCGCAGACGATAAAAAACACGTCAATCGGAATTCTGGATATGAGTAACGAAACCGCCGCAGACGTAAGAGGCATCGCCAGGGAACACGCACTTCCCACAAGTCCGTTCACTCTGGAGAGCATTTCCTGTCTGCAGGTGTTCAGAATCTCAACGTTTGAAAATGTATTAACAACAGCAATGGCGGCGCCTGTTGTCATCATGAGTACACCCTCTGACAGATATAATCCCGCGGATCCGCAAAATAAAGCGCCTATGAAAATATTCCCCAGGTACATCATGCTGCACATTATCGTTCCGACTATGAGCATATGTCTTTTAGTCATGTATTTCGAAACTGTCGGATATAATGCGGCGCCTGTTATCATTCCGATACTGATGGCTGCACCGCTGACTGACAGCATCGTTTCATCGCTGTGCAGTATTTCACTGACCATAGCAGCCTGCAGCGCATTAAAGGGAGTGAGAAGTGCGTTTAAAATAATGACCAGTATGAGCAGATAACTCAGCACCCTGCTCTGTTTTATTCCGTACACTCCCTCTTTTAAGTCGGATAAAAACCTTCCGTATGACATTCTGTCTTCCGAACCTGATTTTTTTTCACCGGTTTTCATACAAATGAGAAATAAGGCTGATAATGCGAACATGGCCACATCAACGGTAACGGCGCCCGCATTTCCTGTAAATCCGATGAGAACTCCTGCTGCACCCATGCCGGCAAGTTCGGCCGCACTGCTGATTCCTGACTGGTATGAGACGGCTTTTGAATACATGCTTTTATCTACTATGGAAGGAAGTATGCTATACCCTGCCGGCTGCCGGAATGATTCCACCGTTGAAATGAGAAATGTGACTGTAATCATTTCTGCCGGTGCAGGTACTCCGGTAATCAGGCGAACGAGTATGTATCCGGCCAGTGACGCGCGCATCACATCTGCCACCGCCATGATATATTTCTTTCTCTTTCTTTCTATGAGAACTCCCGCTACAGGCTGGAGTATGACTGTTGGAAATCTGTTTGCGGCAAAGACAATAGCGCTGAAAGACGCGCTTCCTGTAAGATCATAAGTGAGCCATGTGAAAACAATCGCATCTATGGAATCGCCAAAACGGTTGAATATATTTGAAAATATGAGAAGCACGTAGCTTCTGTTTCTGAAAACAGAAATCTCCCTTTTACTCATATAAGATTCACGCGTAATCCTGTTACCAGATCAGTATAACGAAAAATCCGAACCCCTAAGGATTCGGATAAGTGGTGCGGCCGACTGGACTCGAACCAGCACGGTTGCCCATACGCCCCTCAAACGTACGCGTCTGCCATTCCGCCACGGCCGCATATTACGTGCCCGGTTTTTACCGACCACAGTTATATATGATACCATACTCCCGAGAAATTTCAAGCACTAATTTTGCATATTAATTGTGTTTTTCAGGAGACATTCCACTTTATATCTTAAGTTTTCAAGGTTTGAATCATTTTCTATGACAATATCGGACCGCGCGGCCTTTTCCTCATCGGAAAGCTGACCGTCCATTCTCGCCCGGATACTTTCTGCCGAAATACCGTCTCTTTCGGAAAGTCTCTCAAGCCTTGAATTTTCCGGAGCCGTCACAAGCCATACTACGTCGCAGAGGGAATCCGCCCCCGTCTCAAAGAGTGTAGGCGCGTCTATGACGACGGCAGGTGTTCCGGCGCGTCGCTCCTCCTCTATTAACTCGCCGATTCTCTTTACTACACCTTTTGTCACTATGGATTCCAGAATGTTTCTTGCATCTTTATCCGCAAATATCCTGTCCGCCATGGCCCGTCTGTCGAGGTTTCCATCCGAAAGCAGTATTTCCTTTCCGAATGCGGAAACGAGCTCAGAGAGAGCGAGACTGCCTTTTTCGGTTATTTTCCGTGCGATAACGTCCGCGTCGATTACCTTTATTCCCTTTTCCCGTATAAATCCGGCAGCGGTGGATTTCCCCGATCCGCTGCCGCCCGTAAGTCCGATTACCAGCATAAATCTATCCTTTGACATATGTCCCGGGGCATGCCTATTTAAGGTCGTACCAGGTTTCTCCGGTGTTAAGGTCGCTTTCGAGCTTAACCTTAAGATCCATGGCCTGAGTCATATTTCTGATTAGGAGCTCCTTTACATCCTCAAGCTCGACCGTCACCGTGTCTATTATAAGCTCGTCGTGAACCTGAAGAATGAGCCTGGAGCGCATATTACGCTGCTTCAGTTCAGCGTATACCTTTATCATTGCAAGTTTGATGATGTCTGCGGCGCTTCCCTGAATAGGGCTGTTCATGGCCAGCCTTTCACCCAGCTGCCTCGTCATGAAATTGGAAGAGTTTATTTCGTGGATGTATCTTCTTCTGCCGAGAATGGTCTCGGTAAATCCCCTCTCACGGCAGAGCCTTACCTGCTCGTCCATGTAGTTCTTTACGGCTTCATGCTTTCCGAAGTATTCGGCTATATACCTTTCGGCCTCCTTCCTCGTAATGGAAAGCTCTTCGGAAAGGCCGAATCCGCTCATGCCGTATATGACTCCGAAGTTGACGGCTTTGGCCCGGCTTCTGTCAAGAGGCGTTACGTCCTCGTACTTAAGTCCGAAGACTCTCGCTGCCGTGTTCCTGTGAATATCGTCGCCTCTGTTGAAGGCCTCAATGAGATTTTCGTCTCCGGAAAGATGTGCCAGAACCCTGAGCTCTATCTGGGAATAGTCGGCTCCCACTAAAATCCTGCCGTCCTTTGAAGGAGTAAACGCTTTCCTCAGAAGCCTTCCCTCCTCGTGTCGCACAGGTATGTTCTGAAGATTAGGCTCCGTGCAGCTTATTCTTCCCGTCGCGGTTACGGTCTGTCTGAAGTGGGCCCGTATTCTACCGTCTGAGCCTATGAGTGGGATGAGACCGTCCACATATGTGCTCTTCAGCTTTGAAAGGGTTCTGTACTGAAGGATAAGGTCCACAATCGGGTGCTTGTCCTTGATTTTTTCAAGGATATCGGCGCTGGTGCTGTATCCTCTCTTTGTCTTTTTTCCCGCAGGAAGTCCAAGCCTGTCAAAGAGTATTTCCCCCAGCTGCGCAGGAGAATTAATGTTGAACTCCTCACCTGCAAGGCTGTAGATTTCACCCGTTATTTTATTTATTCCGGCTGTGAGAAGTTTCCCCTGCTCCGCAAGGGTATCTCTGTCCACCGTAAAGCCCTGACGCTCCATTGCGGCGAGAACTTCAATCAGCGGAAGCTCAGCCTTTGTAAAAACGTCCGTAAGCCCCTTTTCCTTAATCTCCTTCTCCTGAACGGCTCTGAGCCTTCTCACGGCCAGACACTGCTCAAGGCCGAATCCGGCAAGCTTCCTGCTGTTTTCTCCGAGAATATCCATCTGCCCCAGGTCTTTGAGGGCGTCCTTTTCGTCGGCTATTTCGTAGTGAAGGTACTCAGCCGTAAGGGTCTTAAGGTCGTATCCGTTTCTTGACGGGTCCAGGACGTACTGGGCCACCGCCGTATCAAAATCCGTATTTACGCAGGTAAAACCGTTCCACATAAGGTCGTAGTAGTCTTTTACGAGGTCATGTCCGGATATCCTGAATTTCTTCCCGTTCAATATTTTGACAAGCTCTTCCACGGTCACGGCGCCTGTGGTATCGATATGAAAATACCTGTCTCCGGAGAGTATTCCCACGGCGCTTATCTCAGGCTTTGAGGTATGGCTGTGATCCGAGACGGTCTTAATTACAGCTTCGGCCCCCTCGTCCAGCGCTCGTATGCTCTCAAGGCCCGCTTCGGAGTCTATGTAAACCGTTTCTACGGCCTTTTCGCTGCTAAAATCCGCGGCCTCCGTATCCTCTATGTGTAGCTTCTTGAGAAAGCTCTTGAACTCAAGCTTCTTATATATGTCTATGAGCCTTCCTGTGTCCGTGTCGCCGATTCTAAGTTCTTCCAGGGTCACGTCTATTGGAACGTTTCTTATTATTTCGGCAAGGCGGCGGCTCATCAGCGCAAGCTGGGCGTTTTCCTCCACCTTCGTTCTCAGCTTTACGTTGGATATTTCATCCGTACGAGCGAGCATCTCCGAAATGGAACCAAACTGGGTGAGAAGCTTGATACCCGTCTTCTCTCCTACTCCGGGAATGCCGGGAATGTTATCTGACGAATCGCCCATGAGCCCTTTCAGGTCAATAAACTGAGACGGCGTGAGCTGATACCTTTCCTGCATTTTTTCAGCGTCGTAAAGCTCGAATTCGGTAATGCCCTTTTTCGTAATGATAACCTTCACCGTGTCCGAGGCCAGCTGAAGGGCGTCCCTGTCTCCGGTGATTATCATGGTATCCATACCGGCGTCGTCGGCCATCTTTGAAACCGTTCCTATCACGTCGTCGGCCTCAAAGCCTTCCACGGAAAGATTCTTTATTCCCTTCGCCTCAAGAATGTCCTTCATTATCGGAAGCTCCATGGCAAGCTCCGCAGGCATGCTCTTTCTGCCGGCTTTGTAGGCGTCGTATTCCTTATGGCGGAAAGTCGGAGCCTTAAGATCCCACGCCACTGCCATATGGGTCGGGGCATAGTCCTCCTCTATCTTCGAGAGCATGTTGAGAAAACCGTATATTCCCTGAGTATATATGCCCTCTCTCGTAATCATGGGCCTTGCCATGGCATAATACGCTCTGTTTATCAGGCTGTTTCCGTCTATAATTATAATTCTGTCCATCAGCATTCCTCTCCGGTAAGGTCGTAATCGAATGCGTCCTCTATCTTAACGTTTACAATGTCTCCGGCCTTAAGCTCCCTGTTCGAGGTGAAAATCACGGCGTTATCTATCTCGGGAGCGTCATATCTGGTCCTTCCGACGTAACTTCCGTCCTCGTCTCTTTCGTCCACCATTACCTCCATGGTCCTTCCGATGAGCCGGCAGTTGTTTTCAAGGGATATCTCCCGCTGTATCCTCATTATCTCATCAAGCCTCTGAGCCTTTACGTCCTCGTCCACCTGATTTTCCATCTCTCCGGCGGCCGTTCCCTCTTCCATGGAATACGCGAATACGCCAAGCCTGGCAAATCTCTGATTCTCGACAAATTCCAGAAGCTCTTCGTGATCCTTTTCCGTTTCTCCCGGAAAGCCGGTGATGAGCGTCGTCCTGATTCTTATATCGGGTATCGCTTTCCTTATCTTATCCAGCTTGGCAATCAGGTCCGCCTTGTTTGATCTTCTGTTCATGGCTGAAAGAATTGCGTCGCTGGCGTGCTGGATAGGAATGTCAAGGTAGTTGCAGATTTTGTCCTCCGATGCGATGGTCTCTATGAGCTCGTCGGTTATCCGGTCGTCGTAGCAGTACATCAGGCGTATCCACCTTATCCCTTCGATTTCGCAGAGCTTTTTCAGCAGTTTCGCCAGGCTGTACTCGCCGTAAAGGTCCAGCCCGTAGCAGGTTACGTCCTGAGCGATAAGAACGAGCTCCCTGCATCCCGCTTCGGCAAGAGCGCGGGCCTCTGCCACTACGTCTTCCATTTTCTTGCTCCTGTAGCCCCCTCTGATGAATGGAATAATGCAGTAGGCGCAGACGTTGTCGCACCCTTCCGCAATCTTAATGGTCGCTGTGTAGGGATTTTCGTCAAGCTTTCTCGGAAGCGGCTTTAAAACCTCGTCGTATCCGTTTTCGCAGAGCACTTTCCGCTCCCCCGGGTTTTCCGAAAGCCTGCGGAGTAACTCGGGAAGCTTTTCGTATTCGTTTACTCCCACAAAGGCGTCAGCCTCCGGCATCTCCTCAAAGAGCTCTTCTGAATATCTTTTGGAAAGACACCCGGAGACCACCAGCTTTGCGTCGTCTCTCTTTGCCGATGCCATGTCAAAGATTCTCTCTATGGACTCGGTCTTTGCGTCGTTTATAAAGCCGCATGTGTTTACTACGACAAAGTCCGCAGTCTCAGGATTGTCACATATCTCAAAGCCTGCGTCTTCCAGTATTCCTTTGGCGTTTTCCGTATCGTAAAAATTCTTGGGACATCCAAGAGTCTCGAAATATACCTTCACTATTCTAATGCTTCCTCCTTCATGGCGTTAAGCTCGTCTTCCGTTAAGAGGACCTGTCTCGGTCTGCTTCCGTCCTGAGGTCCCACTATCCCTCTTTCCTCCATCATTTCCACAATTCTTGCAGCTCTGTTATATCCTACTCTGAACCGTCTCTGGAGCATGGAAACCGATGCCTGTCCTGCGTGTACGACGCACTCTATAGCCTCCGGAAGCAGCTCGTCCGTATCCTCGTCCTTTCCGGCGGCAGAAGGGCCTCCCTTTTCTATGGAGGCGATCACTTCACCCGCATATTCCGGTTCCTCCTCGCTCTGCGCCTTTATGAATTCAATTACGGAGGAAACCTCCTCGTCGGATATGAAACAGCCCTGAACTCTTACCGGCTTTCCCATTCCGAGAGGATTGAAGAGCATATCGCCTTTTCCCACAAGCTTTTCGGCTCCCGACATATCGAGAATGGTTCTGGAGTCGAACTGGGACGAAACTGCAAAGGCAATTCTGGACGGAATGTTGGCCTTTATTACGCCGGTGATAATGTCAACTGACGGTCTCTGGGTCGCAACGATAAGGTGCATTCCCGCCGCTCTTGCCATCTGGGCAAGCCTGCATATAGACTCCTCCACCTGGGACGGCGCCGCCATCATCAGATCGGCCAGCTCGTCGATTATTATTACTATCTGCGGCATAACGCTTTCCGTGTCCCCTGCAGCCTTCATGTGTTTGTTATATCCCGCCAGATCTCTAACGTTGTTTTCCGCAAACTTCTTATACCTGTCCGTCATCTCGGCAACCGCCCAGTTAAGCGCGGCTGCAGCCTTTGTCGGCTCGGTGACTACCGGAATGAGAAGGTGCGGGATTCCGTTATAATTTCCAAGCTCAACAACCTTCGGATCTATGAGCACCAGCTTGACCTCGTCCGGATTTGCCTTGTAAAGAATGCTGGTAATGATGCTGTTTATGCACACGCTCTTTCCGGAGCCCGTAGATCCCGCAATGAGAAGATGAGGCATGCTCTTAAGATCTGCGACTACGGCCTTTCCGGCTATGTCCTTGCCTACGGCAAATGTGATTTTCGATTCCGCCCGCCTGAATTCCTGAGAACCTATGATCTCCCGCAGAGTGACCATGTTTATCTTGTCGTTTTCAACCTCTATTCCAACGGCAGCCTTCCCCGGAATAGGAGCCTCTATTCGTATGGATTTTGCTTCAAGATTCAGAGCTATGTCGTCGGAAAGTCTGGCGATGCTGCTCACCTTTACTCCGATTCCCGGTTGGATTTCGTATCTCGTCACGGCAGGCCCTCTGGTAACCTGAACCACCTTTGCGTCAACGTTGAAATTCTTAAGGGTTTCTTCAAGCTTTGAGGCCATGGCTTTAAGGTCCGAAGCCAGATGAGGATCTCTTCCACCTGACGCCGGCTTCAGAAGATCTATAGGCGGCATTTTGTACTTTTTCTGCTTTGGCGCTGTATTGACCTCCGGCATGAGAGCATCGAGTTCTGCCCGTGAAAGATTTTTCTTTGAAGGTTTTTCTTCCTTAACGCTCTCCGGCACATGCTCCTCGCCCGAAATTCCCTCATCAGGTGAAAGTCCCGTTCCGTGAGAAGAAAAATCGGCATCGCCGTCCAGGCCGTAGCCGGAAATTCCGATACTCTCGGGAGAAAGACCTCCGTCAAGACCGTATCCAGACGACACGGCAGCGCCTCCGTCAAGGCCGTATCCCGGAGCAGCGTGATGGCCCTCACCGTCAAGGCCGTAGGAAACGGCAGGGTCTGAATCTGTCACGTCGTTATATACGTATTCGTTTTTGACACCTTCGTCAGGGTCCGAAGCCACCTCTGTAATTACAGGTTCTTCAGGCGCCATGGCGCTGTCGCTGTCAAAAGGCGTTATATCCTTTTCAAAGAGCTTATCGTCCTTCATATATTTAAGGATATTCTTAAGTCTGCTCTTCTTTTCCGGCTTATCCTCCGGCTTCACGTCGTACGGATTCGACACGAGGCCTTCTATGGTAAGCTGGGCATTTTCCGCTCTGCTTTCCGTTTCAAGAGAAGCAAGCTCTTCTTCCCTCTCCTCTCTGCGTTCTTTGACCTTCTGGGCGCCGTCCGCTATTCTGTCAACGGCGGTGGATACCGGCCTGTTAATCAAGATAAGGATACATATCAGGATTACGACAATAGATATTATGTAAAGTCCTATCTTCCCCGTAAATTTCACGAGAGCAGATCCCAGCAGCATTCCGAAGAATCCTCCGCTTTCAAGGTCTACACCCGTTTCATAGAAGTCTATGGCCGTATACTCGATATGCGCGGCATCTATGAATCTTCCGGAATTTATCAGGCAGACCATGAGAAGCATCACAAATGCCAGGGTTACGGAAAGACCGGAAACGTGAGCATTCTTATTTATGAACAGAAGCGCTCCGAGACCGATGAGGTACCATGGCAGAATCAGCGCAACAAAACCGAACACGCCCTTGAGGAAATCCCCGAGCATGTTTCCAAGCTGTCCCGCAACCTCAAATTCGACGGCGGCAAAGAGGAATATTCCGAAGGCTATGAGACAAACGCCCCATATGTTATCGCGCACGCCCGCATGAACCCCTGACGATTTTGTCCGGTCATCTTTTTCTGCGGCTGCCTTTTTACTTCCCTGAGCTTTCGCCGAACTCTTTTTTCCTGTGGATCTGCTGGTTTTCTTTCTGGTTTCTGCCACTTAAACTTCTCCCCGAATTTTCTTTTTAAACAGGCTTAAGCGGCCCCGACTGCCGTCACGACCGCTGTAATCCCGCAAATTATCTCTCAGTAATATATCCTTTGGCTGCAAGGGCCTCCGCACAGAGAACTGCTCCGCCCGCAGCGCCTCGAACGGTGTTGTGAGCAAGTCCGATAAACTTGTAATCGTACACCGTGTCCTCTCTGAGCCTTCCTACGGAAACTCCGAATCCGTTTTCGTAGTTCACATCCAACTTCACCTGAGGTCTGTCGTCGTCCTCAAGATACTGAATAAACTGCTTCGGTGCCGAAGGAAGTCCTTCCTCCTGAGGAAAGCCTCTGAATGCTCTGAGCTTTTCGATGAGCTGGGCCTTAGACGGTTTCTTTCTGAATCTGACAAAGACTGCAGCCGTGTGTCCGTCGAGAACGGGAACTCTTACGCACTGGCTTGTGATTACCGGCTCCTGCGTCTTGACTATTTCGCCGTTTTCTATGTGTCCGAAGATTCTCAGCGGCTCCTGCTCGCTCTTTTCCTCTTCGCCGCCGATATACGGAATTATGTTTTCCACCATTTCCGGCCAGTCTTTAAACGTCTTGCCCGCTCCGCTGATTGCCTGATACGTGGTTACGACAACCTCGTACGGCTCAAATTCCTTCCACGCGGCAAGAGCCGGTACGTATCCCTGAATCGAGCAGTTAGGCTTCACGGCAATAAATCCGCGCTCCGTTCCCAGTCTCTTCTTCTGATGCTCGATAACGTCAAAATGCTGCACGTTGATTTCCGGGATAACCATAGGCACATCCGGCGTCCAGCGGTGAGCGCTGTTGTTGGATACAACCGGAATTTCAGCCTTTGCGTAATCTTCCTCTATCTTTTTTATTTCTTCTTTAGTCATGTCTACGGCGCTGAAAACAAAGTCGACCTCACCGGACATGGCTTCTATGTCCTTAACGTCTTTAACGATGATATTCTTCACGTTTTCCGGCATAGGCGATGTCATCTTCCAGCGGCTGCCCACTGCTTCCTCATATGTCTTTCCCGCACTTCTGGCGCTGGCGGCTATGGCGGTTACCTGAAACCACGGATGATCCGCAAGCAGCGTAACGAATCTCTGTCCAACCATTCCCGTTCCGCCTATTATTCCGGTTCTGAGCTTTTTTTCTCTCTCTTTCATGTCCTGCTCCTTTTAAACGTCTGAAAATGAATATTATCGTTACATTTTATCACTTTAAACCCTCTATTTCAAGGCTTCTGAGGTCTTCTGACTATTTTTCTCTTTCCCTCACGAATTCTATCGCTTCTTTTCCGGAAAGGTGGTCTACCGTCATTTCAAGAACACATACGGGAACCCATTCCTTATCAATATATTTTGCGAGATTCTCGGCAGTATCTTCCGGAGCGTATTTCTTTCCCAGCTTCTCCAGAGCCGCGCGTTTTTCACCGTCACCAGACAGGATTCTCATTCTGCCGAATGCGATGACACTTCTGAAGTACGTGGTGTATTCCTCGGGAACTATGTGATCCGTTTCGATGACGCAGAAAGAAGCCTTTTCGTTTCTCTTTATTGCGTCGATCTTATGGCCTTCCTTTGCGCCGTGAAAATACAGCTTCTCTCCGTCGTAAACGTAGCTGACAGGTACGGCGTACGGGTAACCGTCGTCGCCTTCAAGGGCCAGCACACCGGAAGTTCCGTTAATCAGGACCTCCTTCGTAAGCTCTTCGCTCATAACCTGCTTTTTCCTTCTCATTTCTCTGAACATAGTTTACCTCCTTTATCAACTTAACGCCATATGGATATTATACATCATTTTATGGCATTTTCATATTCTTTGTTCCACCAGCATTTCTCCAGCAAAAATCAGTTGACAACCACACGTCATAAGCTATAATTGTATTACAAGTAATACACTATAATATGCAATATCGAAAGGAACTAAAATGAGCACTATATCTATAAGAGTAAGTGAGAGTGAAGCAAAATTCATACGCGAATATGCAGATGCTAACGGTCTTAACGTTTCCTCGTATATTCGCAGCCTGGTCCTTGACAGCATCGAAGACGATTTGAAGCTTGACGAAGAACGCATACTAAACGCTCGCGAGCGCGCCAAAACCTCTAAAAAGTATACACACGAAGAAGCATGGAATGAGATAGGGGTATAGTATGTACAGAGTCGAATACAGCGAAGGATTCGTCCAAGAAATAAAGAAGCTGGATAAAAGCACTGCCCGCATTATTAAAAACTGGATAATCAAGAACCTGATTGATACCACAGACCCCCGCAAGCACGGCAAGCCGCTCAAAGGCAAATTAAGCGGGACATGGAGATACCGCGTGGGAGATTACCGTTTATTTGCCGAAATATACGACGATGAACTTTTAATATATATGTTCGAAGTGGGACATCGTAGAGAGATATACCGGTAGTAGAATTCAAATAAAGGGTTTCCCAAATCGTCCTTCGGGCCCCACATGGTGTTTATAAACTCGCGAAAGCGGTTCTTTTACAATTTTGCACTTAAATATAATCATATAGCAAAAGAAGCCGAAAATCTCGGCTTCAAAGAAAATGGTATTATATCCCGCGCAGACACCCGATATACAAATTTTTCTATCTATCTCTGCGTAATTTCCAGCATCTTACTCTTTAGCTCCTGCTCCATGCGTGTGATTTCAACCTCGGCCTCCCGTCTCTTCCTGCGGCCTTCCTCCTGAATGGTAATCATTTCATCGAGAGTGGAGATGAGAGTCTCGTTGGTCGCCTTAAGGGTTTCGATATCAACTATGCCGCGTTCGGATTCCCTTGCCGTCTCCGTGGTGGCCATCTTGAGCTTTTCGGCGTTCTTCCTGAGGAGCTCGTTAGTCATATCAGACACCTCACGCTGAGCTTTGGCAGCCTGAGCCGAATGCTCCACACCCAGAGCGAGTACCATCTGACTCTTCCAGAGAGGAATGGTATTCACCAGAGTCGACTGAATCTTTTCCGTCATCACGGTATCGTTGTTCTGAACGAGTCGGATCTGAGGGGCCGTCTGAATTGAAATCATCCGTGTAAGCTCCAGGTCGTGTATTTTCTTTTCGAACCTTTCACACATGGAACCGAGATCCTTTGCCGCCTGGGCGTCCTCCGCAAGTCCCGTTCTCTGAGCCTTCTCCGTAAGCTCTCTGAGCTGTCCCGCGCGTACATCCTCCAGTTTCTTCTTGCCTGCGATTATATACATGGTCAGCTCTTTGAAATACGTCAGGTTAAGCTCATACATTTTATCGAGGAGAGCAATATCCTTCAAAAGCTGAACCTGATGGCTCTCCAGCGCTTTACAAATCGTATTTATATTGGCTTCGGCCTTTGCATATTTCGCCTTAAGCGCCTGTATTTTATTTCCCTGTTTCTTGAAAAAACCCAGGAACCCCTTTTCCTCCTCTTCATCAAAGCTCTTAAGCTCGGTAACTACGCCGCTGAGCAGGCTTCCCACTTCGCCAAGGTCTTTGGTTCTCACGTTTTCGAGGGCAGTCTCCGAAAAATCCGCCATCTTCTTCTGAGTCCCCGCGCCATACTGCAGAATGACGGCAGAGTCGGTAAGGTCAATCTGCTGCGCAAAGCTGTCAGCCATCTTCCTTTCCTCGTCCGTGAGCACGCTTTCGTCTATGGCCTTCTCCTCCTTCACCACCGGCGACGGAGCTTCCGGAGGCGCTTCGTTTTTAAACGGGTCGAGAGTAAGTTCCGGTGATGTATTCATATCCTTAATATCCTGCGTCATCTGTCTACCTCCGTATTGTGCGATTTAAAATCCTTTCCTGTAAGTCCCTCCTGGGCCAGCATCGTCTTGAGGACCGAAACGTCGGAAGACACGTCCCATGCGGTATCCCTGAACAGATTATCCAGAAGCCTTTCAAAGGCTGCGTTGAGAGTGTCAAGGGTTTCCTCTATCTCTTTCTTTGACGTTACGATATTCTCACCCTGCACAGGCTGCCTGTCCAGCTCTTCGTATGCCTCCAGAAGCTTTATTGCCGTAGGCAGATAGTAATCCATCAGCCTGCGGATATCATCCACCGTATCCGGTTCCTCTTTAACTCTCTCAAAGATCCTGCGGGTAAGAACTTCCATACGGAATATTTTTTCCGACACTTCCTCCCCCGGAATCGCATCGTTGCACGCCTTGATCTTCGAAATAAACTCTTCACCCTTTTCGAGCGTATCTCTGACTTCAGGGGAAGCGTAGCCGTAGCGGGCCTCCTTTTCCTGGGCAGAAGCTTTTTCGGCAGCTTTCGCCTCTTCCTTCTGCCTCATGATGGACACGTATTCTCTGTACGCTTTGTCGGTAGTCATGAGGCACGCGTTCATGCTGTCCAGATGGCCCTGAAGGAACCATCTCTTCTCAAGCATGTATTCCACGTCTTTGAGAACTTTCTGTTCCGGCTTTCTTACCCTTTCGGCAAAATCTTTAATGTTACCGTAATCCCGGTCTCCTAAAACGGAAAGATATCCGTTATATCGCCTTATCCTCCCCAGAAGGCTCGTTCCATAGATTCCCGCTCCGAGAAAAGGAATGGCCATAACGCTTAAGGTGCCTGCGGCGGTAGTCGTAATGCCGGCTCCGATAAGGGGAAGCGCAGTAGTAACTATAAGCGCTCCCGCCGCAAAGGTGCCGCCTATGACAAAACCTCCTATGGACAGAATCATTCCCAGGATCTTCTTCCCGTATGTCTTTATGTACTTCCGCTCAGACGGGTAAACGCTGCCAGGCTTTTTCTCTCCCGCAAAAGGTTCGGGATGAATGTCCTTAAGGTCAGGTTCTCTTTCTTTTCCTCCGAATATGGAGTTCATGGCTCCGTTTACCGTGTTGGAAATATTGCGGCTCAGGCTGGAAAAGTCCATAGTATCGCAAGCCTCCTGAACGGTTCTTCTGATGTTTTCTCCTAAATCGTCAAAATCCCTAGAATATCTCATTTTTATGTTTCTCCTGAAAGCTTACCTTTCTCGTCTAATTATACGTTATGAAAAGTCCCACTTCAAGAAAAGAATTGAAGTATTTGTCCCCGGAGCCGGGCGATTCGCCTCATAAAAAGACAGTGTCTGACACGGAGTTTTCATGATACAAAAAGTGTGACCGCATATTACGATCACACTTTTATTGTCAGCCGGATTTCAGCCCCTATTCCTTGTACGCTACCACTTCAACCTCTACGAGAGCGCCCTTAGGAAGCTTTGCGACCTCTACGCAGGATCTTGCCGGAGTTTCGCCGGTGAAATATGTTGCGTAAATTTCGTTTACGGTTCCGAAGTCGTCCATGTTATCGATGAAAACAGTGGTCTTTATTACGTCCTTGTAATCGTAGCCGGCAGCTCTTAAAACTGCGCCGACGTTGTCGAGGCTCTGCTTCGTCTGCGCTTCGATTCCCTCAGGAAGCTCTCCGGTCTCGGGAACGAGGCCCAGCTGTCCGGAAGCGTAAAGCAGGTTTCCTGCCTGAACCGCATGTACGTAAGGACCTACTGCAGCAGGTGCGTCTTTTGCCATGATTGTCTTTTTCATTGGTATCTCCTCCTTTTGCTCTCAATAAAAGAACATGTTGCTCTTATAAATCGTCATACGTATATTTTAACATCTGACGAAATTATTTCAATATCTTAGTGTCAGCGCCGCAGGTAACGTCTAAAGGTATGCGAACGGCTCCTTTTCGGCCGCGCTTGAGAAAACCTTCACCCCGGCGCCCAGTCTTTCCGACAGCTTTCCGGCCATATTTTCTCCGAAGCTCACTTCCGTTCCGAAGTGTCCTGCATCTATTATTACGATTCGTCCGGCTTCCGCGGCTTCTCTGGCCTCGTGATATCTGACGTCTCCCGTGACAAAGACGTCGCACCCCGCCTTTGCGGCCGCTTCCGCAAAATCGGCTCCGGCCCCGGAACACCATCCCGCCTTTTTGACGTGTTTATCCGGATCGCCGCATATCCTGACAGACCGCTCGCCGAGATTAAGCTTTCTGCAGACAAAGGCGGCAAATTCCGAGGCGGTCATATCCCCCTTGATATTCCCGACTCTGGTAAAGCCGTCGTCAAGGCAGCGTACATCGGTCAGCTCCAGAGCCTCCCCGATGTAGTCGTTATTTCCGCCTTCTGCCTTGTCGAAATCGGTATGGCACGAATACACAGAAATCCCGTTATTTACGAGTCTTACAATGTAGTTACCTAAAACTGTATTTATGTCAATGCTCTTGATTCCCTGAAAAATCAGTGGGTGATGAGTTATTATGAGGTTTGCTCCCCTGCTTACGGCTTCGTCTATTACGGCTCCGGTGATCTCGAGGGCCGTGAGAACTCCCGTAACATCTCCGTCCCCGCACTTTATCTGCCAGCCGCAGTTATCCCACTCCTCCGCCAGCTCCGGCGGACATATTTCATCGGTTATCCTTATTACTTCGCTTATCTTCATTTTCAAGCACTCCTAAAAGCTCGTCTATACGCTCTATCCGCGCCTCCGTTAAACCAAGCTTTCCTCTGTCCTTTCCCTTTAAAATCCTCGTTCTGATTGTTCTTTCCTTTTCAAGGCGTCTTTTAAGATATTCCCCGGTCAGCGTATTGGGGCATTCCACAAGAGCGGACGGATATTCGAATTCGACGTCATCGGAAAGCTCTGCGGCCTGAATGACGGCAGCCTTAACCTGAGACGGCCTTGCTTCAATTATTTCGCATATTCTCTTTCTTTCCCTTACGAGAGTCTCCCGGGTAATCTCATATCCGGCAAGGCTCAGCCACTTCCTCAACTTTCCGACGTTGTTTCGCGGCTGGAGGATAAACTTTTTAAAGCTGCCGCTTTTAACAGGATCATTTCCGAGTATTTCGGCCATGAGAAGTCCGCCCATTCCCGCCATTACGACTACGCCTGTCTCTCCTGGCTTAACCGGCGCCAGGCCGTCTCCGAGCCTGAGATCGAAGTCCGCGCCCCTTCGCCCGTCGAAACCACCCCCCAGCTCCTCTCTGCAGCTCTTTTCCGCCTTTTCGAGGGATCCGGGACTTACGTCCGTCATTATGACAAAGGGAGAAATTTCCTCCTCCAGCAGGTATAATGGCAGAAAACCGTGGTCTGTCCCTACGTCCGCCACGGTTTCTCCCTTTTCGACAAAACCTGCAATGGCTTTAAGCCGTTCGCTCAACTTAATCACCTTATGCGGGTCTCCTTTCCTATTCAAGATAGTCCTTGAGTTTTTTGCTCCTGCTCGGATGGCGAAGCTTTCTCAGAGCCTTCGCCTCTATCTGTCTGATTCTTTCTCTCGTAACGTCAAACTCCTTACCGACCTCTTCAAGGGTCCTGGACCGTCCGTCCTCAAGGCCGAATCTCAGCTTCAGAACCTTCTGCTCTCTTTCGGTCAAAGTGTTCAGCACCTCTACCAGCTGCTCCTTCAGCATTGAAAATGCCGCGGCTTCTGCCGGAGCGGGAACGTCCTCATCAGGAATAAAGTCCCCAAGGTGACTGTCCTCCTCCTCGCCTATAGGAGTTTCAAGGGACACCGGTTCCTGAGCGATCTTCTGTATCTCTCTGACCTTTTCAACGGAAATTCCCATTTCCTTGGCGATTTCATCGGGAGTCGGCTCTCTGCCGTAGGTCTGGAGAAGCTGTCTTGAAACCCTTATGAGCTTGTTGATGGTCTCAACCATATGGACAGGAATTCTTATTGTTCTCGCCTGATCTGCGATGGATCTTGTAATCGCCTGTCTGATCCACCACGTCGCGTAGGTTGAAAACTTGTAGCCCTTGCGGTAATCGAACTTGTCCACGGCCTTTATGAGGCCCAGATTTCCTTCCTGAATCAGGTCGAGGAACAGCATTCCTCTGCCTACGTATCTCTTGGCTATGCTGACTACAAGTCTGAGGTTCGCCTCACAAAGACGTTTCTTTGCCTCCTCGTCCCCGTTTTCCATACGCTTTGCCAGCTCTATTTCCTCTTCCGCGGAAAGGAGAGGAACCTTTCCTATCTCCTTCAGGTACATTCTTACAGGGTCGTCTACGGCAATTCCCTTAGGCAGGGTGGCGTCGATATCTATCTCGCCGTTTTCGTCGACCACAATACCGTCATCGTCGGATTCGGAATCCACATCCACATCGTCGTCGCCGTCAAGAATCAGGGTAAAGTCCTCCGGCTCCGTCTCGCCGTCTATGTTGATATCCCTTGCCATCAGCGTGTCGTAGATATCGTCCATGACGTTTTTGTCAAGGTCCAGAGAATCAAGGTACTCGCTCATATCGGCATAGGTAAGAGCATTTCCCTTCTCACTCGCTTTAGCCTCCAGTTTCTTTATTATTTCTTCTTTCATCTGCTCCGGTGAAAGACCTGCAAGCTCTTCGGCAAGATTCACATCGGATTTTTTTTCTTCGTTACTCATACTTTTACCCTAAATTCCTTTCTTTCTGTATATCGGTCTGTATTATCTTAAGCCTTTCCATCAAAGTCTTAAGCTTCTCGTCGTCATCTGATTCATCGGCAAGAGACAGCATGGTGATTATCTTTTCCTCCTCCGCTACGAGAGCCGAAAGCTTCCAGTCCCGCATACAGTCCCTGAAGACCTTCTCTTCATCCTCGTAGTAGGGAGTGCTCTCGCATGCCTCCCTTAAAAGTCCTCTGTCCGAGTCGGAAAGGGAATCCATCACCCTGTGTTCGTCAAGTTCTCCGTGCTCTCTGTAGTCCCTTTCTATGGCTTCGAATATCCTCGCGGAGGTTTCCATTGCGAAGATCTCCGTCATGGTGGAAATGGTATCTATGTACCGCTCCCTCCTCATGGCAAGGGTTAAAAGATCTCTGTCGCGGCCCATGATAACGTCAGGTTCATCAGAGGTTTTTTCCTCATGGTCCCTTCCTCTGTCTGCCGGCTTCAAAGACCCGCCTGCTATAGTCTCGCCCTCGGGAGAAAGCTCCATTCTGACGGCGCTTTCGGAAACGCCCGCTTCCTTTGCCGCCTTTGAAATATATATATCCCTTTCCACGGGACTCATGGTCGAAATAATATTCGAAGCCCGTTTTACGTAATCGATTCTTCCCTCGTTGGAAGAGAGATCGAGCCCGGCCTTGGCAGCCTCCAGCTTGTAATCTCCGTATGGAAGCGCCCCGTCAATGAGCTTCATAAATGCGTCTTTTCCGTTTTTCTTTATAAACTCGTCCGGATCCTTACCGTCGTCCACATGAAGAACTCTCACCCTGCATCCGGCGTTTTTCAGAATATCCATCCCCCTCAAAGCGGCGTTTCTTCCCGCCGAATCCGCATCGTAGGACAAAACCACGCTGTCTGTGTACCGCTTTATGAGAGACGCCTGATTTTCCGTCAGCGCCGTTCCAAGGGAGGCCGTAACATTGTGAACTCCGCTCTGGTAAAGGGCTATAACGTCCATATACCCTTCCACAAGTATAATAAATCCGTCCTTCCCCACGCTCTGGCGGGAAATATTCAGTCCGTAAAGGTTGTTTTTCTTTTTGAATACTATATTTTCCGGCGAATTAAGGTATTTGGGATTATCCTCGGGCGATATGGCTCTTCCTCCGAAGCCTATCACCTTTCCCGACGTATTTATGATCGGAAACATGACCCTGTTTCTGAACTTGTCGTATACCCTGCCGTTGGTTTCCGCCGCAAGCCCCAGCTCTATGAGAATCTTATTGTCGATTCCCTGGGAATTCATGTAATCCACAAGGGACGTCCATTCGGCGTCGGCGTATCCTATACCGAATTTTTTCAGCACCGGCGGCGTTATTCCGCGCCTCTTCATATACGAGTAGCCCCTGTTGGCCTTTTCCGTAAATGCCTTGTAGAAAAAGCCCGCGGCGAGACGGTTCACCTCGTAGTATCTGTCTCTTCTGTCGTCCCTGCGCCTCTTTTCAAGGGTTATTCCGTACTCGTCGGCCAGCTTCTCCACCGCCTCGATGTACTCCAGGTTATAATAGCGCTTCATGAACTCGAAAACGTTTCCCGTCGCTCCGCACCCGAAGCATGTGAAAATCTGCTTCTGCTCGGATACCACAAAAGACGGAGTCTTCTCGTTGTGAAAAGGGCATCTCCCCTTGAAATTGCTGCCCGATCGCTTTAAAGGCACGACACGTCCCACGACGTCAACTATGTTAACCCGCTCTTTCAGATCCTCTATTGAAGATTTTGAATACAAAAATGACATATCGCGCTCCTGTTTTCTCTTCACTTATATTTTCGACGCGAAATGCCATTTTCCTTTTTTTATTTTGTTTTCTCAAAAATTTTTTTGTAGAGGTTCAAAGCGTACCGGTCGGTCATGCCTGCCACGTAGTCCTTTACAACCGTCGGCACCGAATCCTTTTCCAGCAGCCCGGTATAGTCTTCGGGCATTTCCTCCGGACGGCCGTTATAGTATTCGTAAAGAGACGTTATTACCGTTTCAACCTTTGCAAGATCCTCTTCCTTTTTTACCCTCGGGCTGTGATAGACGTTTTCAAACATAAACTCTCTGAGTTCTAAAAGGGCGCTCTTATGGGTTTCGTCCATGGAAATTTCATCGTGACGGTCGCTGTAGGTTACGACGCTCGTAACCATGGAATCGATTCTCTCCCTGTGGCCGGTCCCGAAAATTTCGAGAGGCCCTTTGGGAAGATCCTCCTGTGTTATGACACCGCTTCTGAGGGCGTCGTCTATGTCGTGGTTTATGTACGCAATCCTGTCGCTTATCTTGACTATCTGGCCCTCAAGGGTGGCTGCTGGCAGCTTTCCCGAATGGTTGAGTATTCCGTCTCTCACCTCAAACGTCAGATTCATTCCCGTCCTTGAAGGCGTACTTTCAAGGTAATCTGCCACTCTCAGGCTCTGCTCGTTGTGCCTGAAGCCTCCCGGGTGAATTCTGTCGAGAATGTATTCACCGCTGTGGCCGAAAGGCGTATGGCCCAGGTCGTGGCCCAGGGCGATGGCCTCCGTAAGATCCTCGTTGAGACCCAGTGTCCTCGCAATGGTCCTCGCAACCTGCGTCACCTCCAGGGTATGAGTCAGTCTCGTCCTGTAATGGTCTCCTTCCGGGGCGAGAAAGACCTGAGTCTTATGCATAAGCCTTCTGAAGGACTTTGAGTGAATTATCCTGTCCCTGTCCCTCTGAAAATCGGTTCTGTATCTGCACGGCTCCTCGTAAACGGCTCTGCCCCTGCTTTCGGCAGCCTTTACCGCTCTTTCGGAAAGTATGTCGTACTCTCTCTTTTCAAGATCTTCTCTGTAAAGCATTTTACACTCCCGTGTGTCCGAAACCGCCTTCTCCTCTGTCCGTATCGGAAAGCTCCGTTACAACATGGATTTCAGCCTTTTCGTATTTTGCAATCACCATCTGGGCTATTCTGTCCCCGTCGCAGACCGTAAATGGCTCTTCTCCCCAGTTTATCACCGGAATCCTGATTTCTCCCCTGTAATCGGAATCGATGGTTCCTATTCCGTTTACAAGGCCTATGCCGCGCTTCACCGCAAGACCGCTTCTCGCTCTTACCTGAGCCTCATATCCTTCGGGAAGCTCTATGGCAATTCCGGTGGGAATCAGCGCCCTCTTTCCCGGCAAAATGGTCACCGGACCGGAGATACACGCCGAAAGATCCATTCCCGCAGACCCTTGTGTTTCGTATTTCGGGACTCTGCCTCCCAGGGATTTGACCTTAAGTTTCATTTCTTACACTCTCACCCTCTCATCATTTTCATTACGTTTACGCTATTCCTCGTTACGACGGCAACCGAATAGTTTTCCGGCCTGCATATGAGTTCCTTTATGCCGTCGATATCGTCAAGGGTTACCCCGTCGTAACCTTTCATAACTTCGTCTTCGGTGAACACTCTGCCTGACAGAAGAGTATTCTTTCCGTTTTTGAACATTCTTCCCGATACGTTTTCCATAGAGAAGATATTTCCCGCCTTCATCTGCTCTCTCGAAGAATCAAGCTCTTCTTCGGTGACACCGGATTTTTCGAGAATATCGAGCTCTTCTACTACGGCGCCTATGGCCTTCTGCACTTTATCGTGGCTCACCCCCGCATATATGTTAAAGTAGCCGTCACCGCTGAAAAGGCCGTTCATGGAGTAAACCGAATATGCGAGACCCTTTTCCTCCCTTATGTTCTGAAAAAGCCTGCTGCTCATGCTTCCGCCCATGATGTTGCTCAAGATCGAAAGGGCGTAATACCTGTCGTCATAGAGGCTTATAGCCTTCGTGGCCATGCAGATGTGGGTCTGTTCTATGTCCTTTGTAATGCATCTGTATCCCGGCTTATATTCGGGAATCTCGACTTTTTTCGGTTCTTTTTCGGCCGTCAAAGTCAGCAGCTTGTCGTTAAAGTATTCGGTCACTTCCTTTTCATCAAAATATCCGGCTACGGAAATTACGATGCTGTCCCTTGTATATTCCTTTTCGATATAGTTTTTCATTACGGGACGGGATATCCTGCCAAGGCTCGTATACGTGCCGAGAATGCTGTTTCCCAGAGGCGATCCTTTAAACACTAAAGATGTAACGGTTTCGTGGGCAAGATCGTCCGGGTCGTCGGCGTTCATCTTTATTTCCTCTCTGATGACGTTTCTCTCCCTCTTCATATCCTTCGGATCGAGAAGAGTGTTTGTCAGCATGTCGACGAGAACGTCGGCAGATTCCCTGTAGTGTTCGCTGGTGCTTTTCACATAGTAGCAGGTGGCTTCCTTACCGGTAAAAGCGTTTATCTGTCCGCCGATTTTGTCTATGTCGGCGGCTATTTCCCTCGCCGTCCTGTTAGCCGTTCCCTTGAACATCATATGCTCTATGTAGTGGGAAATTCCCGCATTGTCCTTATCCTCGTCGCAGGCTCCCGCCTTTACCCATATTCCTATGGCGACGGATCTGACGTAGTCGATTTTTTCCATCACCAGTCTGACGCCGGAATCAAGTTTTACAGTCTTAACCATACTGAAAGTTCACCTCTTAATCTATATATCTGCTTACGCCATATTCTTTATAATCCAGTTGGCGTTTTCATAAAATGCCTCTTTAGGCTGGGACTTCGCCCTTTCGGCCGTCCAGTAGACTTTTTCGTATTCCTTTATCATTTCAATGTGGCTGAGGCCTCTCTCCTTCATGGCGAGTATGAAATCTCTCTCCTCGGTAGCTGCCTCGATGTAAAGGTCAAAATACTTTTCCGTCACCTCGTCCGGGATTCTCCCGAAGTGATTTCCTATTATCAGCTTCGGTTTAAGGGCTCTGCACTTTTCCGCAGATTCTATGGTCTGGGCAAAGCTCTTCAGAATCGCCGTATACATTTTGCCGTCACTTCTTAAAACTCCCGTGCTTTCAGACGCCAGCATGGTCATAACCGGCTCCAGCATGTATGTGAGAGAGCAGTCGGTGTGTCCCTTTGTCTCGTAGGCTCTTACTGTCATATCGCCAAGATCCACGGTGTCTCCCTCATGCATCACTATATCGCACCTGAGTCCGTCGGCTGTTATTTCACAGCTCTTTTCCTCCTCCGAAACAGCATATCTGTCCCGGGCCGATTCCCCCAATTTTACCATTGTTGCCGCCGCGCCTTCGCTTTTAAAAACCTTAAGGGCTTTTTCCGCGCCGCACACTTTGACGGAAGGCCATCTCTTTATGATGTACGGCAGAGCTCCTATGTGGTCGTAGTGGGTATGGCTCAAAAGCACGTAGTCAAGGCCCCCGTAACCTCTCTCCGTTATCTTCTCCTCTATATTTCTTATGAGACCGGCCTGGGAATATGCCATTCCGCAGTCGTAGAGGGCCGTTTTCTCTCCTCCGAATACGAGAAACGACTCCCCTCCTACTCCCGATGTGACCCTTTCCATGTAGCCGGGAAACGTAAATCTTTCTTTATCCGAAAATCTGTCGGTTACTCTTTCAGTCATTAAATTTTATTCCTCTCTTAGATTCGATAAGCACCCTGAAAAAATTCACGGTCGTGAGAATTATGACGAGAATCCCCACATATCCCATAACAGGATAGACGTATGTGACTATATTTCTGAAGCCTCCGAGACCCAAAAGAAATCCCAGCAGCGCAAAGAATATAATCTTGTATTTCTTTCTGTCGTCGTTTTTCAGCTTGCTGCAAAAACCGTAGTAGGTTCCCGTTGCAGAGGAGTATATGGATACGAAAAGCACCGCCGCAAATATCACTCCCAGCGCAGGAGAAATCTTATCCGCAAAACCGAGCATCGGCAGATCCAGCGCGTCCGCAACTGATGCGTCCTTCTGCAGGGCAAGTGTAAGAAGCAGGCCCAAAAGTCCCAGGCTGCAGCCTCCCAGTATGACTCCCGCCATCGCGCTCCCTCTGTTCTTCGCGTGAAGAGACGACTTTGCGTTAATAGGCACAGTTCCGATTATGTTATACGCAACGTACACCGCTCCGGAAAGGTACCAGGTCGACGCCATGGCTGCAGGCTTTGTGGTAATGGGATTTCCCGCAGGCTCAAAGGCTGCAAACACGTAGAAACTGACTCCAGCGACGGCGAGAAACAGTATGGGGATAACGTATGTGAACACCGCCGAGACTCTTTCAAAATCTCCCAGCATAGTCACTATGACGAGAAAAACCACAATGGCTCCGCCCACGGGCACCGGCAATCCCAGCTGCTGATTTAAAAGGGAGCCTCCCGCGGCGGACATTGAGATAAGTGCGATGTATATTATAAAGGCCGTAACTCTTCCGAGAATGTCGGAAGCCAGCTCCGATCTGACCGGCAGAATAATCTTTCCCATATCTGCCGTATCAAGCTTTTCGGCAAGGTACGCCGTCATGACCCCCATGGACGCGAAGAGAAAGGTGGCTATGGCGATTCCGCTTACGGCGTTTTTTCCGAATATGCCGAAGTACTGCCACGTCTCTCTGCCCGACGCAAACCCTGCACCTATGACATCACCAAGGTACAGAAATGCTATTCTGAAAGGGCCTAAAATCCTTCCGCTTTTTCTATTCATCGGCCATATCAGCGTATGTCATAGCGTATTCGTCTATGACGTAGTCCAGCGCCTTCAAAAAGTCGTACTGGTAACGCTCTCCTCCAATCCTTTCAACTCTCGCGTTGGTAAGGGCGTCCCTCACCGTACACGGGAATGTCTCTCCCGATTCGGTATCCTCATATTCCGCCAAAGGATCCGCGCTGTACCACCTTCTGAACCTTTCAAACTCGTCGCATAGCTTTATGAGGGCGTTGTCCTCTCCTCTTTCCACGGCTTCCGAAAGGCCCACAAGACATCTCTTCATGTTCTCTGCGAGCATTACGAGATCGTTCTGGTCGTCCGGTATGCTGTCCTCCATCTCATAGAAAAAGCTTTCGGCAAGCTCCGCAAAGGTTTTCATATCGATGTCGGAAAACAGGCCGTAAAGAGCGTCTTCGTCTATGTCCTCTCCGCTTTCCGCAAGGTCTGCGAAGTTTTCAAAGTACTGAAAATCCTCTCCGGTTTCTATATCAAGTTTTTCGTAAAGTTCTTCCCTGTTCATAATCTCCTCCTGCCGCTCCTTCTAAATGTCCAGATTCTTAAAATGTATGTCGAGATCCGCGGCGTCCGCCTTCAGTATCCGTTCTATCATGTTCACAAAGCTTTCCGAAAGGTCGCTGGCGTAAAACACGTTCTCAACGCCCTTCCCTGCGCCTTCTTCTGCAAGCATATCCATGGACTCAAGCTCCATATGAACCGCCGTGGCGACCTCCTTCGACGAACTTATAATCTTAATATCCGGATAAAGTCTCCTGATATTTCCCGCTATCAGAGGATAGTGGGTGCATCCCAATACGAGGGTATTGATGTCGTTTTCTCTGACAAAATCGTCAAGGTAGTATTTAACGGTAAGATCCATTATATCGTTATCTATTATCCCTTCCTCTATGAGAGGAACGAAAGCCGGGCATTCCCTTGAAAACAGCTTAAGCTCCGGTGAGAACTCCAGTATTTTCTTCTCGTAGGCTCCTGACCTTACAGTGGCTCTGGTGGCGAGTATTCCTATTCTGTCCTCCCCGCTGCAGAGCTTTGCGATTTCCCTTGCCGTAGGCGATATGACGCCGATCACGGGAATGCCGGGAAACCTTTCTCTCAGCATGGTAAGACATGTGGCGCTCACGGTGTTACACGCTATGACTATCATCTTCACGCCCTTTGATACGAGGAAATCTCCTATCTGGGCGGCAAACTGCCTTATGGTGTCCTCGCTCTTGGAGCCGTACGGTGTTCTCGCCGTATCACCGAAGAATATGATTCTCTCGTCCGGCATCAGGCGCATTATATGGGGTATGCTGGTTATTCCGCCTACTCCCGAATCAAAAAAGCCTATGGGCCTGTTATCCATTTATGTTATTCCCTTTCGATTTATGTTATACTATTAAAAGGTGGCGTTTCTACTCGCCACAATGAATATTTTACCATACGGGAGGAAATAATGGGAGAAAAAAATATTAAATCGAGAAACGACATAGATCCTAAATATAAATGGAAAATAGAGCTCATGTACCCGGACAGAAAGTCATGGGACGAGGACGTTGACGCCGCCATGAATATGACGGAAAGTTTCCTCTCCTATCAGGGAAGGCTTGGCGAATCGTCGGATACCCTTCTTTCGGCTCTTAAGGACCTTGACGCCATAAACATGAAGTTCGAAAAGGCATACTGCTACGCCAAGATGAAGCAGGACGAGGACAACAGGCTGGGCTCCTCGCAGGAAATGCTGGGAATCATAACGGCAAGAGCCGCCGAGGCGGGAGCTTCCACCAGCTTCTTTTCTCCTGAGCTTCTTTCCCTTTCCGAGGAAAAGCTTTCAGGCTTCCTTGACGAAAACCCGGAACTTAAGGCCTACGACTTTGTCATAAAAGACGCTCTCAGAATGAAGGAGCACGTTTTGTCGGAAAAGGAAGAGAGCATTCTCGCCAGACTGAGCGAGGTCACCGGAGCCTCCGACAACATACAGTCCATGCTGTCCGACGCGGATCTTAAATTCGGAAAGGTAAGGGATTCGGACGGAAAGAAGGTCGAGCTTTCCCACGGAAATTATATCAACTTCATGGAAAGCCCGGACAGAAAGGTGAGAAAGCATGCCTTTACGAAGATGTACGAGGCATATAAGAATCACATAAACACCTTTGCGGCAGTATATGGCACCTCGGTCAAAGCCGACGTCACCGGAGCCGTGATCAGAGGCTACGACTCAGCAAGGCACGCCGCCATGTCCTCCGGCAATATTCCGGAATCCGTATACGACAATCTGATCGAGGCGGTCCACGAGAATCTCCCCGTTCTTCACCGCTACATAGCCCTTAAGAAGAAGATTCTCGGCGTTAAAAATCTGAAGATGTACGACGTTTACGCCCCTCTCGTTTCCGTTCCCGAAACGGAGATTTCTTTCGAGGAAGCCGTGGAGATGATGAAGGAATGCCTGGCGCCTCTTGGTGAAGAGTACATATCACGTCTGACAAAGGGCGTTGAAAGCGGCTGGATAGATGTTTACGAGACTCCGGGCAAGACCAGCGGAGCGTACAGCTTCGGTTCCTACGACAGCTACCCTTACATACTTATGAACTATACCGGAAAGCTTCAGGACGTTCTCACTCTGGTCCACGAGTGCGGCCACTCCATGCATTCCAGCTACACCAGAGAGGCTCAGCCTTTCACCTACGGCGACTATTCCATATTCGTAGCCGAGGTGGCCTCCACCGTCAACGAGTCCCTGACTTTAAGGCACCTCCTGGATAAAGAAAAAGACGTTGAAATGAGGAAATACCTACTCTTTAAGTACATAGAGGAATTCAGAGCGACTGTATTCCGCCAGACCATGTTTGCGGAGTTCGAGCTTGAAGCCCACAGGCTGGTGGAGGAAGGCGGAAGCCTGACGGCCCAGTGGCTCTGTGAAACCTACGACAGACTTAACACCCTCTACTTCGGCGACGCCTTGAGCCACGACGATATGATTCAGTACGAGTGGGCAAGGATTCCTCACTTCTACAGAGCTTACTACGTTTACCAGTACGCCACCGGTTTCTCCGCGGCAACTGCCATAGCGGGCAGAATACTTTCAGAAGGTGAAACCGCCGTAGAGGATTACAAGAAGTTCCTTAAGACGGGAAGCAGCATGTACCCGGTAGATGAGCTTAAGATTGCAGGCGTCGATATGACTTCCCCTGAGTCTGTAAGAAATGCCATGAAGACCTTTGAAGCTCTCATAGACGAACTGGAGAGTCTCCTTTAGGCAGAGGATTTACCATGAACAAAAAGATATGTATTTTTGCAAACGAGACGTCGAGCTCCGTAAATACGGTGAAAAAGCTCATAAGGAAGCTGGACAATGTGGGATTTTCGGTGTCGGAGAAATTCTGTGAAGACGCCGACCTCCTCGTAGTGGTCGGCGGCGACGGTACGTTTATAGAAGCCATTCACAAGTTTGACTTCCCTAAAATGCCCATAATCGGCATAAACACCGGCCATCTCGGCTTCTTTCAGGAGATTATGCCGGACAGGCTTGACGACTTCATATTCAACTACACCAATGACAGATACTCGGTGCAGACCCTTTCCACTGTTCGCATTCACATAAAGGCGGACGGAAAGGAGTTCAGCCACACGGGCCTTAACGAGGTTGTGATAACCGGCGCGTCCAGCTACTCCGTCCACCTTAAAATCTCCATCGGAGACAGGTTCATAGAAAGGTTCAGCGGAGACGGACTTCTCATATCCACCCCTGCCGGAAGTACGGCATATAACTACTCTTTAGGCGGCAGCATCGTAGATCCGCGCCTTAACATCCTTCAGGTTACGCCCATAGCGCCTATGAACACCACCGCATACAGGTCCTTTACGTCAAGCATTCTGCTTCCGTCAGACCTTTCACTGGGAGCGGTTCCCGACGTGTCCGCAAGGCCTTCCGGAATTCGCATAGTCTACGACGGATACAGCTGCGAATACGACAACGTGGAGGAAATGACGGTATCCTTCTCAGATATAAAGGTGCACCTTATGAGGTTTGAGAGCTACGATTTCTGGAGAAAGGTAAAATCAAAATTCCTGTAGATGAAAGATTTAAACTCTGAAAAATTCAAGTTCACGGTCAGTGCCGAGGAAGCGGGAATCCCCGTAAAGAAGCTGATCCGCTCGAAGTTCCGCTTCTCTTCCCGGCTCATGACCAAAATAAAAAGAGACGACCTTATTACCCTCAATGGAAACAGAGTTCCCGGCTGGGTTCCCGCAGACGAAGGCGACGAAATTTCCGTTGACCTTCCCGAAGAGAAAAGCAGCTTTCCCGCCGAGGACATTCCCATCGAGGCAGTCTTCGAGGACGACGACATACTGGTTATAAACAAACAGCCCGGAATCACCGTGCACCCCACTAGCGGCCACCAGAGCCACACCATTGCCAACGGTCTCATGAAATATATGTCAGACCGCGGCGAAAGCTATAAGGTAAGGTTCGTTAACCGCCTGGATATGGACACGTCCGGGCTTCTTATAGTTGCAAAAAATTCCCACGCTCAGAACGAGCTCACCAAGCAGATGAAGGCGAACCTCACCGATAAGCGCTACATCGCCATAGTTCACGGAATAATCCCGGAGGACGAATTTAAAATAGACCTGCCAATTGGCCGTCCCGCAGACGGAAACATAAGAAGATGCGTCATGGCGGAAAGTGACGGCGGTCAGGCAAGTCTCACGGAAGTGAAAGTCTTAAGACGTTTCGATTCCGGCTTCACCGAGGTAGAGCTTCATCTCGTAACGGGACGCACCCACCAGATCCGCGTTCACATGTCCCATATGGGTAATCCCCTCGTCGGCGACTGGCTCTACGGCGGCGACACATCTCTTTTTCCGCGGCAGGCTCTTCACGCCTTTTCACTGAGCTTCGCTCATCCCGTCTCCGGCGCTCCGGTTACGTGCCGCGCCCCGCTTCCTGACGATATGAAAAAGCTCATCGAAAGCATAGAATCCGGCTCCCTTACCCCTGTAGGTGAAAGACTTCACCTGGCAAGACCGGATTCCACATATCTCGATGAAATAGGCAGCTTCCGCGATGAATTCCTGGCAGGCGGCACGATAATGCACGGTACCGGCAGGCTCAGGGAGCTTTCTCCGTCAGACTGGCTTGCGGAGCTTAAACGCGAGCAGCTCTATTCAAGGCCCGGCGAGGATTCGGTTCCCTACACCCAGTTCATGATGGTGAGAGAACACGACCGCAAAGTGGTAGGCATGATCGACATACGACATTCGCTTAACGACTTTCTCGCAAAATACGGCGGTCACATCGGCTACTGCGTCAGACCGTCAGAGCGTGGAAACGGCTACGCGCGGAAGATGCTCGAGCGGCTTCTTCCCTACTGCCGCGCCATCGGTCTGGAAAGAGTCCTTCTCACCTGCACCGACAAAAACCCCGCCAGCAGGAAGACCATAATCGCCTGCGGCGGCACCTACGAATCCACAGTCTACTGGCCTGAAGAGGACATCAATATGGAACGGTACTGGATTGAGGTGTGATGGAAGCAGTCTGCCTGGCTGGTTGCTTAGCTGATTGTCCGGCCGGTTATCGGCTTGTCATTCGCCTGGTTATCCGGCCTGTTATCGTCATAGCCCCGGTTTCGAGTGTTTTAGCTATAACGCTTTTATCGTATAGTTAGCAAAATCTGTCGCTTCGGCTATAACCACCGC
>CALXBQ010000048.1 GCA_944386595.1 uncultured Clostridia bacterium
TGTAATATTTATTTGAGCCATAACTCCACCTCCAGTTGATGTTTTTGTGGTGATTAATATTATACCTGAGGTTGGAGCTATGTGCTCTTTTTATTTTTGATTTTACACCATTATATGGACATGACCCACCTCCGTCCAACAGGAAACGTCCGTCCCCCGTCCGGTCGTCAAATTAAGTCAATCCGGCCTTGCAGCCGACTTACAGCTTCCCCGCTATCTCCTCTATCTTCTTAAACCTGTTGTTGAGGCCCGACTTTTTCATAGGAGGATCCGTCATCTCCGCCAGCTGGGTGAGGCTGGCTTCCGGATTTTCAAGGCGGAGCTCCGCCACTTCCCGGAGCTTTTCCGGCAGGCTTGCCAGGCCTTTTTTCTCTTCTATCTTCCTTATCCACTCTATCTGCTTTTGGGCAGCGTTGATGGTGCGGTCGGCGTTGGCGTTGTCGCAGTTGGTTATGCGCACCGTCTCGTTGACCAGCTCCTTCTTTATCTTTACGTTCTCAAAGGCCAGCATCTGAGTATGGGCGCCCATTATGGCGAGGGTGTCGCAGATGTAGTCGGAGTTCTTCATATATACGGCGTAGCCGTTCCTGCGGCTTACGGTCTTTGCAGACAGATCCACAAATGTGTTTATCATCTTCCTGAGGTCGTCAGCCAGTCTTCCGGAGGCGCAGAGAATCTCAAGGTGATACGCCTTTTCCGGGTCGGAAACGCTGCCCGAGCCCATGAACACGCCGCGAAGGTACGACTTTCTGCAGCATTTTGTGCGGATCAGGTCGTCGTATATTCCGTCGGAAATGTAGTTGTTGCCTTCACGGACGAGCAGGATTCCCGTCTCGCGGAGAATTTGCTCGCTTCGCATTTCCGGGCCGATTGTAAGCATGTATATTCTGCCCTTTTTCAGGTTAGTTCCTTCTCCCAGCTCCAGCTCCGTGTCCACCTGAAAATAATCCTTGATGAGCTTCTTGTAGTGACGGGCCACCGCCGGGTTATCTGTCGTAATTACTATCCTGAACTTTCCGCCTCCCGCAAGTCGGATGCTTCCGGACACACGAAGAAAGCCTGCGATTTCGGCAAGCTGACAGCATTTTTTTGGCGGATATACTCTCGAAAGCTCGTTTTTCGTCTCAGTTGAAAATGACATAAGTCTGCACCCTTTGTTAAAAAAGAAGCCCCACTCCCTGATGAAGTGAGGCTGCATATAAGTTACATAACTATTTTCTCGGTGGGAGGGAGAGAATCTCTCTTGCTTCATCAGGTGTAGCAATCTCTCTGCCGAGAAGCTTTGCAAGAGCTACTGCCTTTGCAACCATTTCTCCGTTGCTCTTGGCGAGAACGCCCTTCTCCAGGTAGAGGTTATCCTCGAATCCTACTCTTACATGTCCGCCCATGGAAATAGTAGCGGCAGCGATGTGCCATGCGTTCTTTCCGAGGCCGGTTGCAGTCCAGGTGGAGCCTGCAGGAATGGAGCTTGCCATGTAAACAAGGTCTCTTACAGTAGCGCTCATCTGCACTCCGAGTACGAAGTCGAAGTGAAGCGGATGAACGAGAAGACCCTTTCTGTCGGCAACTTTAAGAGCCAGGTCGATCATTCCCTTATCGAATACTTCCAGCTCAGGCTTGATGCCTCTTTCCTTAAGGATAGTAGCGAAGTTTTCGATGGTAGTGTTGGAGTTTACGAATATCTCGTCTCCTCCGAAGTTGCAGGTACCGCAGTCCAGCGTAGCCATTTCAGGAGTAGGAACGATCTCGGTGGACTGAAGTCTCTCGAGGTCGGTCATGCCTACAGCTCCGCCTGTGGAAGGCTGAATGATTACGTCAGGACACTCCTTTCTGATAGCGTCTACGCAGACCTGGAATCTTTCCTTGCTCTGGGTAGGAGTTCCATCGTCTTCTCTTACGTGAAGATGGATGAGCGCTGCGCCTGCATCGTAAGCTGATTTAGCTTCTCTTACGATTTCCTCTACGGTGTAAGGCACTGCAGGGTTCTGCTCTTTAGTAACTTCTGCGCCGCAAATGCATGCGCTGATGATAAGTTTGTCCATTGGTCTTCTCCTTTAAATCTCTATTACCTGTGCCGGCACATGACCGGTCACCGTTAAACTAACCTTGATTATATCATCAAATGTCCCTGTGTTCAAGAGTGAGCCTGAGTCCCTCTTTGCCGTTAAGCCTTCTGTACATGCAGTTGGCCATGGTGACGCTGCGATGCTGGCCTCCCGTGCATCCGAAGGCTATGTTCAGGTGATATTTTCCCTCTTTAATATACGCCGGAATCATATCCATGAGAAGGGCCTCGAACCGGTCCGCAAAATCTGCCGCAACCTTCTGCTTCATCACGTAGTCGTAAACTTTTTTATTGTTACCCGTAAGCCTTTTCAGGCTCTTGACGTAGTACGGGTTAGGGATAAATCTCATATCGAGAACCATGTCCGCCTCTGCCGGAATGCCTTTCTTAAAGCCGAAGGACGTTATGTTCACCGCAAAGGACGAGCCGCCCTTTTCCTCTCCGAACAGCCGCTCTATCTCCCTCTTCAGGCCTGCCACCTTCATTCCTGTGGTGTCGATTATGTAGTCCGCCGTGGCTCTCACGTCGGCAAGAGTCTCCTTCTCCTTTTCGATTACCTCTCTGCTGGTGGAGCCTGCAGCCAGCGGATGGTTTCGCCTTGTCTCGTTGTACCTCTTTATGAGGGTTTCGTCGGAGGCCTCGATGAAGAGAACCTTGCAGTCTATCCTCTCGTCCTTTCTCAAATCGGCTATACACGATACCAGGTCTGAGAAAAACTCGCCTCCCCGCACGTCAACGACAAAGGCTGCCTTGTCTATCTTCTTCTTCGACAAAGCCGTCAACTCTATGAAATCCCTTATGAGAGCAGGAGGCATATTGTCCACGCAGTAATAGCCCCTGTCCTCGAACCAGTCTATGGCGTTGGTCTTTCCCGAACCGGAAAGCCCCGTCACGATTACGGTCTGCAAAACTTCCATCGCTTCTAAACCTCTTCAATGTTCACAATACGTTCTATATCCAGTCCCGCCGCAAGGGCCCGTCTAACTCCGTTCTCGAAGCTTCCCACTCTTTCCGGCGTATGAGCGTCGCTGCTCACTATGAACTTCACGTCAAAACCGGAGCAGATTTTTATCTCCTCCTCGGTGAGGTGGGAGTGCCACGTGCTTATCTCCATCCAGGTGCCTCTCGCCTCGCAGGCTCTGGCAAGCTCTGCGATGTCAAACTTCGCCTTGTCCCCCGGATGAGTCAGAATCCTTATGTCGTTTTCGTAAATGCACTTCACCGTCATATCGGTGTTTGCGGCCATAAGCCTTCTGCCAGATCCGGCCGGCATGACTCCGCCCTTTGCGATACCGTTTTTAAGGCAGTTTCCATTAAGAACGCCGTAGTGATAACCCGCTATGACGAAGTCGAACATCTTCTTTTCCCTTTCGTTAAGGTCGATGTACGGAGCCTTTTTCAGCACGTTGGCCTCGACGCTTAAGTATATGTCGATGTCAGGATAAAGCTTGTTCAGCCTGTCCACTTCGGCGCGCATTATGGTGAAGTCGCCCCGCTTCACGCCGTAAAATATGTGTCCCGGACCGTGGTCGGAAATGGCGACTGCCTTAAGTCCCTTCTCTGCGGCCACTTTCACGTTATCCTCTATGCTTCCCTTTCCGTGGGAAAAGGTCGTATGGGTATGGTAATCAAAAGTCATGCGGTAAGTCTTACCGTTAATTTCTGCCGTATTTGTCATCTATAATCCTCACCTCCGGTTCCAGCATTACTCCCGTTTTGTCATACACCGTGTTCTGCACCAGGTGCATGAGATCCACTATATCCTGCGGAGTCGCGCCTGCCGCATTTATGACAAATCCTGCATGCTTTGACGACACCTGCGCTCCCCCTACGCTTATACCCTTAAGTCCCGCATCTTCCACAAGCTTTCCCGCAAAATGTCCGGCGGGTCTTTTGAAAAAGCTTCCCGCGCTGGGGTACTGAACCGGCTGCTTTTCGTTGCGCTGTCTGGTCAGCTCGGACATTACGGTTTTGATTTCCGCCTTATCTCCCTTTGTCAGGCGAAGACCCACGGACACCACGATATCCCCGGTCTCCTCCAGGGCGCTGTGCCTGTAGGAAAGGTCAAGGTCCTCCGGGCGCAAAGTCTTAAGTTCACGTCCGTCGGAGGAAACCACGTTTACCACTTCCACTATGTCCTTCATCTCGCCGCCGTAGGCTCCCGCGTTCATAAATACCGCGCCGCCTATGCTTCCCGGAATTCCCGAAGCGAACTCAAAGCCTGCCAGGGAATTTTCAAGAGCCGCCGAAGCCACTTTGCTCATAAGAGCCGCAGCCCCGCAGACCAAAAGCGTATCGTCTTTTACCGATATACCCGAAAAACCATCTCCCAGCTTCACCACGGTGCCCGGATACATATCCGACACGAACAGGGTGTTGCTGCCGTTTCCCAGGAGCAGATGAGGCTCGCCCGATTTGTCAAGCTCCGAAAGAAGTTCTCTCAGCTCTTCAACGTTTTCCGCCGTCGCAAGGCGCCTGACCTTTCCTCCCGTGCGAAAAGATGTGTACGCGCTCATATCAACGTCATATTTATATTCCATTAAAGTACGTCCTTTCTGTTTATGTCGTATTTATTGAATTCGATGTATTCGTTCGTATCCTGAGGCATCTCTTTCCTCTCCAGCTTCCGGCGTATGTATCTTCCCGCGTAGTAGTATATGATCGCAAATACCGGCACGCCCAGCACCATTCCGATAAAGCCGAACATTCCTCCCGCAACGATTATGGCAAACATTACCCAAAAACTTGCAAGTCCAGTAGTCTCGCCCAGAATCGTCGGCCCTATAACGTTTCCGTCCAGCTGCTGTATAACCAGTATCAGCAAAAGAAAGTATAGGGACTGGAGCGGGCTGACGAGGAAAATAATTATGGCCGAAGGAATGGCTCCGATAAACGGCCCGAAAAACGGTATTACGTTGGTTACGCCCACTATGGTGCTGACGAGAGCCGGGTACGGAAGGTGCAGAAGGGTCATGGACGCGTAGCATATTACGCCTATTATGGCCGAGTCTATTATCTTTCCGTTTATGAATCCGCCGAAGGTTCTGTTGGCGAAGTTTCCGAAGTCGAATATCTCGTCGGATACGGATTTGCTGGTGGTGGCCAGTATGGCCTTTTTCAGCTGGGCGCGGAACTTTTCCTTGCTGTTGAGAAGATATACGCACGCTATGACTCCCACCACAACGTTGAGGGCAGTCTTCAGGGTTATGATCACGCCTGTGGAAATAGTCTCCATGTACGTTCCGATTCTTCCCATAAGGTCGCTCTGAACCCAGTTCAGCACGCCGTCCTCAATGTTTCGCACAATACTGTCGAGGGCGTCTGCAGCTGCAGGGGAATTGAATCCCGACGCCACGTCCTCCGCCCACGCCGTCAGCGCGTCGAATCTGTCGGGCAAAGTCTGGATTATTCCCGTAATACTGCTGATAAGCTCAGGTATGAGAAGGGCAATCAGTCCGCCCACCACGCCGAACAGCACCAGGAGCGAAACTACGGTGGCTATGAGCTTTGAGATTGAAAAGGCCCGCTTTCGATTCTTCAAATGTATATGCCTGTACGTCTTTCTTACGGTGAGATTATATACGGGGCACAGAAGGTACGCCATGACGAATCCGTATATAAAAGGTGAAATTATGCTCTCAACGGTGTAGAGTATATCCCTGAATCCCGTAAAATCCGTAGCTATCCTGTAAAAAACTATGAGCGCCGCCCCGGTAAGGAAAAGGGTAACGGCAAGTTTGAAATATCTGCTCTGACGAAGATGCTTCATGTTCTTCCCCTCCTAAGCTTTATACTACCATAGCCGGTGATTTTTTTCCACCGGCTTTGGGAAAGTTATCCGCATATAATCGCAGGCAAGGAAAAGAGCCGGACGATTAGTCCGGCTCGGGCAGATGCTGTACTCCTCCTATTTTACAATCGGGTTATCTAACGTAAGTGACTGTGTTTCTCCCCCTTCGGTCGTGTAGATTACCGTCAGCCTCGCTCCGGCAGAAGCAAACATATCCCCTGTCTGGGTCGCGCGCGGAATATAGCTTTCAAAGCCCGTGGCTATGGAGAAATTGTTTTCCACCGGCATGCACATTCTGAACTGCAAATCTGTATCGGGAGACAGGCGTCCGGCCCAGTAGCTTAAATATGCAGCGGTTACGGTTGCTCCGGAATTCTCTGCATCCCAGTGTCCAGAAACATCGGTGAGAAGATACCTTTCCGGAGACTTTGCCTTCTCTTCATCGCTCCTCCCCCTCTCCGGAATTTCGCGTAAACAAAATTTTATGTATTTTCTGTGTTTTTATTTTAGTCCATGGCCTGCAGGTTGTCAACTATTTTCCTGTTAAAGGAAAAAACGCGTTTCAGGATAACGAATTTAAACCTTTTTCGTGTAAAATTGCAAAATAGGTATAACTGGAACCTCGAAATTCGAGATTTGTTATACCTATTTTAATATTTTCCGTATAAAAGGTTGAGATTTGCTATCCCTTTTCGCAGATTTTGTGGAAAAAGGAAAGCCTCGAAGCTGAAAAGCCGAAGGAAAACCTTGACTCTAAAAAGCCGAAAGAAGCCTTGAAGCCGGCAGAAGCCGATACGCCGGGGCTGACCTTATCAGCAGCACCCCCCCGCCTGCGATTTTAAAACCTGTCGCTGTAGTTGAGTATGCTGCGGATGCGGCCGCCTTTGACGGTCTTTTCTCCCGGTGAATTTCCGCCTCCCGGTCTGCCGCCGGGAAACAGAGTATCGTAGTATACGAGATTTGCGAAGAAGCCGTGTTCGTCCGCCTGTATCACCGCGCATGCGCCGCTTTTGCCGTCTCTGGGGCGGGTAAGGCTGCCCGGATTTATAAGGTATATGCCGTTCACGTCCCGACAAAGGCTGACGTGGGTGTGGCCGAAGCACACGGCCCGGCAGTTCTTTTCCTCGGCGGTGTAAAGGAGCGCGTTAAGGTCGTAGTCCACGCCCTCTGCATGGCCGTGGGTGACCAGAATATCTCCCGCCGGTGTTCCAACTATCTTAACGTCCCGGTACGCACCGTCGCAGTTTCCCGAAACTCCTTCCACGGGAACCCCGGTTATATCCGAAAGGCGCTTTCCGTCGTCCCTTGAATCTCCGCAGTGGATTATGAGATCCGCACCGCCGGTTTTGTCGAAAATCCGGTACGCCTTATCTATCTGTCCGTGGGTGTCGCTTACCACGAATATCTTCATATCTCTATCTCGTTTCCTTCCCCATTTTGTAGTATTTGTCCATTTCCTCACGGGGAACCATGCTGCCGCCGGTAGCCCAGATTATGTGGGTTGCGTTTTCCAGCCTGTCCTTCAGATCGTTCTTTATGAGGTACGCTTCTGAGCCCAGAACGTGGTGAGGTCCCGTAAAGCAGGCGCAGGCGGAAGGCTCCACCTCTATGCCTTCGGTATCCTTAAGGTCCGCAAGGAACGGGTACAGCTTCTCGTCGTTAATGGTGAAGCATCCGTCCAGCAGAGATTTCATTATGGTGCCGACCAGTCTCGATGGTCTCGATACCGCAAGTCCGTCTGCTGCCGTCTTTCCGTCAAGGCCGATGTCCTGGGCGGAAATCTTGTCGTTGAGCCCGGTCATCATTCCCAGCGTCATACACGGCGCATGGGTAGGCTCGCCGAAGAAAACGTGAATGTTTTTTCCGAACATCTCCTTAAGTCCGAAGGTTATTCCTCCCGGCGCTCCGCCCACTCCGCAAGGAATGTACACGAATACCGGGTGCTCGTCGTCGCAGAGGATTCCCGCCTCCTCGAACTGCGGAATTATGCGCTTTGCGGCGACGGAATAACCGAGGAACAGGTCTGCCGAGCCTTCGTCGTCCACAAAGTGGCACTTTTTGTCTCCGGCGGCAAGACGCCTTCCCTCAGCAACGGCCTTCTGGTAGTCGTCCTCGTACTCCACCACGGTTACACCCTTTGAGCGGAGAAGATCCTTCTTCCACTGGCGTGCGTCGGCGGACATGTGAACGGTAACCTTAAAGCCCAGCTTTGCGCTGATGATTCCGATGGAAAGGCCCAGATTTCCCGTAGAGCCCACGGCTACGCTGTACTCGCTGAAAAGCTCCCTGAATCTGTCCTCCGTGAGAATGCTGTAATCATCGTCCTTTGTCAGCATGCCCTTTTCGATGGCGACCTTCTCCGCAAACTTCAGAACCTCGTAGATTCCGCCTCTCGCTTTTACAGAGCCCGATACCGCCAGATGGCTGTCGCACTTGAGGAACAGTCTGCCCGGAATGGCCCTGCCCGTATCGTCCTCAAGCTTCTTCTTCATGGAAGGAATCTCCTTCAAAGGCGATTCGATTATACCTCCCGTGCTCTCCGTTTCCGGAAAGGCTTTCCTTATATAAGGCGCAAAGCGTGCAAGCCTCGCCTCAGCGTCCTCTATGTCGTTAAGACCGAAGGGAACCGGCATTTCCTCTCCCGAGCTTTCGTTAAGCCACATGATTTCCCTGCATTCTCTCATATCGTTGATGACAGGGTACTCCAGCATCAGCTTGTCGATATCCATTTCGTTCCTCCTTAAAATCAAAGTCCGTACTTTAGCTTCTTTCTTGCAAACGTAGTCTGGGGCAGTCCAAGAATGTCCGCAGCCTTTCTCGTGGTCCCGCCTTTTCTGATGGCGTATTCTATGAGCTGCTTTTCCTGCCTTTCCATTATCTCGTGGAAATCGACGCGGTTTCTCTCTTCAAGATCAACGGCTACGGTAAAGGCGTCGTCTCCTGCGCTTTCCGAAAGAATTCTTGCGGTACTGCTGGCGGAGATGGTGCTGCCCGTAGCGCTGATGACGAGCCTGTGAACCACGTTTTCCAGCTCTCTCACGTTGCCCGGCCAGTCGTATCTGTACAGAACGTCCAGAGCTCCTGCGGAAAGCTTTCTCGTTACATTATACTTCTTCGACCACCCTTTTACAAAGCTTTCTGCAAGGCAGATTATATCCTCCCGCCTGTTTCTCAGCGGAGGCACGTCTATGCAGCAGATATTGAGCCTGTAGAAAAGGTCCTCTCTGAAGGTTCCGGCGGCGACGAGCTCCCGCAGAGGCACGTTGTTGGCCGCAACGACTCTGACGTTTACGGTGATCTGCTTCGTTCCGCCGACCCTGTAGAAGGTGTTCTCCTGCAGGACTCTTAAGAGCTTGGACTGCATGGAGAAAGGAAGGGAGCCTATCTCGTCCAGGAAGAGTATGCCGTTATCGGCCATCTCAAAGTATCCCTTCTTTCCCGTAGCCGACGCTCCCGTAAAGGAACCCGGCTCGTATCCGAAGAATTCCGATTCCGCAAGATTTTCATGAATGGTGGCGCAGTTTATCTTTATACACGGCATACCGTGTCTTTCGCTGTTTTCGTGAATCAGGGACAGAATCTTTTCCTTTCCCGTTCCCGTCTCGCCCTGTATTATGACGTTGCAGTCGTACTTTGCTATGTTTAAAACCTCTTCGACCATCCGGGCCGTCACGGGACTCTGATAGATGAAATCTCCCGCTCTTCCCGCCTTTGAAAAGTCCAGGCTCCTGGCCCGGCTCTCAGTCACCGCCGCGGGTATGCCCTTCACCTTGTACATATCGTCCAGCCTGTCCAGGACTTCCCTGGCGCTTCTGACAACGTCCATGGTAAAGAGGGGGTAATCGGCTATGTACTGGTCAAAGAGGTACATGAACACCGACTTTCCCATGGCCTCGGCAACGGTCTGGGCTATGACGTAGTGGTTATCCACGGTGGTAAAGTATATGCAGCCTGACGGCTTTGCCATAAACACGGCAAGAGTCTCCGCCCCGTATATGTCCTCGGCCACGATTATGAAGTCCGCACCGCAGCACCTTCCGTCCTCCTTCAGCTGTCCGTATGCCCCCGTAGGATCCGACAGATCCGTCATTATTACGTTGTCTATGGCAGGCGATACGGCCTTCTCTATGGCCTCGACGGTAAGATCGCCCCTGAGGTTTTCGTCAATTACGGCCGTGACCGTCACCGACGGCGAAGCCTGTCTTACTGCGGAAGCGTATATGACCGAGGTGCACGCGTTTCTCCCTATTATGACAATGTTGGACGCGCTCCGCTCCTCAGCCATGTTCTTTGCCGTAAAGAGGCATCCCGCCTCGTTCAGCGCCGACATGGCGTAGGTCTCTCTGAATCCGTCGTCTGCGCGGCATACCGGAGAGGCCTGAAAAATCACGCCGTATCCGTCCACGTCCAGCTGACCGTAGTTGAAATCTATCTTCCGTATTTCATTGATTTTGATCGGAACTCCGCAAAGAGACGTCAGGCAGTAAATCCTGTCGCCCTCCCTTAAATCGGGATTCCCGTATTTTGGTCCTATTTTTTCTACCGTTCCCAGAAAGCATCCGCCCGTTCCCGTAAACGGATTGTGAAGCTTTCCCCTCTTTTCGATTATGTCTAAAACCTTGGCTCTGATCCTGTTTTCGTTGAATCCGCAGCTGCTGCAAATCTGCTGAAAGCTGTCCCACTCCACGTTTATCTTCTCAAGTCTGACAAGGGCCTCGTTATCCGCAATTTCCAGGCTGTTATCCAGCCTCCACGCCGTTACGGGGACTACGCCCTTAGGCTCCAGTACTCTGCTGACGCCAAAATCCTTACCCATGATGTCTCCCTTTATATATATGTAAGAAATATTTTCCCATATACAATGTTATTCTCTCGGTGACGAAAAGTCAATCAAAAACACCATTTCCGGATCACCTTTTGCACCGTCGTCCCGAAAACGGTTCATACGGGGAATCTCGGCCCGGGTACACCTCTCCCGCTTCTCCGGTCAAACTGTTTTTTTCGCAGAGTCCCGGGGACAAAACCGCCATGACAGGCGGTTTTCAGCGGAAACAGGTTTTCGCTTTTTTGAGTATGTTAACTTTTTGGCAATTATGGCACGGTAATTGCTATTTAAGGGAGTACTCGCAATTATCAGAACGGGGTATGTGATTTACCCGGAAATATGGAAAAGGAGACAGATATGAGTTTTCTAAAAGCATTTATTAAATTCGTACCGGTGTTCGTCCTTGCGGCTCTCATGATATTCGGATGGGACGCCCTCATCGCGGCACCACTTGCGACAATCGCGGCGGTTATAATCGCCAACCTTACCGAAAAGCTTAAGTTCAACGACTGCCTTAAGGCGGCCATGGACAGCGTGGGCAACATTCTCGTGGCCCTGTTCATACTCATGTTCGCATACGCCATGGCCAGCGCGTTTATGACTACGGGCGTAGGAGCATCGGTTGTAAACCTGGCTCTTTCCGTAGGCGTTACCGCAAGAACCACGGCAGTTATCGGACTCTTCGTTACAGGTATTCTCTCCGTTGCGACGGGAACCTCCTGGGGAACCTTCGCAGCATGCGCCCCTATATTCCTGTGGCTCATACACATCGTGGACCCTAACTGTGCAGAGACCGGAAGCCTTCTTCTCACCACATGCGCCATCGCAGGCGGAGCGTGCTTCGGCGACAACATCGGACTCATATCCGATACCACCATCGTATCCTCCGGTATTCAGGGTGTAGAAGTTGTAGACAGAATCAGAACCCAGGGCGTATGGTCCGTATCATGTCTGATCCTGGCAGGAGTATGCTTCTTCATCGCCGCCACCGTAATGGGACTTCCTAACACTGCGGCAGATACCAGCGGCGTTCTGGACGCGATTCCTCAGAGCGGCCTCGACTATCTGGCCGTTGAAAAACCTGAAGCAATAGACCTTCTCAACCAGGTAGAAAGCGGCGTATCCTACATAATGATTATTCCGCTCATACTGGTAATCGCTTTTGCGATCATTGGCTTTAATACCTTTGCCTGCATCGGAACAGGTATACTTTCCGCGTACATTCTCGGAATCTTCGCAGGAACCACCAGCTTCTCCGCAGCAGGTATCACCGAATATCTGGAGCTGTGCATGAACGGATTCGCAGATGCCGGTTCCTGGGTAGTAGTAATGATGATGTGGGTTGCAGCCTTTGGCGGAATCATGGGCAAGATGCACGCATTCGAGCCTCTTTCCATGCTCATCGTAAAGGTTTCAAGAAACGTAAGACAGCTGATGACCTGCAACGGTCTTCTCTGCCTCCTCGGTAACGCTGTTCTCTCCGACGAGATGGCTCAGATCGTAACCGTAGGACCTATCACCAAGAACATCGTAGAGGAAAACCTGGAGGGAACCGAAGAGGCTATGTATTCCATAAAGCTGAGAAACGCTACGTTCAGTGACGCTATGGGCGTATTCGGCTCCCAGCTCATTCCTTGGCACGTATACCTTGCGTTCTACGTAGGTATCGCCGTAAACGTATATCCGCTGTTCGAGTTCAAGAATACTCACTTCATCATGTACAACTTCATGGCCATGATAGCCGTAGCATCTATGCTCATTCTCACCCTTACCGGCGCGGATAGATTCGTTCCGCTGTTCAGAATGGCAAGAGAGCCGGAAATCCAGCTCAAGAAGAACATCAAAAAAGAAGAAGCCGCAGCATAGGCTTCTTCCGAAGGTCAACAATATATCAATCCAGCAAATTGCCCGCCGGCGAAGTAAAATGCCGGTGGGCATTTCTAATGCGCCTGGCGGCGCACGTTTCTAACGGGTGAAAGTCCTGAATCCGCCCGGATGCACGTCACCCATTGAAACCGCCGTGAGAGGATGATTTATCGTAAAAAATGTAAATAGACGAATTTATACATAACGTTTTTATCGCCAAACATCCCCAAATCGCAATTTAACGATAAGGAACAGACCAAAATAGCATGTGGACATCAAGATACTTATAGTCGAAGTTGGTTATAAGCTCTGTATTACGATAAAATCGTTATCGTCAAAAGCTGAAAAACGGGAAAGCTTACGATAAAGGCATCTATGGCGGAATGCGGGATGTGCGGGCCTCATCGGTGCGGCGCACGCCTCGCTGTCCACCTACGATTTCGCGCACTGGGCTTCTCTCTCCTCCCACGGAGCGTACGGCGCTTTCAGCTCTGCCATAAGGTCGCCGCCCTTTGATCTGACGTAGACCATACGACCTGCAAAATATATTGCGGAAATAACCACCGTGGCGATTACGATAATCCAACTTAAAATTTCCAGTTCCATGAACATTGTAATCGCAAGGTATACGGATACCACCAGAGCGAAAATGCTGAGAACATATACCAGAGGTACGTTCAGCTTCAGGCCCGTGTGACGACATGCGTTCGGATAGCGCTTTCTGAGGAAGAACGGCACCAGGCATGTCGGTACGGCACACGCCGTGTTTACAAAGCTGAATATAGTCATCAGCTCACCGAAGCTGCTTCCCGTTCCTACCAGGAACACTGAAAAACCTATAACGAAAACCAGAATCACCGTAGATACTCCATACCTGTTTCTTCTGGCTACAATCTCCGGGAACACCCTGTGATCGGCGGATACCTGAATGAGTGCACATGATAGCATGATTACAGGAACGATGCTGGTAAGAATTCCGCATATAGGGCCTCCCACTATGAAGAAGGTCAGAAGTCCTGAACCCAGAAATCTTCCTCCGACATCCGCAAGATTTGCAACTTCGGCCCCCGGCATGCAGCCCAGGGTCACCACAGCCATAAGCATGTAGATTATGCACACTATAGTAGGAGCCAAAATCAACGTGAGAGGTATATCACGGCGCGGGTTCTTCGTATCATCGGCGATTTGTGAAACGCTCCCGGCTCCGGAAAGTGTTGAAGTAAAAAGTCCCACCGTTGCCGAGAAGCTGGTAAGAGTAAGTCCGCTTCCCAAAGATTCCGTAAGTGAAAGCTGAGACATATCTATATTAGGTATTCCGATAAATACGTACACGGCTATAGCGCAGAGCATCACGAGTACCATTATGTTGTTCACCGAAGCAAAGGTGTGGTTTCCCAGCCATGCAAGAATCCCAAATATGATGAGCATGATAATTCCGATAGCTATCTCATGCCCTGCCATTGCAGGAAAGAGCACTACGAAGTACTCAGCGAACATTACGGCAAAAGTTGCTATCAGTGCCGGCTGAAGTATTCCCTGGAGCGTCATCCACAAGCCGAAGAAAGGATGCATCAGCTTTGTGGAGTACAGGAAGAAGCTTCCCGACGTAGGTATTACAGAAGATGCATACACGTTCGGAAACATGTTAGCTATAGTATAAATGGCTGCGGCTATCAGAGCCGGTATTACCATAGCTCCCACAGAGTTTATCCCCTCCGGCAGAGCTCCGAAAATGCCCGAGCCGATTATGGCGCCGATACCGTTGGCAACACAGCCGAAAAGGCCTATCTTTTTAACGGTTTCCTGTCTTTTACTCATCTTCGTTTCCTCCTTTTTCTGAGCCGGAGGTTACTGCCTCAGGTTTTACCGGGACGAACTTTGCCCTGTTCATCAAAGGATGCTGGAGGCGGATTGCTCCGGAGGCCTGACATACCATAACGCAGGCGCCGCAGTAGTAGCACTCGCCGGGATACAGAACGACCGGGTGTCTGCCTTTTTCCGGACTTGGAATCAAAATATCGCACTGGCATACCTCCGCACACCTGTTGCAGCCGGTGCATAAAGACTCGTCGAAGATCAGCGGCTCCGCGCTGCAGGGAACGACTTTAGCTGTCAATGAATTCATCTTCATCTCCGCTCACCTCCAATGTAATCCTGATTTCTCTTTTCATACTCTTCCTTCAGATCTCCAAAGTAATCGTGCTCCACCGTACCGCGAACAGGCCTTCCGTCTTCCATCCTCACCGTTATGAAACGCCTGTCGGAAGGCGGGTCCATTTCAGGAAAGTCGCTTCTCTCAAAACACAGCGGCCTTGAACTGGATTCTCTCATAAGACAGGCATTCAGCACCATTTCCGATACGTCCATAATGTCCATGACTTCGTGGGTTCTCATCAAATCGTGAGGGTTGCTGCATGAAAGCTGCGGAACTATATCCTGTCTGTAGCTCTTCAGAAGGTCCAGACCCTCTTCCAGAAGATTCCTGCACTTGATTCCTCCGCAGTAGTTCTGCATGGCCTTTGAAACAGCCATATTCAGTTCCTTCCAGCCCATTCCCTCAGGCCTTGACATAGGCGCGTAAATCCGCTCCTTTTCCTCCTCAATGTCGTCCCTGCATACCGGCTGGATCTGAACCGACCCCGCATATGCGGCAGCCTTGCGCCCTGCATAGTGACCCGTAGCGCATGCATGCCCTGCGCAGTCGCTGGCAAAAAGCTGATCGCCCGCAGCGTAAAGTCCATCTATATTGGTCTTAAGATCCCAGTCGTGCATTATACCTCCCGGAGCGCCGAAGAACTGCCTCTCCTGAGGAAGGAACGAGGCGCTCTGCCATCCGTTGCCGTAGCTCTGAAGGGCATGCTTTGTCGGATCGAACCCTCTCTGGGTATAATACTGTAAAATAGGAATTTTCGTTTTCGCCTCTTCTCCTACCATCATACCCCAGATAACCTTTCTCTCCATTTCCGGCATACGGCTCAGATCCGCATAGAAAGGCAGCTGGTATCCCCTCTTCATAAGCTCGTCAAAAGGCATTGTCTCAGGTCCTCTGTAGTCGTACTTCGGATCGTCTATTACTCCTCCCTTCAGGAAAAACTTCTGTCCTTTCGCCGGGTAGTATCTTTCGGATACGGTTTTTAAAACATTTCCGTCCCGGTCAAGGTATGGGATCTCAACACCTCTGGCGTCAACCATAGTCGCCGCATACCAGGTATTGTGATTGTTTCCTGTTCCGTAAGGCGGAAAGCTTCGTCCGGCGGCGGAGAACTCCGCCTTGATGGATTTTTCCATCATGGTGAATTCCACACCGGCGCGCCATCCCATGGCATGTCCGCTCCCTATACTCTGAAACGGCCTGAACTCACATAATCCCGCAAGATCGGGATTGAACAGCCACACTCTTGCAGGCCTTGACATGGCAAGCACTGTAGCCTTTGCCTTAAAGATCATAAACTTTCCGGTGCGCACGTTCATACCCATAGCTCCCGTGCAGCGCTTCTTTGATTCTGCATCCGATGTAATAAGCCCGGTTGCTTCCGTCCTGTCGAAGACTTTCACTCCCAGTCTCTTAAGTTCTCTTCTCAAAGCCGGCTTAAACGTGGATCCCCAGACGCGCAAAGTAAAACGGTTCTCGTAATCGTAGGCAAACATGAGCTTAGTCTTTTCGTCTCTGAACTCAGCCCCGGCAAATTCGTCCTCCGTATCCCGGATCTTGCCGCCGAAACGCTCCAGATCCAAAAGTCTGTCGTACCCTTCCCTGCACTCTATGTAGTGGGAGATACCGTTGGAATAATGATCCTGCTCATCAACATATGCATAGGCAATCTCCTCCGGAGTCACCTTGGAGCAAGGATTGGTACATGCGGATTCCCAATGGTCAAAGCCTGTTCCGGCGGCTCCGCTGCGCTCCGTCGCTCCCTTTTCCACCAGCACCACTTTCTGACCTCTCTGTGCTGCGGCGATGGCGGCAAAACAGCCTGCCAGGCCGCCTCCCAGCACGAGAACGTCAGCTTCCACTGTCTCGGTTTCGCCAAATTCATCAGGGTAAGGCCATTCATATATATCCGTAGGCATAAATCGTTTCTCCTTCCTTTATATATTCCTTTTCTTTTCCTCTTTATCAATGTACAGTGCTAAAGTATCGATGATTTATTATAAGCCTGTCGGGGAAAATGCACAAGCATATTTTTCATGCAGGGCTGTTATATCAATGTAAAAGGCGCTTCTCCGCATACAAAAACTGCCCCACCGACGTTTTTCTACGTCAATAGGGCAGTCCCGATTACTGTTATTCAACAATATTCATTTTTACGGCATCGGGCCGTATTCGTCGCTGGTTACGTCTATGCCGTTGCTGGCTATGTACTGTCTTACGCTGCGGAAGTCGCCGTCCTCGTAGTACTCCACGGTGTCGTCGTAGAATTCGTCCGATATGTCGTCGCCGATTTTGTCCGTGACCTCGTAGCTCTCCGGATCCTCGAAGTATCCGGTAAAGTATTCGACAAATTCTTCAGACGGGGCTTCGTGGTAAAATATCCACGGTCTCAGCTTCGGCATCAAAAGGAGCACCGATGCGGTTACCAGCGCGAATATCACTATGGCGGCAATCAGCATGGCCACCTTTGTCTTCATGTTAAGATTCACAGTCAGGTTCCTCCGGTCAGATTTCGTTCGGTTGCGTCTGCTTACTCCTTAAATTTTAAAGAATAAGGGGAAAATGGTCAATAGATTTGACATAAAAAAAACATTCCCTCATGAATCGAGAGAATGTTTCATGCAATCGAATTTCCAACGATAAACTGTCGTTTACCTGTGCAGCCTAAGTTTAGCCTTAGCCTTTTTTCTTCTTCGACTTAAATACGACTGCGCCGATAATCGCGCCGACAATTATAACGGCGGCACCGATATATATCCACGTGTAATCCGCAGGCGGCTCAAAATCATCGGTCAGCCTGTACAGAGAAATCGTATCAACGAAATCGCCCTGAATAATTCTCTCTTCGTCATAAGGCAGTTCTTCTCCACCCATGACTACCGATATGAACTGATATCCGTCTTTCTCCAGACATCCCGTGAAGTTATATCCCGACGCCGGAATCCATCCCGTTTTTACTCCTGTCATGTACTGCGAGTACGGGCTTTCGTATCTGTCGTCAGGGAACATCACATAGTTGGTGGTATAGTAGTCGTATCCTTCATCTCTCACATTTGACGGCGGAATCGTGCCGCTTTCGTGAGATACGGCCTCCCTGAAGGCATCAAAGGTCATGGCGTATTCCGCAATCTTCACCATGTCCCTTGCAGTGATTTTGTTGGAAGATGATATTCCCGTAGGATCCATGTACGATGTGTTTTCACACCCGAGTTCCTTAGCCTTCTCGTTCATCATGTCGACAAAGGCGTGAAAATCTCCGTCGCCGAGTTCAAAGGCAAAAGACGTTGCCGCTTCGTTTGCAGAGCACACCAGCATGTACTGCATGCAGTCCTTGTACGATATTTCTTCTCCCGCCTCCAGATGATACGTAGGCGTCATGGAGCTGCAGTAATATGAGCTTACCGCATCCTCGCTTACCGTCAGTGTTCCCTCCAGCTCAGGGTTCTGCTCCAGAACGATAATCGCCGTCATTACCTTCGTCATACTGGCCGGTGCCCTTACCTCATCGGCATTTTCTTCAAAGAGAACAGTTCCGGTGGTAGTTTCATAGAGAATTCCCGCTGCCGAATTAGGAATTCCCGGCTCCTGTTCCATAGGGTCCGGCGTGTCCGCATTTTCTTCCGCGTAGACCCCAGTGGCCGCAAATAACGACAGTATCAGCACAATCACCATCGCCAATCCGGACAAACGCTTCAGCTTGTTCATGTTCCCGTCCTTTCTCATAACCTTTATCCGCCATGTATCGTTTGAAAAAGGGATATGACGGCCGGGTCACCGGTCGTTCATATCCCTTGATATTAACCACAAACGCTAAATAGTGCCGGGGTTAAATTTCCTGCCTTTAGTATGACAGGTCGTTCAGTGCCATAGTTCCGTCAGGCTGTACGTTTACACCCTTAAGGTCGGAGTTGTAAGCGATAAAGCTCTGGTCGGAGAACAGCGGAATCATGTTAACGTTTTCGAACAGCATCATCTGAACTTCGCCAACCATCTCAGTTCTTTCCTCACCGTCGATAGTTGCAGCCGTCTTAGCTACCATTTCACGATACTCATCGTTGTTTCCAGGTGCGTTCTGGTCATAGTAGCAGCTGTTGAAGATGAGGATAGGCTCTGCCCATGACAGATATTCGATACCTGCGTCATAGTCATCGCTGTTGATATTCTCATATACGTAGTTCCAGTCGATAGCCTCGATGCTCATTTCGAATCCAACCGCCTTAAGCTGTTCAGCCATTCTTTCGGCGATTGCAGTGTCGTCAGTCCATGCATACCATGTGAATGCAAGCTTTTCTCCGTCCTTGTAACGGAATCCGTCGTCGCTCATTTCCCAGCCTGCCTCGTCGAGGAGCTTGTTAGCTTCGTCAACGTCGTTTGCAAGGTTCTCTTCGAAGTAATCCTTTGCGTCCTGGTTGAAGTTCTGCATAGTGTCAAAGATCATGGAGTATGCAGGAGTAATGGTTCCGTCTACGATGTCAACCCATCCTTCTCTGTCAAGTGCAAGAGCAAATGCCTTTCTTACATTGATGTCGGAGAATACAGGGGAGTCTGTGTTGAGTTCGCAGTAGTAGATGCTTGGGTAGGTAGCCTCTTCAAGAGTTATTCCCTCTGCACCTTCAAGCTCCATCTTGCCGTCTGCGGTTACAGTTCCCAGCATGTCGATGGTACCGTTCTTCAGCTCTTCGATCTCAGTGAACTCTTCTACGTTGAATCTGAGTCTGATGGTTTCGAACGCCATAGGTCCGTGGTTCTCTACCTCAGGGTTCTCGCACTTGAAGTCGTCGAATCTGGTAAGAGTAAGTTCTGAACCGGATACATAGTCTTCAGGGTTTGCGATGTAGTAAGGTCCGTAAGGATGTGCTCCCCACATGAGTTCTTCGTTGGACATGGACTCCAGCTCACCGCTGTCGATGATGGTAAGGAATCCGGAGCTGAAGTAGTACATCATGTCGGAAGTGAAGTGGCTCAGATGAAGGGTAACGGTGTTTCCTTCATAGTCCATGCTTTCGATGTTTGCATATCCGTCAGCATAAGGGGACGAATCAAGTCCGTGCTGAATGGATGCAACTACGTCGCCTGCATCAAGGGTCTCTCCGGTGGAAAATGTCATTCCTTCAGGAACGTTGAAAGTAACGGTAAGACCGTCTTCACTTACTGTCCAGTCTGTACAGATGTTGTCAGTAAGGGTTCCGTTCTCCTCGTCCCAGCTGAACATAGGCTCAGCGACAAGTGCCGTACCGGTACTGGTGGAATCAAGCTGCATGGTGTCGATTCCGTACCACTCGCTGTCGGTCATGACAAATTCTGTCTTTTCAGCAGGATCTGCCGCCTCATCGCCGCCGCCACCGCATGCTGCCATTGAGAATGTCATGGCTGCAATGAGGCCGAGGGTCAATAATTTCTTTTTCATCTTTTCCTCCTCCAATCAGTTTTGAAGTTCTTTAATTTATTGTAAAAAGTTTTACAATACAGAGCTGAATTTTTCATGCGGCTTTCGCCTTCGGCAGGCGCCGACGCTCTGCCGAAGGCGAACCCGTCCGCATATCGCTATATGTGTAATGGGTGAAAACATGCAACCTGATGTCCCTGTGACACCTCTTCCGTTTCCGGCTGGGAATTCTTACATTCCTCGGTGGCATACTGGCATCTATCGCAGAATCTGCAGCCGTTACCTATTTTTATGAGGCTTCCCGGATCTCCGGACAAAAGCTGCTTTTCTCTGTCCCTGAGAGTAGGATCCAGAATCGGTGCGGAGCTCATAAGTCCCCATGTGTACGGGTGCTTAGGATTGTTCGCCACCTCCGCCGTCGGTCCGAACTCAACCAGCTTACCCAGATACATTACCGCAATCTTATCGCTGAGATACTTTATAACGTTAAGGTCATGGGTTATTACCAGGTAAGTCAGGTGAAGCGTCTCCTGCAGGTCGAGAAGCAGATTGAGAATCTGCGCCTGTACGGAAATATCCAGCGCCGACGTAGGCTCGTCCAGAATCATGATCTTAGGATTCAGAGCAAGGGCTCTGGCTATGGCTATTCTCTGAAGCTGTCCTCCGGAAAGCTGATGAGGATAGCTGTCCAGATACCTTTCGTCCATCTTTACAAGCTCGAGTACTTCCTTTGCCTTCTGCCTTGCCTCTGCCTTTGACGCACCGTGGACTATCATAGGTCTCATAATGGAGCTTTCCACTGTCTGTCGCGGGTTCAGATTGGAAGCAGGGTCCTGAAATACTACTGCTATGTCAGTGTGAAGCTTCTTCATATCGGCTTTGGTAGCCTTAGCAAGGTTCACGCCGTCGATATAAACATCTCCGCCTGTCATCTTTGTCAGGGAGAGAAGAGTACGGGCAAGAGTGGTCTTTCCGCTTCCGGATTCTCCTACCAGTCCGACTATTTCACCTTCGTTTATGGTCATGGTGATGTCATCAACTGCCTTTACATAGCTCTTCGTCTTCTTTACGAGGCCCTTGGAAATGGAAAAGTATTTCTTCAGTCCGTCAAGTTCTATCATAGCTCTTTCTTCCATGTTACTTTTCCTCCTTTCCTATTTCATGACATCTTACCATGTGATCCTCTCCAACCATTACCATAGGAGGATCTTCCGTCTTACATTTTTCCGTCGCGTAAGGACATCTGTTCGCAAAGCGGCAGCCAGGCTTCTTTTCGGTGATTCTCGGTACGTTACCCTCGATGGTCTGAAGTCTTCCTTCGTTCTTCGTCTTTCTCGGAAGGGCGGCCATGAGGAGCCTGGTGTAAGGGTGAACCGGGTTTTTGAAAATCTCAAATACGTCACCTGTCTCGACCATTTCTCCTGCGTACATTACACCGATTTTATCGGCTACTTCCGCTACGAGACCGAAGTTATGGGTGATGAGCATTACCGCGGTGTTGAACTGTTCCTTCAGCGCTTTGATAATCGCCAGTATCTGGGCTTCTATTGTCACATCGAGAGCAGTGGTCGGCTCATCGGCAATGAGAAGCTCCGGATTTCTCGAAATCATCATTGCTATCATCACACGCTGACGCATACCTCCGGAGAGCTCATGAGGGAAGCTCTTCGCTCTTTCCTCTGCATCCGGCATCTTTACGTCCTTAAACAGTTCTACTACTCTGTTCCAGGCTTCCGTTTTATCCACTTTATCCAGTTCTATGGCTTCCGCCACCTGGCTTCCTACGGTGTACACGGGATTCAGAGAATCCAGCGGGTTCTGGAAAATCATTCCGATTTCCTTACCTCTGATCTTCTCCATCTCCTTTTCGGTCACTTCCCTCAGGTCTCTGCCCTTAAAGATGACCTTTCCGGTAATTGTCTCGTTTCCTCCCGGAAGAAGGTTCATTATGCTGTGAGCCACCGTGGACTTTCCGCATCCGGATTCTCCTACCACGGCGAAAATCTCGCCTTTGTTTATGGAGAAGTTTACATCCTTTACAGCGGAAAGGTAGCCCTCTTTTACTTTATAATCTATTGACAGATTCTCTAATCTAAGCAGTTCTTCGCTCATATTCGCACTCCTTTCTACTGTGACTTCATATGCGGGTCAAGGAGGTCTCTGAGACCTTCGCCTATGAGGTTAAACCCGAATGTAGTATATACAAGTGCAATGCCCGGGAAAAGGCTGAGCCAAGGAGCTCTGGTTATGTTGGAAAGTCCGTCTGATATCGCAAGTCCCCAGTCAGGTGAAGGCGGCTGAGAACCGAGTCCCAGGAAGGACAGCGTCGTGGTGGACATTATGGTTCCAGGAAGATTCAGGGATACCATTACCACCAGTGACGGAATTACGTTCGGCAGTATGTACCTTGCCATGAGCGAGAAGTTGGATTCTCCGAATGCCTTACCTGTTTCGAGGAATGCCATGTGCTTCAGAGACATGGTCTTTGCTCTTACCGGACGCGCATATCCTGCCCACGCTACAAAGGAAATAGCGATTACGGTGTTTGTCAGACCCTTACCGATAATGGTAACTACCGCAAGAGCGAGAATCGTTCCCGGTATGATCCAGGTCAGGTCGGTAAGGAACGAAAGAACTCTGTCTGTCCACTTTCCGAAATATCCGGAAGCCAGTCCCACTACGATACCGATTGCCAGCTGGATGATACCTCCCAGGAATGCAACCCAGAGGGCGATCCTGGAACCGTATATTGTTCTGGAGAAGACATCTCTTCCGAGCTGGTCGGTTCCGAACCAGAAATCGGCGCTCGGAGCCTCGAGTCTTCCGCCGACGCTCTGCTCGGTGTAGTCGTAAGGTGCGAGGAAATCCGCAAATATAGCGACGAGTATTACACTCAGGAGAATGAAGAAACCTATCATGAAGTTCTTATTCTTCCAACATGCATAAACTGTTTCCCTGAATTTTCTCTTAGCCTTGCTGTCTATGGAAGGACCTTTTGCAGCTGCCGTATTTGTACTCATATTAGTTGTCACCTCCTGCCATAGAAAGTCTGATTCTTGGATCGAGAACGCCCATGATCAGATCGCTTGCAAGGTTACATAATACCGTCAGAATTGCTATGAGAAGCAGTACCGCCTGAACTACCGGCATATCCTGTACGGTAATGGAATTAAGAAGGAGATTTCCCATTCCCGGAAGTCCGAATACCTTCTCGATGATAACCGCTCCGGATATGAGCCACGGAATGGACATAAACACCAGTGTGGTTACCAGAATCAGGGAATTTCTGAGAACGTGCTTTATCATTACCGTTCTCTTCGGAAGCCCTTTGGCGTAAGCCGTCGTTACGTACTTCTCATTTATTACGTCGAGTACTTCCGATTTTGTAATACGGAGAGTTCCTCCCATACCGGTAAGTACGCATGTGGCTATCGGCAGGACGAAATACTCCGGCCCCGCGTATCCGCTTATAGGAAGCCACCCCAGCTCCACAGCGAATATTATTATGAACAGCGCTCCAAGCCAGAATCCCGGCACTGCCGTCAAAAACAACGAGAAGTTTACCGTGAACCGGTCGAAGAAGCTGTCTTTTTTCATCGCACATAGGAGGCCCAGCGGAAGCGCAATTATAAGTTCAACAATAAGTGACCATCCGCAAAGCTGCAGACTGTACGGGATTCTTTCCTTCATAAGCCCCCATACATCCGTTTTATATCTGGTCGACGTACCGAAATCACCGTGTATGGTATCGTCCACCCAGTTTACATATTGTGTGAGAAACGGCTGGTCGTACCCCATCTCGTGAGCAATTTCAGCCTTCTTTTCCTGAGAGACCTTGCGGTCTACTACCATATCGATAGGATCTCCCGGCATCATGTACATCAGGCTGAAAACCAGAAATGATACTACAATCACGAGAAGAATACCCTGCACAAGTCTCTTTATTACATAACTTCTGATAATAATCGTCTCCCTTCTTCAGTATGCTTTATCATTTATCAGAGAACGAAAATTCCCCCTATTCCACTCTCTGGTAAATTCTGTTTCCGCACAGCACGCCCCACGCGCGGCCGTCTCTTATATAGAATTCAACTACTCTGACTCTTCTTCCCGTCTCTTCGTCGTAGGCTGCAAACACGCTGCCGCAGCAGTACTTCAGATCCGTCTTTACCCATCCGAGATCGGCTTTGAGCTTACCGTCCTCCATGGTCACAATGAAATGCGCAGGCATTCCTTCCTGAGAGCAGTAGTCTCCGAAAATCATTCCCGGACTGCTGAACTCTTTACCCGAAGGTTCCGCCCAGTAATG
>CALXBQ010000049.1 GCA_944386595.1 uncultured Clostridia bacterium
CCCACATCCGGCTTCCTTCAGATTCCACCTCACGATGGACACCCTTGCCTTCGGCTATATCCTTCCCACTACCGGGCGGATTCGGGACTTTCACCTGTTAGAAACGTGCGCCGCCAGGCGCACCAGACTTAAATACCCGTGCCAATTATCGGCACGGGTATGATTTTACGACGAAGTTGTCAAAGTCTTCAGCTTATGCAACCTTGTTGAGAGTCGCATCAGGTATTACAGTGGTTCCGCCTATTGCGACTACAGTTCTTACGCTGTTATCGTCAACATAATCTGCGGCAACATCAGTGTTGTACTGGTTAACCAGCATAAGCGGCGCGTTCATAGCGTTTGCAAGTACTCCGCCTGTAAGTCCGTCAGGGAAATCATTTCCCGATGCGATTACTACGGTTCTTGCATTTGTGAAGAACTCTTCCGCAACAGCAAGGCCCGTCTCGTATCTGGTGTCTCCACCAAGTCTTGTAACAGTACCGAGCTTAGAAGCATTAAGCTGATTCATTACTGTAGCGTTAACTGCTGCGGTTCCTCCGATTACATAGTAATCGTCGTTACCGCCGAGGGTTGCAAGATATGCCTTCTGGTTATCTGTTAAAGTCTTTCCGACAAGCAGCACAGGATTTCCGGTAGCTGATGCCGAAAGGGCATCAGGATACTTAAGTCCCGAAGCTACCATAATATCGGAAGCGCCTGTTACACCTAAAGTCTTAAGAACTTCAAGGTTAGTCTCATATCTGTCTGATCCGCCGAGTCTGGTTACCTTGCAATTGGTAAGGCTCTTCTCAAAACTTTCGGACACTACGGCAGTTCCGCCGATAATATATACGTTTCCGCCCTTTACCAAGTTATTAGTAATGTAAGTCTTAACTGTAGACTCGTTATTCTTATTAACTACAAGGATAGGAGCGTCCTTATCAGCTGCAAGAGCAGTTGCAGATAACGCGTCAGCAAACTCATCGCTGTTGGCAACTACGATGTTGTTAAACTTAACTACGCCCAGCTCACTCTTCAGCTTATCAGCAACCTTGATAGCGGTCTCAAATCTGTCATCACCAGCAACCCGTGACTTGGTCACGGACGGGGTAACGGTTCCGCCGTCGGTGGACGGAGTGGAAGGTTTGTTTCCACTATCTATAACGGTAGCATTTTCATCACTTATTATAGTTCCGGTATTTCCAGTGTTCGTAAATGTTGTACCGGTTCCGCTTACGCTTACGCTACCTGATATTGTTCCGGCGTTTGTTGCCGTTCCTGCGCTAACAGTAAGGTTCCCTTTAATGGTTCCGCTGTTGTTTGCGGATACGTCACCATTACCACTTTCATGATGTCTAACGGTTATGTCTCCGCTTACACTTGCATTTTCCGCAATATTTAATGAGGCACTATGAGTGTCTCCTTCTTTTGTTGATTCTACGACTATAGCTTCTTTGCTATCATCACCATTAACGCTCACCATACCGTTTATTGTTAATACTGCTTCGTCAACGTTCCTACTGTCAACATTTATTCCATACCAAGATTTTTCCCCAATTGTAATGTCTATATTGCCTTCAAATGAAACTGTGGACCCGTTTACCACAATAGACGCACCGCCATTTGTATCTGTATGATCAATAGTAACATCTTTCAATGTTACATTATCAGCATTATAAATGTGAATACCATGTTTGTTGCTATCTGTAGTTTTTACACTACCGTTTTCAATAGTAACTCCATCTTTTACTATCTCAATAAGATGGCTGTCGTTTCCTGACACAGGGCCAAAACTACTTGATGCTGTTATTCTCTTGTCGTTGAGATTCAATGTGATATCTTTAGTTATGACAAGCTTTTTGTCAATTTCAACGTTTTCTAATACTGTTACAGTATCGCCTGCTTCGGCATTGGCAAGCGCTGTTTCAAATGTTTCGTACGGTATGCTGCCAATAATAGCTTCCATTTTTGTACCTGTTGAAACTGCTTTCCAATTTCCAGACTCGTCCTTTGTTGCAATTTTATCTGCACTTGCATGTTCAGAATCTACGTTGCCTTCACTACTAGCAGAAACTAAGGTTCCAGATTTGTCTTCATTCTTAACCGTTACATTAAGCTTTTCATTATCAAGACCTATTATCTGTACTTTTGCGCTGTCTCCATATCCGCCGCAAACACCTCCGTTTACGTTTATAGCTTTTACACTGCCACCAAGCTCACAGTTATATATACCTATTTGTGCCAAAGATCCTGTGCTTGTTCCCCAGAAAGCTCCGACATTTGCATATCCCTCTACTTTAGAGTTAGTTATAATACAGTTTATGAAATCTGTTCTGTCATTTCTATCACTTGAGTAAACTTGTCCTATGAAGCCTCCCACTCCATATGAAACAGGGCTGTTAATTTCGCAATTATTTACAGTAACATTATCAAAAATACATGTTCCGCTGGCATATCCTGCAACCGCGCCAATGTATCCCGCAATGCTTTTAATACTTGCGTCATTTATTACTAAATCTTTTACCTCAATATCCCCTATCTGGGCAAAAAGCCCTCCCCTATATTCATATGTAAGGGTTACATTCAGATTATTAATCGCATGTCCGTTGCCATCAAAGGTTGAGTTGTAGTAAAATGATTCCTTACCAATAGGCGTAAATTCCACATCTGGCAAATTAATATCGTTTTCGAGAACTACTCTTTTCGGTATTTCATTATTATTAATCTCAACCATTCTTGATAGCCACTGAAGCTGCATTGGAGTGCCTATTTTGCATTCACCATTAATTACCGTAGGGTAATCTATGATTACTCCGTCGCCATTAACATTTAAAGGATTTTGTATAAAACCTGTTTCACTTACTGAAAGCGTCCCTGAATTAATGAGCTCTCCTGATAATCTCAAAATTCCATTTACATTCAACATATTCCCAGAAGAAATAGTAACAGTAAATCCTTTCTTTAATGTAAGATCATCCCCTTCAGGTATTGTTACATTGCTCCCTAAAATGATGTTTACTGGATGTGTAGCATCACCGTTTACTGCATTAATAAATTCTGCATAACTATTTACTGTAACGTCAGTTGTGTTTTCAGCTTTCTTTACAACGTACTTTTCACTTTCATATACTGAAACGTATCCGTATTCAAGGTATGAATCAAGTGGTTCGTGCTTAAAAGAGCCGCCGGCGATGGTAATATTGTCACCCTCTTCAAAGTCATATATATCTACTCTACCATTTTGGCACTCAAAGTCTCCTCCCTTTATAGTAATTTTAGCATTTCCCATAGTAGATACCGCATAATCTGTTTTTGACACAACTGTTACCGATTTATCACCCTGCGGATCTATAATAAGTTCAGCTCTATTAAAGATACCTATTGCGTTCATATAATTATCACCAGCTCCACTGGAACCGCCAGAATAAAAACTACCGCCATAAATATAGACGTTTCCCTCTGAAGAAATAGCTCTACCATATCCCGAACTACCTGTATTAGATTTTATATCTCCATCATAAATGTATGTCATACTCCCAGGCTGACCCCATATAGCATTTCGATTATAGCTCTCTATCTTTCCTGCATTTATAATTGTTGTACCATATGTTTTGATTGCGCTTCGTCCAATAAGCTTTGTAGTGACACCTTCATCTTGACTAATTCTAAGTGTAGCATTTCTCAAATTCGAAACAGCAAATCCCTGTGTATCTTTATCATCGTCTTTTGCTGACACTGTTCCATTTTTTATTGTCAAATCACCTCTATTCTCAATTACATCCCCATTATGTTTAGCTGATAATGTATGTCCATTTAAATCAATTGTTATTTTTTTACCAGCTGCAACTTTAACTACATTTTCCGTCTCAATATCAGCCGAGACATCTATCGTTGAATTTTCTGTAGCTTCCAATATAGCCTTATTCAATGCTTCTTCAGTGTTTATCTGAGTTGACTCTTCGTTCTCCGCAAATACCGTTGCCGGAAACATTGTTACCAACATCGCCACTACCGAGATAATGGCAACCAACTTCTTCTTCATTTCATCCAACATCCTTTCTGTAAAATACACTGCCTGCCTCAGCAGACATACTCACAGGTACAGTATACCCCCCCCCCGTACATTTTTTCAAGATGTTTTCAGAATATTTTATAGGGCTAAAATATATATTTAACGTCCCGTTTTCGAGATTTCGGAACGTTAATTCCGGAACTTTTCGGAAGATCGTTTGCCATATAAGTCAATTAGAGTACTATCCGGGCAAACGGAGTTTGCCATATATGTCCGTTAGAACACTGTCCAGGTAAACGGAGCTTGCCAGTTTACCGCGTTTCAAGCTTCATACGGCAAACTTTCAGGCTTCGAAGAAGCCTGTTACATACATTATTTTATATTATTTCTATATATTGGAACCATATAACGCATAGACACCCAATCAGACGTCATATCTGCTCCGTAAAGAGCTCCTGAAATGAAAACGTTTGCCACGGAAGTATCTGAGCGCAGTATCCAGGGCAAACTTTTTTGCCGCAGAATCTGTATTCGCTGTAATTATGCAAACTGCAGAGTCCATTCCAAGTTGATTCCACATATTATGGTGTGAGCGTATGACGCATCGATGCTGTGTTTTGGGTTTTCTAAAAAATCCTTTATTTCCCAAAACCCGGTTTTGGGTTTTAACAAATAAATGCGTTTTCCCAATAACCAACTGCTGAACTGCCGGTCCATTCCACCGGTAAAAGGTCATAAATGTTTTGGGAAATGAAAAAACGATGCGGTTTCCCAATAACTTTTGGGATTCTACATCGTTTTACATATCTAATTTTTATAGACCGTTATTGGAAAACGACATTTTTACCGGAAACCCACTAACCGGTTATTGGGAATTTGCCAAAAATCTTCTAAACCCAAAACCGCGAGTCGCAGGAAACCCACGCGCCGTCTCTCTCTACGCTGCCGGCCGCTCCACACGTTTTGCGACCAGGTGGCCAGTCACCAGCTCGTAGAAGATTCCGTTGGTAACCTCCACGTAGGCGAGCAGGAAGAAATACGGTATGGAAAGGACGAGATCCACTATTATAGCAAGCCAGCCCGGTACGGTGAACGGAAACAGCATGATAGGAAGGTTTGCAAGTATCGTCCAGCCGATGAAGGACAGATTCATGCAGAAAAACTTAGCCTTGTTTCCTGTCATCAAGTATTTTGACTCGTTGATGCACTGGAATACTCCCTTACTCGGGTCGTCCGCCAGAATGTAAAGAGCCTGGGAATATCTGATGTAGGCGATTATTCCCGGAATTATGAAGAGCAGCGCCCACATTGCGGCGAAAAACGCCGACATGAAGCTGATGCAGAAGGCTTTGGCGAAATACTCGAAGCCGTTGAAAATGACGGCGGAGTTGGTCTTTCTCGTTCTGAGAAACGTCAGAATGAATATGACAAGTCCCAGCTGGAAAACTCCGGTCATAACCGCGGAGTAAAGGTACGAAACGTATGAAACGGAAAGATTCAGTCCCGGTATCGATTCTCCCAGGTAGATGCTCGCCGGAATAAACAGGCTGAGTATGCTCGGCACGGTCCCTATCATAACATAATAGAGAAAGCAGGCTATTGCCACCTGGCCCCATGCGCCGCTAAGAGCGTTTCTGCCTATTCCTCTAAGTTCTGCTGATGTTTCTCTTACGATAATGTTACCCATAAAGTCTCCATTCTTACATGTTGTACTGGACGGCGTTGATGATCGCTGCAGCGATATTGCTTCCGCCCTTTCGTCCTCTCGGAACTATGGACGGAATACCCGAATCTATGAGAAGCTTCTTTGCCGCCACAACGTTGACGAAGCCCACAGGCGCTCCAACTACGGCTTCCGGCTTAAGTCTTCCCGCCTCGAAGAGCTCGCATATTGCGATGAGGGCAGTAGGCGCGTTTCCTATGGCAAAGACTGCAGGCCTGTCAAGGTCTGCCGCCTTTTCCATGCTGACATACGACCTGGTAAGGCCTCTGTCCTTCGCCGCTGCCGCAACGTCCTCGTCTCCGATGAAACAGAGGACTTTGCCGCCGTAAGCCTCGATGCGTTTTTTGTTGATTCCGGAAAGAGCCATCTTCGTATCCGTTACTATATAACCGCCGCTTTTTATTACGGAAGCTATCTTCTCCTCCACGCCTTCCGAAAAGAACATGGTGCGGGCGTAATCAAAATCCGCCGAAGTGTGTATGCATCTTTTGATGATGTGGGCGTATCTCGGATCCACGTCCACGTCCGTCTCTTCCAAAATCTCCGTTATTATCTCAAAGCTTCTCTTTTCTATGTCAGCCGGCTTTACGTTCTCAATTTTCATTGCCGCTATCCTCCATTATCCTATAAATCAGCTCCATGTCAAGAGCTTTCCTCAGTCCGTCCGCAAGAATATCGTACTGTTTCTCCTTGTACTCGTCCATGTCAAAGGCTTTAACTTCAGAAGAATCAAGGCCTTTGGCCTCGTAAAGAGCTCTTATCACTGTTGATGCGATTTCCTCGCTGTCGAAGATTCCGTGAATGTAGGTTCCGTAGACGTTTCCCGAGTTTATGATGTTTCCGTCAGCTTCGGAAAGGCCCATGTGTATTTCGTAGCCTTTGTAGCGGGCGCCTGAAAGGCCTGCGAATATTCCCGTAACGTCTGAGAGAACTCCTTCCTCTGCCGTTCTCGTCTTCTCTCCCGCAAAGACTGTGCTGTGTGGGAGAAGTCCCATACCGCGCATGCTGCCCCCGCCTTCAACGCCTTCGGGGTCGGAAAGGCTCTGTCCCAGCATCTGGTATCCGCCGCATATCCCGAACACCGGCTTTCCCCGGGAGGCAAACTTCAGCACTTCCGCCTCAAGGCCCGACTCCCTGAGCCACTTTAAATCCGCCATAGTGGATTTTGTGCCCGGAAGGATAATCATGTCCGGATTTCCCAGCTGACCCGGCGCGCCCACATATCTTACGGTCACGCCGTCCATGTATTCCAGAGCGTTGAAATCGGTAAAGTTGGAGATTTTCGGAACCCTGATTACGGCTATGTCGATAAGTCCCGTAGTATTCCTTGCGGAAAACCGCTCCGTCAGGCTGTCCTCGTCGTCAACGTCTACGTGAAGATATGGAACTACGCCGGCAACCGGCACGTGGATTATATCCTCCAGCATGTCAAGGCCCGGTTTCAGAATGTCCACGTCTCCGCGGAATTTGTTTATTATCACCCCTTTTACACGGGCTTTCTCCTCCTCCGTAAACAGAAGCATGGTTCCGGCAAGGGAAGCGAACACGCCGCCTCTGTCTATGTCTCCTGTGAGAAGCACCGGAGCGTCGGCCATTTTCGCCATTCCCATGTTCACCAGATCGTCGTCCTTAAGGTTAATCTCCGCCGGGCTTCCCGCTCCTTCTATGACGATTATGTCGTAATCTTCGGCAAGGCTGTCAAAGGCTTTTTTCACGTCGGCTTTAAACCTTGGCTTTTCCCTGTAGAAATCCCTTGCCGTGTAGTTTCCCTCGACTTCTCCGTTTATTATGACCTGAGAGCCCTCGTCGCTGGTAGGCTTTAAGAGTATGGGGTTCATTCTCACGTCCGGAGCGATTCCCGCCGCCTCCGCCTGCATCACCTGAGCTCTTCCCATTTCAAGACCGTCTGCAGTTATATATGAATTAAGGGCCATGTTCTGCGCTTTAAACGGCGCGACCCTGTATCCGTCCTGCCTGAATATCCTGCAAAGCCCTGCGGCTATAAGGCTCTTCCCCGCATTGGAGCAGGTTCCCTGTATCATGATTCTCTTAATCATAGTTTTTCCTTTCTCGCCAGGTCCCCCAGGCATCTTAAAAGATACTCATTCTCCTCGCGGGTTCTCACTGCGAACCTGAAATATGTTTCGTCAAGGCCCGGGTAATTTCCGCACCCTCTAACCAGAATGTCATAGTCCTCAAGGTCTTTCTTAAGGTCTGCCCGGCTCTTTACGAACACGTAATTTGCCTTTGAGCCGTAGGTCTTTATTCCCAGCTTCTCAAAGCCTGCAATTAAATATTCTCTCTCCGCTTTCACGTATTCCACGGTTTTTTCAACAAAGTCTGATAGTCCCGCCGCCGCGGCTCCCGCCTTTGACGCCGGCGTATTTACGGCCCAGGGCTGAAGAGTCCCCTTTATCCCCTCTATGAGTTTTTCGTCGCTGCACACGGCATATCCCAGTCTGAGCCCTGCCATGGCGAAAATCTTTGTAAACGCCTTGAGCGCGACCACATTCTGAAAATCCTTTATATGTGGCATAAACGAATACTTCTCCTCTTCTTCGAGAAAGTCGGAAAAGCACTCGTCTATGACGAGAACGGCGCCCTTCTCTCTGCACTTTTCAGCAAGAGACAGGATTTTCTCCTTTTCCACCGGCAATCCGGTCGGATTGTTGGGATTGCATATAAACACAAGGTCCGTACAGTCCGTGACGGCCTCCTCCGCCCTTTCATCGTATCTGAAGCCCTTCTCCTCGGTCAGAAAAAAGTGAGAAACCTGAGAGCCGGCAGCTTTTGCCGCCTCTTCGTATTCCGCAAAGGTCGGAGAGATTATTAGCGTCTCTTCAGGCTTAAGGTAAAGGGCCAGCCTGAATATGAGATCGGCCGCTCCGTTTCCGAACACGAGAAAATCGCCGGGTACGCCTGTGGCCTCTGATACTGCGGCCGTCAGCTCCCTGTTTTCCGTATCGGGATAGGTCTCGTAGGCGCATATGTTCTCTTTGATGGCTCTCTTTACCTCCTCCGGCATTCCCAGAGGGTTCAGGTTGGCCGAAAAGTCGTACATCCTTCTGTCGTATTTATATATATTTCCGCCGTGTACTTCCTTCATGAAAAAATCCTTTAAATCAAAGTAAATATTAAAATCCGCGCTGCCAGCGCGAGCACCAGGCATGTTACCGATGCGGCGTACATGAGCCTTATGGCAAGCTTTATGTCGCCGCTGTCAACAGGTCTTATATCGTCGCCTATGGTCTTTTTCCTGTAAAGCCTGCCGAAGTAGTAAGCGTCTCCGCCAAGCTGTATGTTTAAAGCTCCCGCGCATGCCGATTCCGGATGGGCGCTGTTGGGGCTCGAGTGGTTTTTTCTGTCACGCCTGTAGATTCTGAATGCTGTCCGCCAGTCAAGTCCCGTAATAAAAGCCCCGATGCACATGGCAAGCCCCGTAAGCCTTGCGGGAATGAAGTTAAGCAGGTCGTCAAGCTTCGCCGAGGCTCTGCCGAAGTAAAGGTACCTGTCGTTCTTATATCCCACCATGGAATCCAGGGTGTTGACTCCCTTGTACAAAAAAGCCAGCGGCGCGCCGCCTACGGCCATGAATATCAGCGGCGCCACCACTCCGTCCGATGTGTTTTCCGCCACCGTCTCAACCACGGCTTTGTCTATCTTTTCAAAGTTCAATTCTTTAGTATCCCTTCCAACTATCCATGAGAGATACTTTCTGGAGTTTTCGATATCTCCAGCCTCCACGTACCTGTATACCCTCATGCTTTCGTCCTTTAAGGACTTTGCGGCAAATATCTGATAGCAGAAAAAGGTCTCGACCGCAAACTTCAGAACCGGGCTTACCGCCTCGCACAGCCTCAGAATCATAAAAGAAACGCCAAAGGCTGCCGCCGGAACCGCTGCCGCAAGAACGGCTCCTCCCGCAAGCTCTCCCTTTTCCGATTTTGGAAAAGCTCTCCTCAGAACCTTTTCCATAAGGCTTATGAAGTTTCCTATGAGGCATATGGGATGGGGAAGCCGTCTTGGGTCGCCGAAGATGCTGTCGAGGAGAAATCCTGTAAATATGGAAAACGCTATGCTCATAGGACTCCTCCGTAGGACGCGCACGCTCTCGCAAACCCTTCAGCAAACTCCGGATTTGACCAAAGGTGTATATGTGGATAACCGGCAAAGATATTATCCTTCGCTACGATGCACCGGCTTTTCATTCCGCTGTTTCTCACCGCGTCGAAATCATCGCCGTTTTTGCTGCTGTCGCTGTAGTGAAATTCATGACACCTTACGGACTGTCCCGCGCCGCACATCATATTATCCCTTCTTGCAGTCAGAGTCTTATATCCGAACCTTACGAGCCTGTCCGTCATCTTCGCCTTTCCGTCAAGGACTCCCGCCACAGGATATTCGATTCCGTCTTTTTCTATAGTCTTACCGAGATACATGAACCCGCCGCATTCGGCCCAGACGGGCATACCCGACTTGACGGCCGACCCTATGCTGGCCTTCGTCTTTTCCGCCCGGCTCAGTTCCTCAAGGTACTCCTCCGGATAGCCTCCGCCTAATATAAGGCCTGACGCGCCCTCCGGAACCGGTTCGTCCTCAAGGGGTGAGAAAAACTCTATTTCCGCGCCCAGCTTCTTCAAAAGGTCGAAGTTGTCCTCGTAATAGAAGCAGAAGGCTTTGTCAAAAGCTGCAGCAACGGTAAATTTCCTGTCCGATACAGGCATAAATTCCGGTATCTCCGCTTCAAGAGACCCTGCAATGCCCGCGACGGTCAGAAGTCCGTCTATGTCAACGGTCTTTTCCGCCTGCCCGCCTAAAATCTTCAGCTTCCTTTCAAGCCCCTCTATTTCATCTGCCGTAATAAGCCCCAGGTGTCTGCTCTCAAGGCCTGCCTCGGGAACCTTCGGCATAAAGCCGAGGACCTTCACGTCGAAAGCCTTTTCTACGGCCTTCTTATACGCCGGATACATTCCTTCAGAGCAGCCGTTCAATATGACGGCCTTTACGCAGTTATCCGTAAAATTCAGGTAGCCGTAAAGCTCGGCAAGAAGGGAAGCTCCCTTTCCTTTCGCGTTTACAACGAGAATTTCAGGCGTTCCCGTGGCGGCTGCCGTGCGGTTTGCCGAATATTCGTCGCTGTCAAAGCCTATACCGTCGTACATTCCCATGGCTCCTTCGATTACGGCTATATCTCTTCCTTCGGCGTTCTTTGCAAAAAGCGTTCTTGCACCTTCCTCGCCGCACAGAAAGAGATCCAGGTTTCGGGAAGGAATTCCGATAACCCGGCTGTGAAACATGGGATCTATATAGTCGGGGCCGCATTTGAAGGCGCAGACGTCAACATTCCGCTCCTTCAAAGCCTGAAGAACGGCGCAGGTGACCGTAGTCTTTCCGCAGCCGCTTCCGGTTCCCGTAATCAATATTCTCGGTATGTCCAAAATGAGCTTACTCATTGTCTGCAAAGCTTCCTTTCAGAATGTACACGGGGTTTTCGGCCTTCATCAGGTGGTATGCCCCCAGCTTTTCGGCTGAGCTTACGTTAACGCACTTTACCGTGTACTCCATGCCCCTGTCCTTAAACCCTCTCAGAATCGCGTCAAGGCTTTCAAGGGTAACGGCCGTGGCGCAGATTACCGCCTTCGGATTGGCCTTTAATACAAGGTCGAATATTTCATCTATCCGTCCGCTGCTTCCGCCTATGAAAACCTTGTCCGGCGCAGGAAAACCGGTTAAATCATCGGGAGCCGTTCCGCAGGCGACCTTCATATTTCTCGCTCCGGTGTGAGCCGCATTCTGTTCTATCAGCTCCCGCGCCGCCGGATTCTTCTCGATGGCGTATACGGTGCTTTCACAGGCCCGGTAGCAGAGAGCGCACGTAACCGAACCGGTTCCCGCTCCGATGTCCCAGACAGTATCCTCCGGCATAACGTCAAGCTCAGAGACGACGATAGTCCTTACAGCTTCCTTTGTCATAGGCACTTTGGCCCTCAGGAAATCGGAATCTCTGAGAGTCTTATATCGGTTTACGTAATTCGGATTATGTATTACAACTACTGCAAGGTCAGAAAACTCCATGGCGGCTATTTCTCCGGGAGTTCCGGTGACGATTCTCTCACCGTCAAGGCTGAGATTCTCCCCCGCGTACAGGGTCAGCTCGTCACCGAATCCGGCCCCGATGAGACTGTCAGCCATGTCCTGCACCCGGACCTTCCCGCCCGTCAGAGCGAAAACGTACTCGTTGTAGCAGACGAACGGCACTATGGATTTTCCGTTTCCGTGAAGGCTCACAAGCTTCATATTCTCGTAGCCCGTACCGAGTTTGGCGCAGAAGTAGGAAAGGCTTCCTATTCCCGGAAGGAATTCCACCTCCGTCTCGCTCCTGACGCGCTCTGCCACCGTCTTTGCGATGCTGTAAAATCCTGTGTCCCCGGACGCGCAGATGCAGAGATTTACATTCTCATCTATGTGCTCGTCTATATACTTAAGGGTATCGGAAACCGACATGTATTCCACACCGGGACGCAGTTTTTCAAGGTCTTTTACGTCCCTTACGGCAGTGAACACTTTGTCCGCAGCCTTTACTGCACTTTTGAATTTTTCCGTATACAGGCTGCCCGATCCGCAGCCCGTTCCCGCAACCGTTATCTTCATCAGTATTCTTCCTTTCCGTGAAGATGCGTTTTTATAATCTCTTCCGCTTCCGATACGCCTACTCCCGCCTCGAAAACCGGTCTTCTTATAACTATGACCTTAAAGCCCTCGTCTGCGCATTTTGTCTTGTCGGGAAAACCTCCTGCGCTGCCCGTGTCCTTGGTCACGAGAGCCCCGCAGCCGTACTGTCTCAAGGTTGCCAGATTCATCTCCAGCGTAAAAGGCCCCTGCATTCCGATTATGTTCTTCGGCGCTATGCCGGCGTCAAGGCACGCCTTTATGGAAGTCTCCGACGGCAGAACCCGCGCCACTATCATCTCTCCGGTCCTTTCCCATCCGCCGAAAAGCCCGATTTCCTTGGAGCCTGTTGTTACAAGGGTCTTTACTCCCAGCATTTTGACAAAATCCGCAGCCTCCGAAGTGTCCTTTACGAACACAAGGTTTTCACTGTATTCCCTTTCTTCTTCCGGTCTTAAGAGCCTCACGTACTTTATATTTAAAGCTTCACACGCTTTTCGTATGTTTTCCGTAACCTGCGCCGCATAGGGATGGGTTGCGTCTATGACAAGGGTTATTCCGGTCTCTTTGAAGAACTCTTTCATGCCGTCACGGTCAAGGCGTCCCTCGTGAATCTTCAGCCGTCCCTCACCTTCGAGTATCTCTCGGCCGTATTCCGTAGCGACGAGAAAGTCCATTCTGCCCTCGATGCCCTCTCTTACGGCAAACTCCGCTATAAGTCTTCCCTCCGTGGTTCCCGCAAAGACTGCGGCTCTTCCCTTTCCTCCGGCTCCGTTACAGCACATCTTTATACCCTCGCGGCGTCACCATTCTGCCGTTTATAACCTTAGTCTGGGAATTACCTATGAACACCGTCGTGAACATATCTATGTCGTCGTTTTCCGCAAGGTCTTTAAGGGAGCAGACGACTCCCGTCTCTCCTTCTCTGCCTATGTTTCTGACGTACCCGCACACAGTGTCCATGGATCTTGTACGTCCTATAATCTCGACGGCCCTGTCAAGATGAGACCTGCGCTTTTTGCTCTTCGGGTTATACAGGCATATTACAAAATCCGCCTCTCCGGCAAGCTCAAGTCTCTTTTCTATTTTCTCCCACGGCGTGAGAAGGTCGCTCAGAGAAATGACAGCGAAATCGTGTATGAGCGGCGCGCCCAGAACAGAAGCTCCGCTGCATGCGGCCGTTATTCCCGGAACCACTTCTATTTCCACTTCCGGATGATCCGCCGCGACCTCGCACATTATTCCCGCCATGCCGTAAACGCCGGCGTCGCCGCTGCATACAAATGCAACGTCTTTCCCCTCAAGACACGCTTCAAGGGCCATCCGGCACCTTTCCACTTCCTTTCTCATAGCCGTGGACTTAACTTCCTTGCCCGCTGTCAGCTCTCTTATTAGATCAACGTATACAGTATAACCTGCCACCACATCGCATTTTTCTATGGCCATCCTTGCCGCAGGGGTCATATATTCCGGTTTCCCCGGTCCGATTCCAACTACGTATATCTTCATAGATTCGATCCTTTTATGGTTAAAATATGCACTTAAAGTCTCTCATACCGAGAGACACCGTCATGCCGTCTCTGCTTTCTTTCTTAAGTATTATCCTTCCTCTTTCCGAGCCCAGGTAGGCGCTTCTTTCGCACACGTTTCCCGTTCCCGTAGTCTTCTTTACGAAGCAGGATTCCTCAAAGACCGCGCCCCGTCCATCGGAGTTTCCCGCTCCTTCAAGCTCCTCTGCCGTGTATGTCACAAAAGACGCTTCCAGCTTTTCCGAAAGCTTTTTCATACAAGGTTCATCCTTTTTTATATCTATGGACGCAATCTTTTCGACGGCTTTAACGCTGATATCCTCTCTTTCAAGGATTTCCTCCATAAAACGGACGAACTCGTCAGGATCCGTGTTTTTTCTGCATCCCGCTCCCACCGTTACAATCCTCGGAACGGCTTTAAGGGTTTTATCAAAGGGCGCAGCCTTTGCGGAAAGAGTAACGCATATTCCCGCATAGCCACTGTTCCCCGCGGTAAGCTCCGCAGGCAGGCTTCCTTCCGTCTCAAAATCCGACTTAAAGTACACCCTTTCGCCTTTAAGAACCGCGCCGGAAACGTATTTTATCATACTTATGTCTTCTATGGCGCAACCGGCTTTCTTCGCCCACATATCTGCCGCAAATTTTCCGTTTACGTCGGTGGCCGTCGTTATTACGGGAATCGCTCCCAGGGCTTTTGCAAAGCTTTCCGCAAGCTCGTTTGCCCCTCCTATGTGTCCCGAAAGAAGGGAGATAACGAAGGTCTTCTTCTCGTCTATTACGAGAACCCCCGGATCCTTATCCTTGGACTTAACATAGGGAGCGATCATGCGCACCGCAATTCCGGAAGCCGATACGAAGATAATGTATGCGCTTTCCCGGAAAATGCTCTCCATCTTCTCCGGTATGCTTACTTTGCGGCCGTCGAGGATTTCAAAAGAAATCCCGAGTCTTCCGGCCTCCTTTATAACATCGGCGCAGGCGCCCATCGCCTTGTCGGTATAACCTATTATATAACCTTCCGGCTTTTCTATCATTTCTTCGCCTCTCTGAAAAGGTGAGTGAACGACGGATCGTAAAGCTTTGAACGCTCGTATTTTGACCCGAGAAATCCTCCCACCATTATGAGTGCCATCTTATTGATTCCGTTTTCTTCGGCCGCCCTGCCTATGTTTTCGACAGTTGTCCTTATTACCTTCTGATCCGGCCACGTAGCCTTATACACAATTGCAGCCGGCGAATCCGGCGCATATCCTCCCTCTACGAGCCTTTTCGAAAGCTCGTAGAGCATAGTCGACGTCAGGAAGATTACCATTGTAGCGCCGTGAGATGCAAGCTTTGATATTTCTTCTTTTTCGGGCACCGGAGTTCTTCCGGCCATACGTGTCAGGATAACAGTCTGACTCACATCGGGAAGTGTGAACTCCGCGTTCAAAGCCGCCGCAGCCCCGATAAATGAGCTTACGCCGGGAACAGATGTGTATTCTATCCCCAGGTCGTCGAGAAGATCCATCTGCTCCCTTATGGCCCCGTATATGCACGGATCTCCTGTGTGAAGTCTTACAACTTCTTTTTCCCGGTTTTCCCTCATAACGTCTATAACCTCTTCAAGGGTCATTGACGCGCTGTTATATACGACGCAGTCCTGCTTTGCGTAATCAAGAAGCGCAGGATTAACAAGAGAGCCTGCGTAGATTATTACGTCGGCCTTCTTTAAAAGCTCCGCTCCCCTTACGGTTATAAGGTCTGCGGCTCCCGGACCTGCTCCTGTAAAATAAACCATCTACTTATTACCTCCTTCGGAAGGCACTATCACCAGAGAAAAATACCCGTGTTCGCCTTCCGCCTCATCAAGATTCTCATATACTCTTTCGTTTTCCATTGTGGCGTTTTCAACCATCATGGCTCCTTTTCCCGCTATCCTCTTTCTAAGCTCCGGCAGACCTCTTCCCGACTTCATATAAACCTTCGTACCGCAAAGGGCGTCAAAGTCTGCGCCTTTATATGATGCCGGTATCACGTGAAGAGGCTCGGCTCTTTCCACCAGAGGAACCTTAAGCGCCGCCGCTGCGGCGGAAAATGACGTGATTCCCGGAACCATCTCGACTTCGTATCCCATTTCCTTCACGCGGGTGAATACGTACATGGCGCTGCTGTAGACGGCCGGATCGCCTAAGGTGAGAAATGCGACGTCCTTTCCCAAATCGAGGATTCCGGCCATTCTCTCTGCCGTAAAGTCGTGGACTTTCCCAAGCTCCGCCTCGTCTCTTATCATCGGCATGTCGCATATGACGATTTCTTTTCCTGCCGTGTACCTTTCCGCCGTCTTAAGAGCCACGTTCTCAGTGCCGCCGCTTTCCGCGGCCGCTATGACGCCGCATCTTTCTATTATGTCAACTGCCTTTAGAGTAAGGAGCTCCGGATTTCCCGGGCCCGTACCCACGGCATAGAATTTTCCTTTTTCCAAATCGCCCTCCTATAAGAATTCTCTTATGAGCTCATCTGCGCCGGCGCTCTTCATAATGTGGCTTCTGTCTGACGTAAACATAACTGCCTCAATTCCGCAGCTGTCTTTCAACCTGAAATTGAGGTGATCCATGGCCTTTTCCATAATGGACTTCTTAACGTCCTCATAGAAAGCTTCATTCCTTATTATATCAAAAGCTTCGTCCGTTGTGATGCAGCTCATTATTTTTTTTACCGCTTCTGTCTCTGCTCCCGCCATTGCGGCGTGAGATGCCATAACCTCCATACGTCCGTCGGCGTAGGACGAGTGGGTATTCATAATGCCGGCCGCCAGCTTCACAAGCTTCCCCGTGTGCCCTATTAGAAGGATTTTCTTAAATCCCGAATACCTTATATAGTCTAAAGTCTCGCCTATGTAGTTGGAGCACTGAACTGCTCTTGTGATGTCCACGCCGAGATACTCCCGTATAAAGTCGCTTCCGAAGTTTCCCGGAGTTATGAGAATCTTCTCTTCGTCCGACACCTTACGGAATTCTATCTCCGTAGTTATGGTATCGACCAGAGCCTTTTCGCTCATAGGTTCCACCACTCCGGTAGTTCCGAGAATAGAGATTCCGCCGACAATTCCGAGGCGGGGATTAAAGGTCTTAAGAGCCGTTTCCTCGCCTCCCGGTACGGATATCACCACTTTGATTTTTCCGGAAAACCCGCGCTTTTTTGCCGGGCCGGAAACGCTTTCTTCTATCATCTTAAGAGGGGTGGGATTTATTGCGGCTTCACCAGGAGGTCTTCTGAGCCCCGGCTTTGTCACCCGACCCACACCATTTCCTCCGTCCACTGTTATTTCCAATCCCGTTTTTCCGGAAGAACCGGGAAAAACGCTTACGTCCGCGAAAATCTCAAGGCCGTGAGTCACGTCGGGATCGTCTCCTCCGTCTTTTGTCACGGAGCACCTTGCGGCCTGCGGAGAAATCTCCTGATTATTTACTGTAAAAAGCGCTTCTTCTCCCCGTGGAAGCCTTATCCTCGCTCCCGGCACTTTTTTGCCCGTCAGAGCCATTTCCGCAGCTGCGGCTGCGGCAGCCGCAGCGCAGCTTCCAGTTGTATACCCGCATCTGAGCCTTTCTCCGCTTTTTATTATGAAACCCCTGTTTATATTGTCGGCAATCCTGTCTGTCAATTTATACGCTCCAGTCTTCCCGTCTTTTCCGCCGTCCTTATAAGCTCTGCAATACGGGCGTTGCACTCTCCTATTTCTATTCCTGCGTCTATAATGCGTCTGCATTTTTTCATGGCGCTTAACGCCTTCTCATAGACTTCGTCTGATATGGTCATAAACGGCTTCTCACAGAACACTTCCGCCGCAAGAGACCTGGCGACCACATAGTCTATATCGTTGGTATAAAGTATTCCGGCGTAGAACGGCACCTCGTTCTTCTGAAGTCTCCTGAAAACATTTATTCCGCTTCCGCAGGAGGAAATTACGAATACCTCGGGCTCACCCTTTGGCGCCGGAAGCTCAACGCTTCCGAACTCGATGTTATACGCTCCGTCCGTAATGTCGTAAAGCTCTCTGATTATATCAGGCCTGAATATCTCGTCGGGTGTTCCGAAGTGCTTAATCACTTCGCCGGATACGCACATGACCTTGTCGGAAATCTTTTGGGCCAGATCTATTTCGTGAAGTGACATTATGACCGTTATGTTCTTCTCCTTCGCCATTTCCCTCAGTATGTTTAAAAGCTCCAGCTTATGCTTTATGTCGAGGAAGGACGTAGGCTCATCCAGGACTATTACCTCCGGCTCCTGGCATATGGCCCTTGCAAGGAGAACCCTCTGCTTCTGTCCATCGCTTATGGCCGTAAAATCCTTTTCGGCTAGGTCTTCGGTGTGAATGCGTCTCATAACCTCGGTAACCTTTTTTTCATCATCTTCGGAAAGTATACCAAGGCTTCCCGTATAGGGATATCTGCCCGTCGCCACAACATCTCTGCACGTCATAAGCTCAGGTTTTAACCTGTCCGTCAGTACCACGGCCACCAGTTTCGAAAGCTCTTTATACGTCATGCGGGACACCGACGCGTCCGCTATATATGTATCTCCCTTTATAGCCTCAAGGTGCTTGGTTATGCTCTTTAATATGGTGGATTTTCCCGAACCGTTAGGGCCTATAAGGGTGAGTATTTCTCCCTTTTTTATTTCAATATCTATGTCACGTATAAGGACCTCTCCTTTATATCCTACGGAAAGATCTCTGGTATTGAAAAAAATATCGTTCATAGCATTACCGCTTTCTTGTAAGAAGCATCCAGATTACTACAGGTGAGCCGAACAGGGCCGTAACCGTGCTTATGGAAAGCTCCGTCGGCGCAAAAGCGACTCTCGCTATGTAGTCGCAGAACATGCAGAAAACTCCGCCTCCCACGAATACCGCAGGAATAACGACCAGAGGCTTGCTCGTCTTAAGCATGAGCTTTGCAAGATGAGGAACGGCTATTCCCACAAAGGAAATAGGTCCCGCAAAGGCCGTAACGCAGCCTGCCATAAGGCTGGAGAGAAGAATCACTACGACTCTGAATCTCTTTATGTTTACTCCCATGCTCTGGGCGTACGCTTCTCCCATCTGATACGCCCCTATAGGCTTTGCCAGAAGGAATGTTGCCACAAAGGCTGCAAAGATGATAACAAAGCACATCCACACGTCGTCCCAGTCCATACCGGAAAAGCTCCCCATGGACCAGTTGTGAAGATTAACTATGTCTGTATCCTCGGCGAAGGTAACCACGAAGTCCGTTACCGCGGAGCATATGTATCCTATCATTATACCTGCGATGAGAAGCGTCGACTGCTGCTTCACCTTTCTCGAAGCCAGCAGCACGAATCCCATACATATGAGGGCTCCCACAAAAGCCGCTACGACCATAACGAAGGATGATACCGCATCAACGTACTGTATCATCACTATCATGGTAAGGGCGACGATCAGCTTGGATCCTGAGGATATACCCAGCGTAAAGGGCGACGCTATCGGATTTCCGAAGAAAACCTGTATTAGGAAGCCCGACAGAGCCAGACCTCCTCCCAGTATGGCGGACGTTATTATTCTCGGAAGCCTTATCTTCCAGATTATGCTGTATGCCGTCTCGTCTCCTTCTCTGAAAAATATGATTCTGAGTATTTCCTTTACGCTGATTTGAACGCTTCCGGAGTTTATATTCACTATTGTAATCAGTATAAACGCTATGATCAAAAATATGAACACAGCGTTATATCTTGCGTATCTTTTTAATCTCGCAGAGCGGACCTCATCGGTCCCCTCTGCGGTTAAGGAATTTCTGTCTGTCATTTCCTACTTTACCTTAAAGAAAAAGTCAAGAGTTTCGGGACACTCGTCACCATTTGTTATGATTTCATTCATATCCCTTATAACGCTTCCCAGCTTGTCCGTTTCCTGATAAACGTTCTTCCCCGTGCACCATACGTTACCTTCTTTTACCGCCTTAAAATCGGCAAGAACAGAATTCTGATCTATAAGCTGGTCTATCGTCTCAACCCCCGAAACTATGCTGCTGTTATAGAATATGAAATCGGCATCTTTAGCCGATGCGTAGAATTCTTCCATCTGCATGTTGACGGTGGAGTTTCTGCTGTCCTCGTCTCCCAGATTTTCGAATATGTACTTTCCGCCCGCTATTTCGATCATTGTCGCTACGTAGTCGTTTGACTTTCTCGTAACGACGCCTCCCGCCGAATTGATGTAGAAGAACGTTACGGTTTTCCCGGTATTCTCAAGGCCGTCAAGCTCGTCCATAATTGAAACCTGCTCCGAATAGGCTTTGTTCGCCTCTTCCTCCTTACCGAAGAGTGCGCCGTAAAGCTTCATCCATTCCGTTCTTCCCAGAGGGTGACTCTCGTAGCTGGACCTTTCAGTCATGACCTTTATTCCAAGATCCTCAAGCTTCTCCTTTACCTCAGGATTATGCAGAATCATCGTGGATTCTATGGCAAGATCGCAGTCCTCCCCTACCAGCATTTCATAGTCTGGAGTATTGTACTTTCCGGCAAAACGTATTCTGCCTTCGTTCATTGCCCGGGCGGCCTCCTCCACGTACCAGTCGTCCGCCTCAAGGGACGAAAACTTAACCTGGTCAATGGCGCCGGCGGCGTTAACCAGTGACATTGCCGACGTTGCAGCCATGTAGACGTTTTCAAGAGGCTGATTAACGACTATTACATCCTCTTCAAGTCCTTCGGGGGTTTCTGCGCCCTCGGGAACCACCAGAATCTTATCACCGTCAACTATCTCTATATACTTATATCCGCCTTCATAGTTGTATATGGCAAACTGCGTGGCGTACTGAAGCTCCGTAGTGCTTTCGTATTTAAGATTGCCCACTTCGGGTATCTTCTCTGAATCACCTTTATCGCCGCCGCATCCGGTAAGGGTTGAAAAGACCATCAAAGCGCTTAAGGATACAGCCGCTAATTTTTTTAAAATCATTTCTTTTTCTTACCTCTTAGTACAAAATATGCAACACCTGCAATCACTATCACTGCAACAGCTATGCCGACTGCTATGTACGCCGTACTTCCGTCCATAGACGATGCGTTATTCACCGCAAAGGTACCGAGGAATTCGGCGTCAAAGACTGCAGTCCCTGCGTCCCTGTCCACGCCGGCATCCATCTGCTCTTCTCCTTCATCGGTTAATGCAAATACCGCAAGGGAATCCGAAATCTCCATGTCTTCATCGAGATTCAGCGTAATACTTATCTTTCCTTCAGAGGCAGCGCTTTCAAGATCGTTTCCTTCGTCGTCCGTAAGGGTAATATCGATTGCCTGGGCATAACCCTTATCGGTATAATCGTCCGTAACGTCGGACATTGTAAGGGTGATGCCGCCCTTTGCCGCCTTAGCTACTGCCGCAGTTGCAGCTTCATCGAATTCAACTCTTCCGGACGCGGTTTCCAGACTCATGGTCTTTCCTTCACTTTCCGAAAGCATGTCCTCACTTACGCTGGTCGATCCGCTCATGGAGTTGTTAATCTCGATGATACCTTCTTCCTCAACAACGACTTCTTCCTCTTCTTCCTGATCCTCATCTGAGTCCGCGGAATTATCGTCCGCATCGGCGCCGCCGCCTGATGTTTCTTCAGATGACGATGAGCCTCCGGAGCTTCCGGAAGGCTGAGAGCTTCCGCCCTGTCCCTGCATTGTTACGCCCGAAGAGCTGAATGTGAGAACATAGTCTATCACGTGTGGTTCACTCATGGCCACGGTTTCCGCGCTTACGGAAATTGCCGTATCAAGAGCCGATACAGGTATGTGGAATGTGGAATTTCCTCCCGGATTTGCATTGTTGTAGGTGACACCACCTACCTGCATCCACGTAAAGTTGCTACTGTTGAATACGACAGTAGCTGTCATCTGACCGCCGGATACTGTCAGCGTTGACGGTGATTTTACAGATGTTCTTCCGGACCCTCCCTGAAGAGTCGTTGCCACCGAATAGGTTCCGTCAGCAGGAGCGGCCGCGTAAACCGCGGCCGTGGATCCGAACACCATAAGTACGGTCAGCAGGACCGTTATGATTTTTTTCATATATCGTTAACTCCCGTATACTGTAAATTGTTTATGCGTTTTTCTTTCTGTAAACTGCGGCTGCCATTCCTCCTGCAGCAATGGCTATAAGAGCGTAAATCATAATATCGCTCTCGTCTCCAGTCTTAGGAGCCTTTTCGGTGTCTGCGCCGCTTTCCGATCCTGCAGCAGTCTCACCGCCTGTTGTCGTTCCCTGTCCGCCGTCGGTTACTGCAGTCAGTGAAGCGGAGTCAAAGGTCAGAGTTCTTGCATACCATACCTGCTTGTTCTTTGAAAATGCGCCGAAATCGAGAGCCGTGTCGAGAGCCGACACCGGAATCTCATACTGGTACTGCTCTCCGCCGTCTTCACCTGTTACAGTAGCGCATGGTGCGATTCTGTCTTCTGCAGCAACAGTATCAAGAGCATCTGTGTTCTCGGCGTTTACCTTACCTGCATAGAGGTATTCATATCCGGTTCCGCTTAAGGTAATGAGAGCCGTCATCTGTCCGTCCTTAACCGTAAGAGTTGCATCCACTACCTTGAACATCTTGTTTCCGGTTTCAACATTCACATTGTATGTGCCGTCCTTTACGGCCGGCGTCGGCGCAGGTTCCTCAGCCTTCTCTGTAAAGGTCAGAGTTCTCTGATAGAACATCTTCTCCACATTGCCTTCGTCGTAATACTTTTTGGAAACCGAAACCAGGCTTACCGGCTGATCGAGAGATTCCAAAGGAATGGTGTAATATGCGCCAGTCTTGGTCTCTCCGTCGGAGGTATACTCTTTAGTTCCTTCTGCCTTGTACCATCCGGATTCGTCCTCTGCTTCGTAATCGGCCTTTACATCGTCAATCGTTCCCGGCACCAACGCATAGTAACTGGTTCCGCTTAAAAGAAGCGTTGCAGATGCCTTTCCGTCTTTAACGGTAACGGAAGCATCTATGACCTTAAACATTTTCTCACCGGTTTCTACAGTGTAATCATATGTTCCATCTGTAAGAGCGGTATCGGCAAAAGCCATGACTGCCGATGACATAATCATGGTCATAGCCATGACTACCATCAGGATTCTCTTGGTAAATTTCTTCATCGTTTCCTCCTTGGTCAAAAGAAAAACGTCCCGAATCACGAGACGTATGTTTAATCGCTTAATTCTGTTTTCCCATTCCTGTGCTCTGACACCGGGAAACATCATAAAACAAATCGCACATCTTATCTCAGAAGACTCTGCCATAAACTTAAATCAGGTCTACCGGCTTAGCCCAAGACCAGGAAATGCCTTCCCAAAGCTTTCACTTCAGTGGCCGAAAAACTTCTCTCTCCTGTCGTAAGGGCATCACGGTTGCTGAGACACAGCGCCGGACTTTCACCGGCTTCCGAGATGATTCAGTTTCATGTTATTAAGCTATGTACGATTATATCGCATTGCGCCGCATTTTGTCAATACGACAGGCAGGTTCAACGCTCTTTTCCATGTGTATTTTCAAGACCTGTCTCCTTATTTTTTGCAAAAGACGGACTGATTCAAATGTGACCCGGTCCGTCTACATATGTTACTCGGTCTTCTCAGGATTAGATACGCTTACCTTATGGTCGTACCACGTTCCCTTTGTGCCGATAAGTGCAACATCGAATTCTTCGTCTATAGCCGGCACAGGAATATCAAAGCCATAAACCTCCTCCGATATACCATCGCTGTAGGTTACAGTGTCCGTAGTAGGCTGTAGCCAGCCGTCTTCATCGTTTTCCGCATCATCTGCAAGACCCGGATAAAGGTTGACTATATTCTTGGAAACGAGGGAGACATGAACCGTCATTTCTCCGTCCCGAACGGTAAGGGTACCTTTTCCTTCGCATGCCTCGTTGGCATGGAACATGCCGCTGTCCGTATTGAAATCTACGGTATACGTTCCGTCCTCGAGAGCCGCCGCTTCCGGTTTTTCACTCTGTTCTGTCTGTGCCCCGTCATCCTGAGACGAACCTGCCGATTCGGAATTTTCGGAGCATCCTGCAAAGGCCAAAGCCATGCAGATGATGCATATGATAAGTATTAACGGTTTCTTTTTCAAGTGAAGTATCCTCCTGTTTCGTTTTGATTTTTACATTACAGCCGCAGTATGAGCTACGTAAAGTGCCTGAACTGCTGAGATGGAGCCAAGTCCGGAAATCTGAGCTTCCACGCTTTCGAAGCTTCCGTCAGCTTCCAGCATGCTCTTCCAGGAATCGGCATCGGCTCCTGCCATGTCATTGTTTGCGTGGTCGCCTGCAACTACCATGAGCGGGCGAACAACAATCTTGGTATACCCTGCGTCTTTAAGAGTTGCTATTACTGCTTCGACTGCGGTTTCTTCAGGTTCGCCCTCGACGGTACCGATGAATACGTTATCGTATCCAAGGTTTTCCATCTGGGTCTGCATCTGGCTGTAGGACACCTTTGCAGTGTGGGCGGTTCCGTGTCCCAGGAATACAAATGCTGTTCCGTCTTCCTTGGCGGCCGCCAGGCTGTCATAACCTGCATCTTCCACAGCTGCTGTGGTCACGGCCTCTGCCACTGCCTTCTTATCGTCGTTAATAACTGATGCGTCGTTTCCTACCTCACCGAGGAGCGGCTCTGCGATCTTTACGGACTCGAACTTATCCCGATATCCTTCGATAGCCTCTACCATCTCATCATACTCTGCTCCGTGCATGAGATGGGTAGGCTGAACCACCAGATTCTTCACACCGTTATCAACCGCTCTCTGAAGAGCCTGATCCATGTTGTCGATTTTCTCTCCGTCACGGGCCTGAACGTGATTTATAATGATCTGAGCCGTAAACGCTCTCCTTACTGACCAGTCCGGATTCGCCTCTGCTATGGCGTCCTCTATACTCTTGATGTCTTCAACTCTGCTGTCGTTGTAGGAAGTACCGAAGCTTACAACGAGAATTTCGTTCTCACCTATATCGTCCTGATTTCTTGGATCGTCCTTGGAAGCGTCGCCTGTATCGAGTCCGAAATAATCAGGGCTTGCGTTTTCTCCCTCAACCAGCTCTTTCTGCGCATCGGTGAGAGCATCCCAAGCCTTCTTTGCCTCTTCACACTGAGCGTCTGTTTCATCGGTTCTTTCCTGAACGTAGATAGCGTCGATAAGCTCGGCTACGTGATCTGCCGCGGCCTGATCGGCATTCACATCGCCGGAGTCATCTGATTCGCTGTTGTTTCCGCACGCTGCGAGGGCAAAAACCATGGCAGATATGCACAGCAGGGCTACAAGTTTCTTTTTCATTTTCTTTACCTCTCCTTTTCTTAAGCATTTGACAAGAAAACCTATTAAGGAATACGGAAAAGAAAAAATCCAACTTGCATAACGCAGCTGGATCGTCGAAATCAAATAAAAAAAATATAAGTTTCGGTACGATCAAACCTCGTAATCTGGAATTCAACAAATTCCCGTACCACAGCAGGCAGGTTTCCTGGCTCACAGCGTAACGCATACCGCCGCCTTCCCGATTTCTCAGTGACATAATTGGCGATACACTGCTGAATACAGTGACGAGATCGCACAGGCATTTCACCTGTTTCCCTATTACCCGCGTTTCTAAACGCAGCACCTACTGTTTTCCTGTTAAGTTTTCAAATATCTACATCAATATTTTTATCATTGAATTTTTATTTTGTCAACCCCACTTACTGTCTTACGGTCACGTTTCTCCTCTGGAAAACGGCTCCGTCCGGAATTTCAGCCTTCTCGACATACCCCGGTCCCGAATCGATCACATACTCGGCCAGCGGCGCCGATTCCTCCTCGTTGAAAATATATATCTTTCTCTCTCCTGCCCCCTGAATGTCAAATACATATTCATTTCCGGAGCTTTCATCGGTGAGAATAAAAACGTCGTTTTCCTCGTAACAGGATCCCGTAATGAAGTCGCTGTCCATAGAAAACCTTACGAACGTACACCTGTTACCGTTTTCGGTAAATATCAGGGACGGAATTCCATAACCTGAGGAATCTCCCGCAGGATAGTAGGAATAAACTTCCTCGTCTGAAGCCGCAAGTGCCGGGTTTGTCAGAAAGCCTAATGCAAATACAGCCGTAAGAACCACACAGGCTGCGGTAACTGCCTTCCCCGGCCTTTTGAAACTCATGACGTTTTTGATTCTGTTTTTTACGTCCGTTTCGGAAAATGCAGCTGGAAACGCCATGGTATACCTCTTTCCTGAAGCACATGCCAGCAGAGCTTCCGCATATGCTTTCCTCACATCAGCGCCCCGGCCCGAAAGAACCTTTTCATCACAGGCTCTTTCCATATCCCTGCACATTAAAATGTACGCTGCCCATATGAGAGGGTTGAACCAGTATATGCACAGCACCACACACCACAAAAGCTTAACAAGATTATCCCGTCTTGCAAGATGAGCCTTCTCATGAGCCAGTATAAGTTCTTCATCTTCTCCGCATATTCCGTATCCAAGATATATCCTCGGTCTGATTACACCAAGTATGAAAGATGACCCCGCCGCTGATTCGCATCTGTATACGTTATCTTTATACAGTACAGCTTCCTTTATACTTTGCCTTAATTTTACGTAACATATAATTCCGTAAACCAACAGACATACCCCTGCCGCTATCCATATAACGCTCAGGATCATGGTTATTTTATCGTAATACCCCACTTCAACGGTAATACCTTCAAACAGCCTGTTATCCGCTCTCTCGTTCAGGGCTCTGTCCACGCCGCTAAAACCGGTGTTGAAAGCAAAAGAAACATTCCCGTCCCCTCTGAAAACGGTCATATCGCTTGGAATTAAGCTGAATCGCGCTCTCGGAAATATGCCTTTCACCGGTAGGATAAGTCTGATGAGAACTATATTCCAGAGGATACAGTATATATATCCGGGTACCTTTTTAAGAATCAGTCTCAGAACTGTAATGGCTGCGGCTATCCATCCTGCAGCTATACCGGCGTTAAGTACGTCCAGAAATATCTCTCTCATTTTAATCTCCCCTGCCTTCCTCTATTATCCGCATTATCTCTTCCATCTGCTTTTCGCTCAGATTCTGCTGACGCGTAAAGGCTGCAACGAAAGCCGGAAGGGATCCGTTAAACCTCTTATCCATAAGTTCGTCTATCTCCGCAATTTCCAGTTCCTCTCTGGAAATCAGAGAAGTTACCACAGCATTTTCACTCTTCAGAACTCCCCTTTCAGATAATCTGCGTATCACGGTGTATGTGGTGGCCTTGCTCCATCCCAGCTTCTCTCTGCAGAGTTTTACAAGCTCTGTGCTCCTTACCGGTTCATTATCCCATAAAATCCTGCAGAATCTGTATTCGCTTTCATATACCTTAGGTGTTTCCATGAAGTCCTCCATTAAAACGGTTTAATACATTAAACCTCTTCCGTAGTTTAAGTTTAATCCATTAAACCTCCTTTGTCAACAGAATTTTCATAATTTCATAACATACTGTCTTTCACACGTGGTATACTGTACGTATGTAAGGAGGATTTTAACATGAACGTTTTTGACAGAAAAGACAACACAAAAAAGACAGCGTATATCATAACGTCCTACATCGAGGGAGAAGAGATTTTGTCCAGGATACCCGAGGGCAGGTACATAATCTGCGCCGACAAAGGCTGGAAGTATGCGGAGAAGTATAATTTCAAGCCTGATATGATAATCGGCGATTTTGACTCTTCGGAAAAACCCGACTTTGAAAACACGGTGATCCTACCGGCGGAAAAAGACATTACGGACTCGGAGGCGGCTCTTGACTACGCCGTATCAAACGGCTTTCAGCGCGTAGTCATAATCGGAGGTCTGGGCGGCAGGCTCGACCATACCATGGGAAACATCTCCCTTCTGGCCAAATACTGCGACACTCCCGGTGTGGAGGTGTTCATAAAGGACTATCAGAACCTTGCCTTTATGAAGAGCGCCGGCACATTCCGGATTGCAAACGACGAGGAGTATAAATACATCGGTCTCATAAGCTACGGCGGAAACATAAACAGTCTTACCCTAAAGGGATTTAAATACGAACTGGAAAACCGCACCCTCACCGATGACACTACCTTAGGCGTAAGCAACGAGCTTACAGCCGATTACGGCGAGATAACCGTCAAGGCCGGTCGTCTCCTCATCGTGATGACCAGAGATAAATAAGACGGGTTGAAATGTATTACGTATTATGTTATATTATTAACAAAGATTGCATGTCGTGAAGCGTGGCAGCTTATCCTGCCGCTTCCCATGATATTTCTGTGAGAAAGGAAGAATGATAAAAATGTACGAGAATATCAAGTATGAGGTAAAGGAATCCATCGCTTATGTTACCGTAAACAGACCACAGGCTCTTAACGCCCTTAACATGGACGTTTTAGGCGAGCTCTACGACGTTTTCTCCACCATCGAAAAGGACGCTGATGTAAAGGCAGTAGTTCTCACCGGTGAAGGAAGAGCATTTGTTGCCGGCGCCGACATCGCTCAGATGTACGAGCTTTCCCCTATTGAGGGCCGCGAAATGATGACTCTGGGCCATAAAGTTATGAACCTCATCGAATCCATAGAAAAACCTGTTATCGCCGCAGTTAACGGTTTTGCCCTGGGCGGAGGCTGTGAGCTTTCCATGGCATGCGACATCAGAATCGCCTCGGAAAAGGCAAAGTTCGGTCAGCCTGAAGTTGGCCTGGGAATTATCCCGGGATTTGGCGGAACCCAGAGACTGGCAAGACTTGTGGGCAAAGGCATGGCCAAGTACCTCATCATGAGCGCAGAGACCATTCCGGCTTCCGAAGCGTACAGAATAGGTCTTGTAGAAAAAGTTGTCGCTCCTGAAGAGCTCATCCCTGAAGCAGAAAAGCTTGCAAAGACCATCGCATCCAAGGCGCCTGTAGCCATCGGCTCCGCGAAGACCGCAATAAACAACGGCTACGACATGGATATGAAGTCCGCAAGCAGATTTGAAATCGAGACGTTTACCGCTGCCTTCTCCACGGACGATAAGAGAGAAGGAATGGGCGCTTTCCTTGAAAAGAGAGCTCCGGAATTCACCGGTAAATAAGTCCGCATACTTCTTCAACCGAAACTTTAAAAGGTTTCCCGAAAATCCTTCGGGAAACCTTTTTTCTGTCCTATAACTCTATAACCCGGAGTCTGCCGCGCCTTCCGGTTCGGAACCGGTCTCGTCAGCCCGTTTCTTTTCCTCCCTCTTAAGGGTTATTATAATCTGGAACTCCAGTCCCGGATCAGGCGGATCGGCAAGCTTTACGGTTCCTCCGTGTCTTTCTATGACGTTTTTGACGAAAGCCAGACCCAGACCCGTTCCTCCCGTCGTTCTCGCCGTGTCGCCTGTAATGAACGGATCGAAAATGTCCGTCTTTATATCATCACCGACGCCCTTTCCGTCGTCTCCCAGGGATATGAAAATATAATTCTCGTCATACCGGATCCTGCAGAAAAGCTTTGAACCCTCAGGGGTGTATTTAAAGTAATTGCTGAGGATATTGTTGCAGGCCCTGTAGAACTTACGTTTATCTATGAGGGTGTATACTTCATCTTCCGGAATGTCCATAACCGGTGTTCTGCCTGCTATTTCAAATTCATCGTACTTATCGGCAAACAGCTCCCTCATATATTCGCATATGTCTGTCTCCCTGAAATCGTAGGCGTCATCGGGGTCGCCGGAAAGAGCGTATTCGCTGAAATCGTTTATGAGATCCGACATGTATTCGGCCTTTAGGTTTATGGTGGAAAGATACTTTCTCTCCTCGTCCTTTCCCGCAACTCCGTCGAGAACGGCCCTGGAATATCCCTTTATGACGGTTATAGGCGTTTTCAGGTCGTGGGATATGTTGGAGACCAGTCTCTGCTTTTTCTTCTGGAGCATCCGGTTTTCCTCTTCGGACTTGGCAAGGCGCTCCGACATATCGTTGAACTTATCGCATATGGTTACGAACTCCTTAGGTCCCGAGTACTCCAGTTTTTCCCCTTTGTTTCCCGAAGCCACGCTGTCCATGGCGTCCTGAAGCATTGTGAGAGGCTTTCCTACCTTCTTTGATATCCAGAGGGAGAAAACGAGAACGAGGAGCAGGTAAGCGAGAATGAATTTCCACGCCACGCTGAAATACATGTCGTATATCCTGCCCATGTTTCCGAAGTGTCCTCTCCCGCTGTATCCTATGAGAATTCTCTCCTCGCCTTCCGCATCTATGAACTTATACTTAAACACGGTATATCTTTTCGACACGGCGTTGTCTATGAAATTGAGCTCCCTTTCGGAAAGCTTTTTCTCGTCTACGGGCTTTGAGGAATAGATGAAATTCCCGTCCTTATCTATGAGAAAAAGCTCGCTTCTGACGGTATCCTGGAGGGTGTTGACATGGGTCATGGTGACCTCTGAAACTGTTCCCCGGCTTTCGTCGTCTATTTCCTTTATGGATACGTTAACATGCTCGTTGTAATCGGAAATCATGTCCACTTCACGCTGGGTATATCTGGTTCTTATCTTGCTCGCATCGCTGGAGTATATCACGTTCAAATCCTTATCAAGTATCTGAACATACCCCCTGTCTCCAAGATATTTTTCAACGTCTACCGTGTCATAGCTGTCAGGCTGCGCGCCGGCAAAGGCATCGGACAGATCCTCCATCACACTTTCCCGCCCCGGTTCTTCCGCATTCTGCACCGTAAATGTCAGGGCCAGAAATACCATGATGAGAAGAACCGCGGAAAAGAGAACGTATCTTTCTATGAGTATGGTCGTAAAACGTCCCCTTACCCTTTCGTCTTTCTTACTTTTCAATTTTATATCCTAGCCCCCTAACGTTTTTAATATACAGAGGTTCCAGGGTCGAATCGTCCAGCTTGGCTCTGATCTTGGAAATGTGCACCGTCAGGGAATTATCGTCGGTGAAGGCCTCGTCGCCGTACATGGCGTGGTATATCTGCTTCTTCGTCATGATCTTCCCCGGGTTTTTCATCAAAAGCTGCAATATGCGAAATTCCATAACGGTAATCTGCACCGGTTCCCCTGATTTTGTGAGCATCATCTTTTCCGTATCCAGAACGAGATCCCGGCACTTCAAAATCGCCGAATCCGCAGACGGCGCGGCGGCCGGAGTCATCTCCCTGTATCTTCTGATATTGGATCTGACTCTCGCCACCACCTCCATAGGGTTGAACGGCTTTGTCAGATAATCGTCGGCGCCTATGTCAAGACCCATTATCTTATCTATATCCTGATTCTTGGCGGACAGGAACATAATGGGCATGTTGTGGTTCTTTCTTATCTCCATGGCGACCTCGTACCCGTTAAGCTCAGGCATCATTATGTCAAGGATAACCATGTCGAAATCCTTATCGTCTTTTCCGATAATTTCAACCGCTTCCCTGCCGTTTCGCGCTGCGGTCACATCGTAACCTGCGTTGCTCAGGTACAAAATCAGCAGCTCCACTATATCTCCGTCATCCTCCGCTATGAGAACTCTGTACTTATCCATAACCTCTCCTGTCAGTCCCGGCACATACAATCGAATCGTTCTTCAATTATATTACCATATGAAACAACCTTAAGAAAGTTAACTTTTCTTAAGGTTTGCAAATCCGGCGCCCGTAACACCGGCAAGTTCTTCAGGATTCAGTTCGATCTGAAGTCCGACTTTTCCGCCGCTTACCATAATCGTATCGCAGCGCAGCGCGCTTTCGTCTATGGCTGTCTTAAACGGCTTCTTTATTCCCACGGGAGAGCAGCCGCCCTTTATGTATCCCGTGGTTTTCGTAATATCTGCGGCTCTTATCATTTCAATGTTCTTCTCGCCAAAGTGAGCGGCCGCCTTCTTAAGGTCAAGCTCTTCGGCTACGGGAATGACGCACACGTAATTCTCCCTGCTGTGACCTACGGTGACGAGGGTTTTGAAAACCTGCTCCGGGTTCTGCCCCGTCGCCCTTGCAACCGACACTCCGTCGAGAAATCCCTCCGGGGCGTCGTAGGTGTGAACCGTGTACTTTATACCCGCTCCGTCCAGAATCCTCATCGCATTTGTCTTTATTCCGTGTTCCTTCTTTTTTCCCATTTTCCAGTCTCCTTCCTCAGTATGTCAAAAGACGCGTAGCCTTAACGGTACGCGCCTTTAATATAAACCGTGTTATTACAGAAGTCCGGAACCGAAGAGCGGTGCGAATACTACTGCAACGATAGTCATGAGCTTGATAAGGATGTTGATGGAAGGACCGGAAGTATCCTTGAACGGATCTCCTACGGTGTCTCCTACAACGGCTGCCTTATGAGGCTCGCTTCCTTTTCCGCCGTAGTTGCCTTCTTCGATGTACTTCTTTGCGTTATCCCATGCTCCGCCAGCGTTAGCCATCATGATGGCAAGGAGTACGCCGGAAGCAAGAGCTCCGCCCAGCATTCCTGCAAGAGCCTCGGATCCGAGAACGAATCCTACGAGAAGCGGTGCAACGATAGCCATGAGACCAGGGATAATCATCTCGCGGAGAGCTGCGCCTGTGGAGATGTCTACGCATCTTGCGTAATCAGGCTTTTCGGTTCCCTCCATGATTCCCTTCTTCTCTCTGAACTGTCTTCTAACCTCTTCTATCATCTGGTTGGCTGCCTTACCTACGGAATTCATGGTCATGGCAGAGAAGAGGAACGGAAGCATTGCTCCGATGAAGAGTCCTATGATTACGATAGGATCGAGAAGGCTTACCAGCTCGATCTTAGCTACCTCAGCGTACGATACGAAGAGGGCAAGAGCAGTAAGAGCTGCAGATCCGATAGCGAATCCCTTACCGATAGCTGCAGTAGTGTTTCCTACGGAGTCGAGCTTATCGGTGATCTCTCTTACTTCGTGAGGAAGCTCTGACATCTCTGCAATACCGCCAGCGTTGTCGGATACAGGACCGTATGCGTCAACTGCAACGGTGATACCGGTGGTGGAAAGCATTCCTACTGCGGAAAGAGCGATTCCGTATACTCCTGCAAAATAGTAGGATACGAAGATACCTACCGCGATGAGAAGGATAGGAATAAGGGTAGACATCATTCCTACTCCCAGACCGCTGATAATGGTGGTAGCGGCTCCTGTCTGAGACTGCTCTGCAATCTTCTTAACGGAAGCGTAATCCGCAGACGTATATATCTCGGTAACTTTACCGATTGCAATACCTACGATAAGACCTGCGATGATGGCCCATGCGTATGTGTAATCTCCCATCATAACTTTGGATAAAACGATGGAGGCAACGATTACTATAACACCGGAGATGTAAGTACCCATGTTAAGAGCCTTGGCAGGGTTTACATTGTCTCCGCCTCTTACACAGAGGATTCCGATTACAGAAGCGATGATTCCTACTGCGGAAAGAACCAGCGGGAATAAAGCCGCCGTCTCTTCGGTGAGGAATGAAGCCTCTGTAGCGTTGGCAACAGCAACGGACGCAAGGGTGATAGCGGAAATTATGGAACCTACGTAGGACTCGAAAAGGTCGGAACCCATTCCTGCAACGTCTCCTACGTTATCTCCTACGTTATCTGCGATAACTGCAGGGTTTCTCGGATCGTCTTCAGGGATTCCGGCTTCTACCTTACCTACAAGGTCAGCGCCTACGTCTGCAGCCTTCGTGTAGATACCGCCTCCTACTCTTCCGAAGAGAGCCATGGAAGATGCGCCCAGACCGAAGCCGGTGATGCAGTCTACAACGCTTGTAAGGTCGAGAACGCAGAACACTACGCCCAGACCGAAAAGTCCGAAGCCTGCTACGCAAAGGCCCATAACGGAACCGCTTCTGAAAGCGATTTTAAGAGCCTTAGGCATGCCGGAAGTCATAGCCGCATTAGCAGTTCTCACGTTACCTAAGGTTGCAACCTTCATTCCGCAAAAACCTGCAAGAACGGAAAGCACTGCGCCGATTACGTAGAGAATAGCGGTGAGCCATTTGATTCCCACGCCGATGAGAACGAAGAGAACAGCGATTACGATGATCATCGTCTTGTATTCTCTTCCCAGGAATGCCATGGCTCCCTCTCTGATGTAGCCGGCAATTTCCTTCATTCTGTCTGTTCCTTCCTCAGCCTTGGATATCCATGAAGCGAGCGCGCCCGCTACTATGATACCGATCAAGGCTGCCACAGGAACCAACCAATTGATCATAAGATAATACCTCCTCTTTGCTCGAAAGTATAAGAGGTCCCTAACTTAAAGCACCTCTTTCATCAAGCAATATTTAAAAATAAAAATTAAAGCTGT
>CALXBQ010000050.1 GCA_944386595.1 uncultured Clostridia bacterium
GCGGTGGTTATAGCCGAAGCGACAGATTTTGCTAACTATACGATAAAAGCGTTATAGCTAAAACACTCGAAACCGGGGCTATGACGATAACAGGCCGGATAACCAGGCGAATGACAAGCCGATAACCAGCCAAACAACAGGCCGGATAACAGCCAGGATAACAGCCCGGGCGCACAGGTGTAACAAAAGAACGGAGATGCCGGCGGCCCGGACAACAGACCCTCGAAGAAAGCTCCACCTGAAAAATCTCCCGTCGCGCAGAAAAAAAATATTGACCGGGGGCCGCGCATGTGGTAAACTATATCGGATAAAAAACTGAGGATTTTGTGTAAGCGAAAGGATTTTTTTCGGGATGATGAAGCTTAGAAAAAATCACATATCCAAGACAGATTCGGGACTGGCGGCGCCGGGTATGAAAGCTCAGGCATATCAGTCTCTTTTTTTACCGGTATCCGTGATGTAGTCTTTACATTTTCGGAAAGCCGGTTTTTTTATAGTCAGTATCAGGGAAGTGGAGGAAAAAATGGCAAAGAGAACAGACATCAAAAAAATACTTATCATCGGTTCGGGCCCTATTGTGATAGGACAGGCTGCGGAATTTGACTATGCGGGAACTCAGGCGTGCCTAGCTCTCAAGGAGGAAGGCTACGAGGTGGTGCTGGTGAATTCCAACCCGGCGACCATAATGACAGATACCTCGATAGCGGACAAGGTATATATGGAACCGCTGACCCTGGAGTACGTAGCGAAGATTCTCAGATACGAAAGACCGGATGCAATAGTTCCGGGAATCGGCGGTCAGACGGGACTCAATCTGGCCATGCAGCTCGAGAGGAAGGGAATTCTCAAGGAATGCAGAACCGAGCTTCTGGGAACGAGCAGCGACAGCATCGAAAGAGCCGAGGACAGAGAGCTGTTTAAGGAAATGTGCCAGTCCATCGGCGAGCCGGTAATTCCTTCACAGATTACATACGACATAGAAGAGGCAAAGAAAGCCGCCAAAGAAATCGGCTATCCTGTGGTATTGAGACCTGCCTTTACCCTGGGTGGAACCGGAGGCGGCTTTGCTTCAGACGAGGAGGAGCTTGTTGAAATAGGAACCAACGCCTTCAAGCTGTCTCCTGTTCATCAGGTTTTGATAGAAAAGAGCGTCAAAGGCTTCAAGGAGATAGAGTTTGAGGTTATGCGCGACGGAAACGACAAAGCCATCACCATCTGCGGAATGGAAAACGTGGATCCGGTAGGCGTGCATACGGGAGATTCCATCGTCGTGGCTCCGATAATGACCTTAAACGACCACGACCTTAAGATGCTTAACGACAGTGCCATCAAGATTATAAGGGAACTTAAGATAGAGGGAGGCTGCAACGTCCAGTTCGCCCTTCACCCTGAGACCAGCGAGTATTATCTCATAGAGGTAAATCCGAGAGTTTCAAGGTCCTCGGCACTCGCTTCCAAAGCCAGCGGATATCCTATTGCAAGGGTTACCGCAAAGATTGCAGTGGGCATGTCCCTTGACGATATTCAGATTGCAAACACCACGGCGGCAAAGGAGCCAAGCCTGGATTACGTGGTTGCAAAGCTTCCGAGATTCCCGTTCGACAAGTTCACTCAGGCTTCCAACATGCTGGGAACTCAGATGAAGGCCACGGGCGAGGTCATGGGCATAGGCTCCAACCTGGAGGAGTGCATGCTTAAATCCGTGAGATCTCTGGAGATAGGAGCCGATCACCTGTACCTGGAGAAGTTTGACGGAAAGACGGAGGACGAGCTCTTAGAGTACATATCAGAATTCAGAGACGATAACATCTTTGCCATAGCCCAGCTTCTCAGAATGGGAGTAAGCGTTGAGAAGCTCCACGAAGTAACCATGATTACCTCATACTTCCTTGAGGCGGTTAAGAGAATCACCGACAAGGAGAAGGAGCTTAAGGAAAAGGTGAGAGACCGTCAGGCTCTCGAGTCCGCAAAGGCCATGGGCTTCTCAGACAAATACATCGCAAAGCTGTGGGGTAATGACGAAATCGACATTTATGAGATGAGAAAGTCCGAAAGCCTTATGCCGGTATACAGAATGGTAGATACTCTGCACACCGGAGCATACATTCCGTACTTCTACTCCTCGTACACCGGAAAGAACGATTCCAGGCTTGGCGAAAAGAAGAAGATAGTGGTTCTCGGAGCGGGCCCTATAAGAATAGGACAGGGCGTGGAGTTCGACTATTCCACCGTCCACGCCGTAATGACCATAAGAAAGGCGGGCTACGAGGCCATAATCATAAACAACAACCCTGAGACCGTCTCAACCGATTACACCACCGGCGACAAGCTCTACTTTGAGCCGCTGACGGCGGAAGACGTTATGAACATTATCGACTTTGAGAAGCCTGAGGGAGTCATAGCATCTCTGGGCGGCCAGACTGCCATAAACCTTGCGGAGCCTTTGAGGGCGAGGGGAGTAAGGATTATAGGAACAGACTGCGACGCCATAGAGAGAGCCGAAAACAGAGACAGCTTCGAGAAGATCCTGGAGGAGCTTCAGATTCCTCAGCCTAAGGGAAAAGCCGTAACCGCCATAGAAGAGGGCGTAAAGGCCGCGGCGGAAATCGGATATCCCGTCCTCGTAAGGCCGAGCTTCGTTCTGGGAGGAAGGGCGATGCAGATAGTAGGCGACGAAAAGCAGCTGAGGCATTACCTTAAGACGGCCGTTGAAATCGACGAGGATAAGCCTGTTCTGGTCGATAAATATATAATCGGAAAGGAAGTTGAGGTCGACGCCATCTGCGACGGGCACAGCGTGTTCGTTCCGGGCATCATGGAGCTTGTGGAGCGCACGGGAATCCACAGCGGCGACTCCATCAGCGTTTACCCGACCTTCAGCATTTCCGACAGAGTTAAGGGCATAATCCTCCAGTACGCCAAAAAGCTGGGTCTGGGAATAGGCATAGTGGGCCTTTACAATATCCAGTTCATAGTGGATAAGGACGAAAACGTATATATCATCGAGGTTAATCCGAGATCCTCGAGAACGGTTCCGTTCCTCTCGAAGGCCACCGGATACAGCCTTGCCGACATCGCCACCGAGGTAATTCTGGGAAAGAGCCTGAAGGAGCTTGGCATCTTCGACATATATCCGGACGAAAAGAAGAGATGGTACGTAAAGGTTCCCGTGTTCTCTTTCAACAAAATACGCGGGATAGACGCATACCTTTCTCCTGAGATGAAATCCACGGGAGAGGCCATAGGCTACGACGACAAGCTTAACAGAGCCCTCTACAAGGGACTTCAGGCATCGGGCATGAAGCTGCAGAACTACGGAACGGTATTTGCGACTATTGCGGACAAGGACAAGGAGGAGGCCCTTCCGCTTCTCAGAAGGTTCTACAACCTGGGATTCAACATAGAGGCTACCGAGGGAACCGCAAAATTCCTGAAGCAGAACGGCATAAGAACGAGAGTCCTTAAGAAGATAAGCGACGGCAGCGATGAGATAGAAAACTCCATCCGTCAGGGTCACATATCCTACGTAATAAACACCAGCGAGATAGGCTCCACCGGCGGACAGGAAAACGATGGTTACCTCATAAGAAAGTACGCCATCGAAAACAACGTGACCATGTTCACGGCCCTGGATACGGTACGGGTTCTTCTGGACGTTCTGGAGGAGACTACCCTCAGAATCTCCACTATCGACGCGTAGGCCGGCATAAAGGAGGCAGGTATATGAGACAATGTATGGACGCTGAAAATCTGCATCGTCGTTTTAAGAAAATAATCGGCCAGGTTCAGGCCATCGACAGGATGGTGGACGAGGACGTTCCCTGCGAGGACGTGCTGGCTCAGATAAACGCCGCAAAGTCTGCACTTCACAAGGCCGGGCAGGTAGTTCTGGAGGGGCATATCCAGCACTGTGTAAGGGACGGCATCGAGCACGGAGATGCGGACAAGACCATCGAAAGCTTTACAAAGGCTGTAGAGAGATTTGCAAATATGAATTAAGATGCATCGAAGCGAAAGCGGGCAAGAGACCGGAAGTCTCCTGCCCGCTTTTTCTGTGTCGCTTTCTGAGCATTAACCTTTTTACCACTGAGATTTTGATTAAGAAAAGGATAAACGCCTGTCGCGCCCGCTGAACAGAACCCGTGATCGAAGGCTTCAAAGCCGGACAATAGAAGTATACGCCACTGTTGACAAACCTATACCCCTATAGGTATAATACGGATAGAGGAATTATACCTATACCCCTATGGGTATATTGCACGAGAAATGGGTATATCGGGGTAAAAATATGAACCTTACCCGGGGCCGGCAGCCTGCTCTAACGTAAAAGGTGAACCGGCCAGGGTGAAGATTAAGAAAAGGAGAATCCATGGAAAGACTTGAAAGTTTACTTGAATGGGGCGGATTGAAGAAGGATATAACCTGTCTGATCGTCTCCGCGGCCGCGTTGATACTGAGCCTGCTCGGGGTAAGCCCGGGCGGCGTGGATCCGGCCTGGATAGCCATAATCATGTGCGGAGTTCCCATACTGCTGGAAGCGTTTATCGGGCTGGTTACACGCTTTGATATAAAGGCGGATGTTCTCGTATCTCTGGCCCTCATAGCGTCCGTTATAATCGGAGAGATATTTGCGGCGGGGGAGGTTGCGTTCATAATGCAGCTTGGAGCTCTCCTCGAGGATCTTACGGTGGCGAGGGCCCGCAACGGAATAGAAAAGCTCGTAAAGCTCACTCCGAGAACGGCGAGAGTTCTGTTTACCGACGGAGAGATAACGGTACCTGCCGAGAAGGTCATGGCGGGAGACGTCATAAGGGTTTTTCCCGGAGAAACGGTTCCCGTAGACGGCGTCATACTTTCCGGAACCACGTCCGTAAACCAGGCCGTAATGACCGGTGAGCCCATACCCGTAGACAAAAAGCCGGGGGACAGCGTAATGAGCGGCACCGTCAATCAGCTGGGATCCTTTGATATGAAGGCCGAAAAAGCAGGTGAAGACAGTTCCATACAGAGAATGATAAGGCTGGTTCAGTCCGCCGATGCGGACAAGGCGAAGATAGTCGGTATAGCCGACAGGTGGGCCACGTGGGTGGTTGTCGTTGCCCTTTGCGCCGCAGCGGTTACGTGGGCCGTTACGGGCGAAATCATAAGGGCCGTAACCATACTGGTGGTGTTCTGCCCGTGCGCGCTGGTTCTTGCGACTCCTACGGCCATAATGGCGGCCATAGGAAACGGGACAAAGCACGGTTTTCTCGTGAAGGAGGGCGATGCTCTCGAAAGGCTTGCGGCCGTATCCGCCGTGGTCTTTGACAAAACCGGAACACTGACATACGGAAAGCCGAAGGTTGTAGCGGCGGAAAGCGTAACGCCGGAGTACACGGACGAAGAAGTGTTTGCCTTCGCCGCGGCTGTCGAGATGCGTTCCGAGCATCCTCTGGGCAAAGCCGTGTCGGAGAGCTACCTGACTTACAGTAAAGGCTCTTCGATGAAATCCGAGGACTTCAGAATGATTCCGGGGCAGGGAGTTTCGGCCAATGTCGACGGGAAGGCGGTTCTGGCCGGAAACCTTGAGATGATGAAGAAAAACGGCATCGATGTTCCCGAAGAAGCGGGGTCGCGTATACTCGGTTTTCTCGACAGGGGATGCACCGCAATCTATGTGGGAATATCGGGCCGGATTGCGGGATTTCTCGCTTTGTCGGACACACTTAGAGATGATGCGCCCGGGGCGATTTCAGAGATAAATGACTGCGGAACGGTTCCCGTACTTATGACAGGGGACGGTGAAAAGGCTGCGGCGTATATGGCAGGAAGGCTCGGTATAGAAAGGGTATATGCGGGATGCCTTCCGGAGGATAAGCTTAACCGCATAGACGAGTACCAGGGGACGGGCAATCAGGTGTGCATGGTAGGCGACGGCATAAACGACGCGCCTGCGCTGAAAAAAGCCTTTGTGGGAATAGCCATGGGAGGCGTGGGAAGCGACATAGCCGTCGAGGCTGCGGACATCGCTCTGATAAACGATCGTATCTGCGAGCTGCCGCACCTTATAAGGCTTGCAAAGAGGATGATGATAACTATAAAATGCAATCTGACGTTCTCCATGACTCTTAACTTCGTGGCCATAATTCTTGCCATGACGGGAGTGCTGAACCCGGTAATAGGAGCTCTTGTTCATAACGCCGGTTCGGTTCTGGTAATAATAAATTCGGCGCTGCTGCTGAGGTGGAAAAAGAGAAAATAGAGTAAAAAGAAAACGGCCTGCTCTCCCGCAATCACTGCGAGGGAACAGGTCGTTTTTATATTCGTTGAGGTTATGCGGCCGCCTGGCCTCCTCCTGAGCCGGCGTCTCCTCCGCCTTCAGAGCTTCCTCCGCCTCCGGATTCACCGCCCTGGCTTCCGCCGCCGTCTCCGGTTTCGGAGCCTCCGCCGCCGTCTCCGGTTTCACCGCCCTGGTCGGTTCCTCCTCCGCCGGTATCAGTTCCATCTTCAGGTTCCTCAGGCTTTGCCGGTTCGAAAGGAACCAGGGTTTCATCAGGAGAAATAGGGTATGATTCCGGATCTGCGTTGTGCATGTAGCAGTAGTACTCAGGAATGTCTGCGCCCATCATTTCCTCCGTCTTGACGTGAGGGCAGTCAGGCGTTGCCAGATAGCCTGTATCTGTACAGATATCCACTTCCTCCATCTCCACATCGTCCAGGCTTACGAGGCCGGACTGAGTACCGTTTATGTAATATTCACCGGCCACGGACACCACGTTGGAAGGAGCAGCCTTATACGATCCGGATACCGCGTTAGGTATCTGAGCCATAATCTTTCCCCAGAGCCTTGCGGCAGTGGAGCTGGTTGCGGCAACGGCGAAATTCTGGTCGTTTCCTATCCAGAGAGCCGCCGAGTATGTCGGTGTGAAGCCGTCGAACCAGATATCGTACTCGTCGTCCGTCGTACCCGTCTTACCTCCGGCTGCCACGCTGGAGATGGCTGCGCTGGCAGCAGTTCCGCCGCGGACGTTGCCCTTCATTATATCGGTCATTATCCACGCTACGCCTGCGTTGAGAACCTCGTGGGTTTCCGGGTTGTTTTCCAGTATAACGTTTCCTTCACGATCCTCGACCTTAGTGTATGGGGATGTATCCAGTCTCGTTCCGTTGTTAGGGAAGGTGGTATATGCGCTTGCCATTTCAAGGGTGGTTACACCGTGGGTCATACCGCCCAGAGCGAGAGCCGCAACGTTAACGTCGTTGACGTTGCCCTCAAGGACCGCAGTCGTTATTCCGAACTTGTCAAGGTATTCAGCTGCATAGTCTACGCCGGTCTGGAGTATGATCTTGGCCGCGCACGTGTTAAGGGACTGATAGAGGGCATGACGGAATGTGGTCGGACCGCTGTATCCGCCGCCGTAGTTCTTAGGCCATACTCTTCCCTCTATGGTGGTAGGCTCGTCTATGATTACTGACGAAGCCGTCATATAGTTTCCGTAGTAATCGGCTCCCTGTTCGTCTATTCCCAGATTCTTGAAGTTGTGGAGTCTGCCTGCAGCCGCCTCGTCTGCGCTGAGCTGAAGGGCAGGGGAATATACGGTAAGAGGCTTTATGGAGGAACCCGGCTGACGGGTGCTGTCCGTGGCTCTGTTGAGAACCATTCTGCCGGAGGTTTCTCTTCCGCCAATCATGGCTTTGATATGCCCGGTGGAGTTTTCCACTATGGTCATGGCAGCCTGAGGCTGTACCGCCCTTGCCTGAATGGTGCAGGAGCTCAGCGGTATGGTCACAGTGCCGTCGCCGTTTACCGTCAGGAAGTTTTCGTATCCTTCAGCCTTGAGAAGGTCCGCGGAAATCACAAGGTTGCCGTCGGCATCTTTTGATTTATATTCCTGAGGAATGTTTATATAGCCTCCCGGCATGGTGTAAAGCCTGCCGTCATCGCCTCTGGTGTACATAGGCTTGAACTCGAGGCTGTAGTCCACGGCGCCGTTCACTTCGGTATCGTATATGTTCAGACGCTTTCCGGCCATTATTGTAATGGAACCGTCATCTCCCACTTTTACTTCGTCGCCGGAAAGAGTGAAGTTTCCATCAGAGTCGAAGAAGTTGTTATAACTGTAGAGGGAAATGGCGCCGTTTCTGTTGATTATATTTCCCGCCCTGTCGGTGTTATAGCTTACACCAGGGAAGTTGGAGGAATCGGCAAACTCCTTATCCACAACCTCCTGAGCTACAGGATCCAGGGTGGAATAAATCTTAAGTCCGCCGTTATATACGGCATTCCATGCGTTTTCATAGGAATATCCCGCATCTTCCTGAAGGTCTGCGATGACTTCCTTTATGACGTAGTCGGCAAAGTAGTCGGCCTGACCCTGGGTAGCGGTGTACGACGGATCGAGCATATCGACAAGTGACGTGTTTATCGCCTCGTCGTATTCCTCCTGGGTTATGTAGCCCTGATCAAGCATGAGGGAAAGGCATGTCTCACGTCTGGACTTGCTGGCGTCGTTTGCTACGTAAGTGCCTTCCGAAGTAACCTTGAGCACGTTCGGGTCGTCTTCGGCAACGGAAGCCGAATCCACGAACTGAACGAGGGCGTATGTGGTAGGCTGCTGCGGAAGAGCCGCAAGAGCCGCGCACTGAGCCAGCGTAAGCTCGCTTACGTCTTTGGAGAAGTAGGCCTGAGATGCGGCCTGGGCGCCGTTGGCGTTAAAGCCGAATGGAACGGTGTTTATGTAGGCCTCCAGTATCTGATCCTTGGAGAGGTTCTTCTCCATGATCACGGTATAGTAGGCCTCCACTATCTTTCTCTTTATGGTTCTTTCGGATTTTTCTTCAGGTAGGTAGAGGTTTCTCGCCAGCTGCTGGGTTATGGTACTGGTTCCGCTTATGCTGCTGTCCGAGAATACCGCGTCCTTAATCGCGCCGAGCATACGGATGAAGTTGAATCCGTGATGGGTTCTGAAGGTCTTATCCTCGAGAGCGATGAACGCATTCTGAAGATCCTCCGGCATCTGATCGATAGTCACGTTGTCACGGTTCGCTTCGGTGTATACCGTATCTATTTCGTCTCCGTTGCTGTCGTATATAACGGTGCTTTCGGTTAGAATGGAATATATGTCGTCCGTATCTATGGAAGGGGCCTGCGCAATGATGACTCCCACGTAAACGGCCACACCGACGATACATGCCAATATAATACCGAGAATGAAGAGAAGGAACCGCTTTTTATTCAGTCTGTGCTTCTTCCCCGGGGAATTATTCTTTCCTCTCTTGGGAGAAGTACCTCCTTCAGTCAAAGCCTGAGCGCCGCCGGAAGCCGCTGCTTCAGGTTTCCTGTTCTTATCACTTCGCATAATTCTTTATGTCCTTTCTGATCCTTTATACCACTGATGACAGGCGTTTTCCGCCTGCCTGGCGAAAAAACACCTTTTATCATTATAGCATAAACATATCCATATTAAAACGAAAATAACAGGAAAACGGTGAATTTAAGCCCGTTTAACGGAGAATTCGGCCCAAAGTTGTTGAAACAAGTTCTAAAACTGGTATAATATGTATATGTCATCTGTATCCCCTTTGTGAGAGGGGAAACGAAAATGAGAAGAAAGCTGTTTGCTGCAGCCCTGGCAGTATGCGCGGGAATAGCCGCGGCATATATGACCGCGGAGACGGAAGCCCTGATTTCCATAGCGGCGGGGATTATCGCCGCCCTGATTCTTATTAATGGGGCAGGCGTTCCGAAGGAAATCATAGCTTTTTTTGCGCTGGGCGTGCTGCTGTTTTATCTGTCCTTTGATTTCTATGAAAACGGCGGATTAAGCCGCTGGGAGGGGAAAGAGACCCGGATTACGGGAGTGGTTCAGTCGGTGGAGAAAAAAGACGATGATTACTACAGGCTTACCCTTACCGTAAAGTCGGCGGGCGGTGAAAAAGCCGAAGGGAAAATGATCCTCTCTTACTACGGAGATCTGACAAAGGCCGCGGAATCGACGTCCGTCTACGACATCATAGGGAAGAAGGCCGCGTTTTTCGGAGAAGTTTCCACTCCTTCAGAAGCGGGAAATCCGGGAACCTTCGACTACGCCACGTATATGCGGGGACTGGGAATAGGATGGTCGGCGTCCGCCTCTGACGTCGAGCTTTCGGATAATGACGGCTTTGCCGGATCCGCCGCGGGTAAGTTCAAGGCGGCCGTTCTCAGGCTGAGGGATGCTTTCCTCAGTGAAATCAGCCCCTGCGGCAGAAGTCTTGCGGCCGGAATCCTCTTCGGGGACACGGACATGCTCAGCGAAGAGGAGTACGAGGCATTCAGAGCCAACGGAACAGCTCACGTTCTTGCGGTCAGCGGGCTTCACATAGGAATGATATACGGCATGTTTGCGTTCCTGAAAAAGCTGTTTCACGGCAGGTGGACGGACGTAATCTTCGCGGTGTTTCTCATATGCTACGGATTCATCACCCTTTGGTCGGTGTCCGTGACGAGAGCGATTATCCTCATATTCATAAAGCTTATAGGGTCGGCGATCGGCCGGCGGTACGATATGCTGACGGCTCTGAGCCTCACCGCAATGATAATACTGGTAAGAGAGCCCTACGCCATGTTCGGCGCAGGCTTTCAGATGTCCTTTCTTGCGGTCCTATCCATCATATTTCTCGTGCCGAAAATAGAGAAAAAGGCGGGAGGAACCGTCGCCGTCATTTTGGGAGTGCAGCTTCCCGTCATGCTCTATACGGCGTACAATTTCAACTACTTTTCCCCGGCGGGAATTCTTGCCAACATTCCGGTGGTCTTTTTAATATCCCTTTACGTACCGGCGGGGATGTGCTGCTTTATTTTTTTCGCTGCCGGAGAGCTTATGCTTCCTCCGGGAGGCTTTCTGCCAAAGGCTGCCGATGCGGTCATTTCGGGCATGAGCGGAGCCGTACTGCATACCAACGACCTTTTCTACCTGGACGGGAACTTCGTGACCGACGTGGCTTCGCCGCCTCTCTGGCTGATGATCGCTCTGTACTGCGGGCTGTATTTTGCCGTTTCCGAACACGCCTCTGTTCTCGCGCTGCGCAAGGAAAAGAGAAGAGTCGTGGCATGGATCCTTGCAATCTGCATTGGAGCGGCAGCGTGCGGAATATGCAGTGTTACACCCTTTGACAGGGCCGAGGCCGTAATGACGGACGTGGGACAGGGAGACTGCCTGCACCTTAAATGGCCGGAGAATACGGATATTCTCATCGACGGCGGAGGAAAAGCGGACTACAATGTAGGAGAAAAAACTCTCAAGCCGTACCTTTTGAGAAACGGAATTACCGATATAGACCTTGCCCTTGCCACCCACCTGCACACCGACCACTATAAGGGGATCCGGGAGCTTTCGGAGTGCTTTGACGTGAAGAGAGAGGTGATTACAGGCCGGGCCGGTCAGGTCATAAACGGGCCGGGAGGAAGAAGAATTGAGATTATATGGCCGGAGGAGGAGAGGGACCTTTCCGGGGCGGACGGCGCGTCAGACGACGAAACGGACGAGAACCTCTACAGCCTCATATTCAAGGTCTACTGCGACGGCTTTACCGTTCTCGTAACGGGGGATATTACGGAGGAAGGTGAAAAGGCGCTGGTCGAAAGGTACGGAGGAACGGGAAGGCTTAAGGCTGACGTGCTCAAGGTTTCCCATCACGGCAGCAGATACAGCACCTGTGACGAGTTCCTCGAGGCGGTGGACCCGGAAATAGCGATAATAGGAGTCGGAAGGAACAATTACGGACATCCTGCAGACGAAGTAATTGAAAAACTGCGGGAAAACGATATAATAGTGTACAGGACCGATTTGGACGGAGCCATCGGAATCAGAGCGGAGGACGGACGGATAGAGGTATGTACCCGGAAAAGAGAAAGCACGCATTTAAGGTTTTTTCCCAGGATGTGAAAACCGATAATATAAACAAGATAAATCTGATGTACGGAAAGGAACAGTACCTGGTAAAGTGGGCGGTTGAAACCATAGAAGGCAGGTATGTGAACCCGGCGTCAAAGGCGATGGATTACGTGATTTTAGACGACGAAGAGGCTACGGTGGACGCCGTTATAGAGGCCGCCGAAACCTTTTCCATGTTCTCGGAAAAGCGGGTTATCTGGGTCAGAAACTTCAGACCGCTGTCGTCGGATTCTGCCAGAGGTTACGGCAAGAGCGACCTTGAGAGACTGGCGTCATATTTTGAAGGCAGCAACGACGGAGCGGTGCTCATATTTTCGGGTGAGGACGTTAAGGCGAGGACTATAGTAACGTCGGCCCTGAAAAAGTTCGGAAGCGTATACGATTTCGACACTTTGGACAGAGCGGATCTTATGTCATTTGCGGCAAAGAGATTCCGTCAGGCGGGAGTGGAAATATCACAGGGAGCAATGAGAACCCTGGTGGAGACGACGGGATACTATAACCGGGAAAGCGACTACAGGCTTTACAATCTGGAAAACGATATAGGCAAGATAATTTCCCACTCCGACGGACGGAAGATCACGGAGGAGGATATAATAAAATGTGTCAGCGGAGACGCCGATACGTTTGTTTTTGATATGCTGGACGGAATAAGTTCGGGCAGAAAGGATACGGCTTTCGAGATAATGCACAACATTCTGGGAAACGGCGGCGACGTATTTTCCGTCATAGGGGCCATCGTATCACAGTTTGAACTTATGCTCAGCGTGAAGCAGATGAGAGAAAACGGCATGAATCAGGGCGAGATCACGAAGGCGCTCGGGGCGAGCGAATACAGAATAAAGAAGCTCATGCCCCACGTAAACAGGTATTCGGCAGACAAGCTTAAAAGGATTCTATCATCGGCTTATGAGACGGACAGAAATATAAAGACAGGGCTTTTGGAACAGCAGCTTGCGCTTGAGATGTTTATTGCGGGAATATGAAAAGGAGAACGACTGGAATGAAGAAAAATCTTAAAGCCGACCTCATGCTTGTAATAGTGACTTTAGGCTGGGGTATTTCGTATTATCTCATGGATATCGCTCTTTCGGACGTGGATGCGTTCACTCTTAACGCATACAGGTTCCTGGGAGCTTTTTTCGTAGCGGGCCTTATCACATTCAACAAAATAAAATCGGTGAACAGAGAAACCCTGAAATACAGCATCTTTGTCGGAGTCGCTCTGTTTTTCGTGTATACGGGAGCGACCTTCGGCGTAAAATATACGACCCTTTCCAACTCCGGATTTCTCTGCGCTCTTGCGGTAATGTTCGTACCGATTTTCGAATTCCTGTTTTTCCGCAAGAAGCCTGAGAGGAAAATCGTGTTCGCCGTTACGGTAAGCCTTATCGGCATAATGCTGCTGACCCTTGAGGATGATTTTTCAATAAACATAGCCAACCTTAAGGGGGACATGCTCTGCATAATGTGCGCCGTTGCGTACGCCATAGACCTTATAATAACGGACAGAGCCGTAGCAAAGCCTGAAGTGAACGCCTATCAGCTTGGTGTTTTTCAGCTGGGGGTTACGGGAACGCTGATGCTCATAATGGCTGTCATATTTGAAAAGCCTCATCTTCCCGAAACGGCTGAGGTATGGCAGAGTATAATATTCCTTTCGATATTCTGCACCGGCATAGCCTTCATAGTGCAGGCCGTGGCTCAGCAGTACACTACGGCGTCCCATGTGGGCATCATTTTTACCCTGGAGCCGGTCTTTGCCGGAATAGTCGCCTTTTTCCTGGCGGGGGAAGTTCTCACCGTAAAGGCATATATCGGGGCGGCGCTTATGATCGGAGCGCTGTTTATAACGGAGATTGATTTTTCGGGAATCAAGAAATTAAAAGGTTCAGACAAATAGAAATTGATTTTACACGCGCTATAAAGTAAAATAGTTTTATGTGAATACAGCAGGGTGGAGTATGCCCTTTTGTATATGAGTTAATAAGCAGGGAGGTAAAACACATGAGCGAAAAATGCTGCTGCGCAGGCGAAAAGTTCAAAGAACTGCAGCCGGTTCTTGACAAGTACGCGAAAGTGCCGGGAAGTCTCATAACGATTCTTCAGAAGACACAGGAGATATACGGGTATCTGTCCATGGAAGCCATAAATCATATTTCCGAAGCGACGGGAATAAAGCCGGCAAAGATTTACGGCGTTGCGACTTTCTATGCACAGTTCAGACTTCAGCCTGTAGGAAAGTATCTTATCATGCTGTGCCAGGGTACCGCATGTCACGTAAACGGCTCTGAAATGATAGAGGAGGCTGTCTGTGAGCATCTCGGAATCAAAGACGGCGAAACGACTGACGACGGCGTATTTACGCTGAATAACGTGGCATGTCTGGGATGCTGCTCACTGGCGCCTGTTATGATGGTTCAGAGCGCCGAGGGCAACGAGACCTACGGCAACCTGACCAAGGACAAGGTAGTTAAAATACTGGACGAAATAAGAGAGAGAGCTTAGGAGGTGGCGAACGTAATGAAAGTAATAATCGGGCAGGGAAGCTGCGGTATAGCCACCGGAGCCAAGAAGACCGAAGCTGAATTCGAGAAACAGATTAAAGAGAAGAACGTAAACGTAACCCTCGATTTTACGGGCTGCGTGGGAACGTGCTATCTGGAGCCTATCGTGGACGTATACGAGGATAACGGCGATATGACCAGATACGTCAAGGTTCAGCCTGACAAGGTTGAAAAGATAGTGGAGGAGCACCTTATCGGTGGAAAACCGGTGGAGGAATACGCTATTTCCGCAGAGGATCAGCAGTTCCTCGCAAAGCAGGAGAGAATAGTTCTCCGCCACTGCGGACACATAAATCCGGAGAAGATTGAGGAGTATATGGCCGTAGGCGGATACGAGGCAACGAAGAAGGTTCTCACGTCCATGACGGCAGACGAGGTAATAGGCGAGATAAAGACCGCCAACCTGAGAGGCCGCGGAGGCGCAGGCTTCCCTACGTGGTTCAAGTGGAACGCAGCCAAGGGAAATCCGGGAAAGAACAAGTACATCGTATGTAACGCAGACGAAGGCGACCCGGGCGCATTCATGGACCGTTCCGTACTGGAGGGCGATCCTCATTCGGTTCTTGAGGGAATGATAATAGGCGGATACGCCATGGGAGCTACCGAAGGCGTTATCTACTGCCGTGCCGAATATCCTCTCGCCATAAAGAGACTGGAGATTGCTCTGGAGCAGGCGAGAGAAAAGGGCTTCCTCGGAAAGAACATATTCGGAAGCGGATACGATTTTGACATAAGGATAAAGGCCGGCGCAGGCGCCTTTGTATGCGGCGAGGAGACCGCTCTCATAGCGTCCCTTGAAGGTGAGAGAGGTATGCCGAGACTGAAACCTCCTTTCCCTGCGGCAAGAGGTTACTGGCAGGCTCCTACCAACATCAACAACGTTGAGACTTTCGCCAACGTATCGTGGATAATCATGAACGGCGGCGAGGCATTTGCCAAGATAGGCAAGGGACCTTCCACGGGAACCAAGGTATTCGCCCTTGCGGGAAAGATCAAGAAGGGCGGACTTGCAGAGGTTCCTATGGGACTTCCTGTAAGAGACGTTATCTTCGGCATCGGCGGAGGAATTAAAAACGACAAAGAGTTCAAGGCTGTTCAGATGGGCGGACCTTCCGGCGGATGTATACCGGCAAGCCTCATCGACACCCCTGTAACCTATGAGGATATAGTAAAGACGGGCGCAATCGTCGGATCCGGCGGTATGATCGTCATGGACGAGGACACCTGCATGGTTGACATGGCAAGGTACTTCCTCGACTTCACCAGAAAGGAATCCTGCGGAAAGTGCAACTACTGCCGCATAGGAACCAAGCGAATGCTGGAGATTCTGGAGAGAATCACCAGAGGTGAAGGCAGGGACGGCGACATAGAGCTCTTAGAGGAGCTTGCGGGAAAGATTAAGGATGGTTCCCTCTGCGGACTGGGACAGACGGCTCCTAATCCTGTTCTCACCACCCTTAAATACTTCAGAAACGAGTACGAGGATCATATATACAACCACAAGTGCACGGCCGGCTCATGCAAGGCTCTCATCCACTATGAGATAACGGATAAGTGCATAGGATGTACCGCATGTTCCAAGAAGTGTCCTGTAGGCGCTATTTCGGGGCAGGTAAAGGGACAGCACGTGATAGACCAGACCAAGTGTATCAAGTGCGGCAAGTGCGAAGAGACGTGTAAGTTCGGCGCTATAGTCAGAAAGTAGGAAGGAGGAGATACTATGGAAAAATTCAGATTGAACATAGACGGCAAAGAAGTCCTGGGCCTTCCGGGACAGACCATTCTTGAAGTCGCCAGAGAAAACGATATCTTTATTCCTACGCTCTGCTACGACGAAAGAACCAAGATTTACGGCTCCTGCGGACTTTGTATGGTAGAGGTCGAAGGAAATCCTAAGCTGTGCAAAGCCTGCGCAACCACCATCGCCCCGGGCATGGTAGTCGTAACAAATACGGACAGAGTAATAGAATCCAGAAAGACCAACCTGGAGCTTCTCATATCCAACCACAACGGAGACTGCAAGGCGCCTTGCTCCAAAGCATGTCCTGCGGGAACCGACTGTCAGGGATATGTGGGCCTCGTTGCCAACGGAGAATTCGAAAAGGCAAACGAGCTCATCAAGGATAAGATTCCTCTGCCTGCATCAATAGGACGCGTATGTCCGCATCCTTGCGAGGACAAGTGCAGAAGAGGTCTCATAGACGAGCCTATCAGCATCGCCGCAATAAAGAGATTTGCGGGAGATTACGACCTCATGGCAGACGAGAACTTCGTGCCTGAATGCGAAGAGCCTACGGGAAAATCCGTTGCAATAATCGGCGGAGGCCCTATGGGTCTTTCGGCGGCATACTTCCTGAGACAGAAAGGACACGACGTTACCATCTTCGACGCAATGCCTAAGCTGGGCGGCATGCTCAGATACGGAATCCCTGAGTACAGACTTCCTAAGGACGTTCTCGATGCGGAGATCGACATCATCAGAGAGATGGGCGTCGAAATGATAACCGATACCAAAATCGGTGAGGATATTTCCTTTGAGACTGTACGCGGCGACTTTGACGCCGTACTCCTGGGAATCGGAGCCTGGGTATCCACCGGAACCGGTTGCAAGGGCGAGGATGCTGAAGGCGTTATAGGCGGTATCGACTTCCTGAGAAAGGTAGTAAGAAATCAGCACATCGACTTCGGCAAGAAGGTCGCCATAGTCGGAGGCGGAAACACCGCAATGGACGCTTGCCGTACGGCTGTAAGGCTGGGAGCTTCCGAGGTGTATAACATCTACAGAAGAACCAAGGACGAGATGCCGGCAGACAGGCTGGAAATCGAGGAGGCCGAAGAGGAAGGCGTAATCTTCAAGAACCTGACCAATCCTTTGGAGTACATAAAGGACGAGAACGGTCACGTTAAGCAGGTGGTTCTTCAGGTTATGGAACTGGGAGAGCCTGACGCTTCCGGAAGAAGAAAGCCTGTTCCTGTAGAAGGCAAGACAGAGACTCTCGATGTTGACACGGTTATACTTGCAATAGGTCAGGCCGTGGACGCTGAAGCCTTTGATGTAGACAAGACGAAGAAGAACGCCGTAGCCTATGACCCTGAAACGTTCATGACCAGCATTCCTGGCGTATTTGCAGGCGGTGACTGCGGAAACGACAAGATTTCCATCGCAGTTGAAGCGATCGCCGACGCCGGGAAGGTCAGCGAAATCATAGACGCATACCTTGACGGAGAGGCAGTGACTTACGAGCCGCCTTACTTCGTAGAGAGAACCGACGTTACGGAAAAGACCTTCGAGGACAGAGAGAAGCTCTGCAGAGAGAAGGCTGAACAGCTTTCCGCAGCGGAAAGAAAGGACAACTTCAGCGAAGTCGTATACGACGGACTCACTGAGGATCAGGCCGTAGCGGAGGCTTCCAGATGTCTGGAGTGCGGATGCCACGACTTCTACGAGTGCAAGCTCGTTGAGTTTGCCAACGAGTACGGCGTGGAGCCTGAAAGATTCGCAGGAGACAAGAACCTTATCGAATTTGAGGACAATCATCCGTTCATCGTAAGAGACCCTAACAAGTGCATACTCTGCGGTCTCTGCGTGAGAGTCTGCGACGAGGTAATGGGAGTCGGAGCTTTGGGCCTTGTTCACAGAGGATTTGACACGGTCGTTAAGCCGGCTCTGGAACAGTCTCTTACCATGTCAGGCTGCGAGTCCTGCGGTCAGTGTGTAAGCGTCTGCCCTGTGGGAGCTATTCAGGAGAGACTTACCATTCAGAAGGAAGTGCCTCTGGAGACCGAGGCCGTTGAGACCACGTGCTCCTACTGCTCCGTTGGATGTACTCTCGACCTTGAGTACTACGGAGATATGCTCATAAAGGCAAACCCTGACAAAGAGGGATTCGTGAATAAGGGAATCTGCTGCGCAAAGGGCAAGTGGGGCTTCGATGCATCACTTCTCGAGGGTAAGATTGTAGACCCTATGATCAAAGACGGCGACGGCTTCAGAGAGACAGATTATCACGAAGCCATCGTAATGGCTGCAAAGAAAATGGAAGCCGTAAAGGTAAGACACGGCGCAGATTCCATAGCCGTAGCCATTTCCGACAGATATACCAACGAAGAAGCCTACGCAATAAAGAAGTTTGCGGGTGTTCTCGGAGCTAAGACCTTCACCTTCAATAAGCGTCACGATGCTCTCATCGACGTTCTGGGAATGGACGCATCTCCTAACACCATCGACGAGCTTCTCTCCACCGAGCTTATCATAGTTACCGGCTTCATGAAGAACAGAAGCGCCGTAATCTGGAACAAGATCAGACAGGCGGCTCTTGCAGGAGTCAAGGTAGTAGCCGTAAACACTCCTGAGATAACTACCGACTTTGAGTTTGCGATGAAAGTAGTAACCACGGACAACAGCGTGGATTTCCTTAAGAAGGTTGCAAAGGCTCTCGTGGATATGGGAAGAGGCGAAGGAATCGACGGCTTTGACGAATTTAAGGCTTCCCTTGAAGGCGTAGAGGTATGCGAAGAGGCAAAGGAAATTGCCGAGATGTACGCGGCCGCAAAGAAGGCAATGCTCGTATATCAGCAGAATGTTGTCAGCGTTGAAGCTGCGACCCTTATGGGAGATATTGCGGCAGTAAGCGGACACATCGGAAAGCCTCGTGACGGAATCCTTGCGGTAAGACCTAAGAACAACTCTCAGGGTCTTACGGATATGGGAGTTCGCGCAGGAGCGGAAGCAATGGAAGGCGTAAAGGGTCTCATGATATTCGGAGAGGATCCGAAGTGGGCCGACCTTTCAGGACTGGAGTTCCTCATGGTTTCCGACATCTATATGACCGAAACCGGAGAAAGGGCCGACGTATTCATTCCGGGCACCGGCTCTGCAAGTACCTGCGGAACCTACACCAATACAGAGAGAAGACTTCTCCCTGTAGATCAGGCAATCTTCGAGGATGTTGAGTTCTCCAACTGGGAGATCGCCGCAGAGCTTGCCGAGGTATTCGAGGAGGACTTCGGATTCGAAGACGAGACGGATATATCCGCAGAGATGGACGACGTTCTTCCGCTCTACAAGTACGCGGAAATCGGAGAGGTTCTGGGCGAGGTTCTCACACCGGCAAGAGTTAAGCTGGTTCCTGTAAAGGAAGGCAAGCTGGTTGACGAGCTTCCTTGCACTGACGCTCTCATGAATATGACGGCGGAAAGAATTCCGGCTCCGTTTACGGAAGTAGAATAAGCTAAGACAGTCGGCAGACTGACATAAAGAGAAGACCCGGGCGAGCTGTCCGGGTCTTCGTTACAGATGGAGGGGGCGGATATTTACTTATGCAGTACAGAAAAGACAGAAAAGGAAACGAAATATCCCTGCTTGGTTACGGGTGCATGCGCTTTACGAGAAAGGGCGTCGGAATCGACCTGGAACGGGCCGAACGCGAGGTCATGGAGGCCGTAAGGTCGGGAGTGAATTACTTCGATACGGCGTATATCTATCCGGGAAGCGAGTCTGCTCTGGGAGAGATTCTTTCCAGAAATCACTGCCGGGAAAAGGTTAAAATTGCAACGAAGCTTCCTCATTATCTCATGAAGAGCACAGCGGGAGCAGAGAGACTTTTCCGTCAGCAGCTAAGTAGACTTAAAACAGATTATGTAGACTATTATCTCCTCCACATGCTGACCGATGTAAACACCTGGGAGAAGCTGAAATCCATAGGAATAGAGGACTGGATAGAAGAAAAGCTTAGGTCGGGACAGATAAGAAATATAGGATTTTCATATCACGGAAGCGCGGCCATGTTCAAACAGGTTGTAGATGCGTACCCGTGGGATTTCTGCCAGATTCAGTATAACTACATGGACGAGACCAGTCAGGCGGGAAGGGAAGGACTCGGGTATGCTCACGAAAAGGGCCTGCCTGTAATAATTATGGAACCTCTTCGGGGAGGTAAGCTGGTCGACCTTCTGCCAAAGTCTGCAAAGGAGATAATAGCGGAAGACGGCGAAGGTAAAACTGCCGCTGAGTTAGCCTTCAGATGGCTGTACGATCAGCCTGAGATTACGTGCGTGCTCTCGGGAATGAACTCACTGGATATGGTGAAGGAAAACGTCAGAATCGCTTCGGAATCGGAACCGGAATGTCTGACGGAGGCGGAATCCCGGCTGATAGAGCGTATAAAGACGGAGATCAAGAGGACCACAAGGGTGGGCTGCACCGGGTGCGCCTACTGTATGCCGTGTCCTGCGGGAGTGGATATTCCGGGGACTTTCAGGTGCTATAACGCCATATATGCGGAGGGCAAAAAGGCGGGCCGCCACGATTACCTTTTTACCGCGCTGAGAAAGAAGCAGTCGGGCGCATCACAGTGCATAGGCTGCGGAAGATGCGAAACCCACTGCCCTCAGGGTATAGAGATAAGAAAGGAACTGAAAAACGCCTCCGCAGAACTGGAAGGCGCATTATATAAGGTCGTTAAATTCGGGGTAAAAACCTTTAGATTATTTGGCTGATTCTATGAGCTCACGGGCGCTCTTAAGAGTCGTTTCCGTAATATTGTCGCCGCCGAGAAGTCTTGCGATTTCGGCGGTTTTTTCATCTTCAGACAGCTTTTCAATGTGGGTATATGTGCTCGCTTCATCGTTTTCCTTGTATATACGGTAGCCGGCATCTCCCATGGCCGCAATCTGAGGCAGATGAGTTATGCAGATAATCTGGTGGCTTTTTGAAATCCGTTTCAGCTTTCTGCCGACGACGCTTGCCGTAACCCCGCTTATACCGGCGTCTATCTCATCGAATATAAGCGTCGGAATCCTGTCAGTTTCACCGGTTATATTTCTGATGGCGAGCATGATTCTGGACATCTCTCCGCCGGAGGCTGTTTTGGAAAGAGGCTTAAGGGGCTCGCCGCGGTTTGCAGATATGAGAAATTCTGCCGTTTCGTCTCCATCGGGACCGGCAGCGTCGAGAGGGGTGAAGGCGGCCTCTATTTTAGCGTCGCTGAAGTTAAGCTCTGAAAGCTCACGGGTTATCCTTGCCGTGAGATTTGAAGCGGCTTCGTGACGGGCCTTTGAAAGAACTGAAGCCTTTGACATGAGATCTGCCTTTGCGGCCTCAGCGGCAGCGGTAAGCTTTGACTTTTCCTCGTCAAAGTTTTCTATAACGTCAAGCTCTGAGGATATTTTGTCTCTGTATGCGAGGATTTCCTCTATGGTCGAACCGTACTTCTTTCTGAGATTATCTATGAGATCGATTCTCGAGATGCACCCGTCGATTTCCCCAGGCTCAAAGCTCATGGAATCCGCCATGGAGTTAAGGGACGAGTCTACGTCCTGAAGCCTGTAGTATATGTCCTCGGCATCGCTGAGAAGCCTCTCAAGATCCGACGAATATGAGGCGACGGACCTGATGGCGGAAAGGGCGGCTCCCAGCGTTTCAAGAGCGCCGGTATCTCCGCCGATTGCGGAAGATGCGGTCTCGACGGAGGAAAAGATTTTCTCTCCGTTCTGAAGGACGGAAATCCGGTCTGTAAGCTCTTCGTATTCTCCCGGCCTTAGAGCGGCCTTGTCGATTTCGGCTTTTTCGTATCTGTAGTAATCGAGCCTTCTGGCGTTTTCGGCTTCCGATGCAAGGAGCTTTTTCAGCTCAGACGAAGCTTTTACATAGGAATCGTAGCTTTCGCGGTAGGCCTCCTTTAACGGAGCAATCGCTTCCCGCCGGCAGCCGTCGATTACTGCCATGTGGGTTTCGGGATCGAGGAGGGTCTGATTGTCGTACTGGCCGTGAATTTCGGCAAGGCGTGCGCAGACCTTTGTAAGCTCGGCCAGGGTTACGACTTCTCCGTTGAGCCTGCAAAGGTTTCTCCCGGAGGCGGAAATTTCGCGGCGAATCGCTATTTCCTCTCCGTCAAGGTCTGCGGCAAGCTGAACGACGGCTTTTTCTGCGCCGTGACGGACAAAAGAGGAGTCTGCGCGACTCCCCAGTGCAAGGCTTATTGCTTCAATTACAACGGATTTTCCGCTTCCCGTTTCACCGGTTATGACGGAAAAGCCTTCGTCAAAATCGACTTCCGCCTTCTCTATGACGGCAAAGTTCTCAATGCTGATGTGCTTTATCATTTTCCTTTTCCCTCATGATAAGCATATTGTTGAAAATTGATAAAATCTCTTCCACGTTTTCGTCTTTGTCAACGACCAGCAGAAGGGTGTTGTCGCCGGCTACGGAGCCTACCACGTGAGGCAGGTCAATGCAGTCTATGGCTTCACCTGCGGCAGGGCCGCATCCGGATAAAGTCTTGATGACTATCAGGTTCTGGGCCGATGCAAAGGAAGTTATGGTCTCTCTGAATATCTTTACAAAGCGGTCGGAAATAGGCGCGTCGTGGCGCGAACTTACGGCATATTTGTATTTTCCCGAGGCCGAAAGCACCTTTATAAGCTGAAGATCCTTTATGTCTCTTGATATAGTCGCCTGTGTAACCTCAAATCCCTCGTCTTTAAGCATGGATGCCAGCTTTTCCTGAGTTTCGATTTCATTGTTGGAGATCAGCTCCAGTATTTTATTCTGTCTGGGATAGCGCATTTCATACTCCTTTTCAAACTTATCTGTAAAATGTATACCCATCAATAATTATACCATATTGTGTAAATAATTCAAATGAAATTTATGAGAGCCTGCTTTCCCATAAGTGGACAAACATTTGTTCTTATGATATACTTATGTCTGCCGAGTTACCGCAGGGAAAGGAAATGCATATCAGATGAGAATACTTGGTATAGATCCCGGCTACGCCATACTGGGCTGGGGGATTTTAGACCTTAAGGGAAATAAATTTTCCGTAGTGGACTACGGCGCCGTAACTACGGATTCGAAAATGGAAATGCCGCTGAGGCTTCAGCACATATATACGGAGCTTTCGGCGATAATAGAGGAATACAGGCCTGATGAGGCTGCAATAGAGGAACTTTTCTTCAATAACAACGCCAAGACCGCCATAATGGTGGGACAGGCCAGAGGCGTGGCTATTCTGGCCTGCGTTAACGGAGGACTTTCCATAAGCGAGTATACTCCTCTTCAGATAAAACAGGCCCTCGTCGGTTACGGCAGGGCAGATAAGAAGCAGATACAGTCCATGGTTAAGATAATACTTAACCTTAAGGAAGTACCGAAGCCCGACGATACGGCGGACGCCGTGGCTGCGGCAATCTGTCACGGACACAGCAGAGGGAGCAGACAGAGATGATAAGATTTTTAAGAGGTATATTTCACCCGTCGTCTGACGGCAGCGCAATTATAGAAACGGATTCCGGCGTAGGATTCAGAATAAATATCCCGGCCAATTCCGGGCTGTATAAGAACGTGGACGGCGACGAGGTAAGCGTATACACCTCCATGCAGGTCAGAGAGGATGCGGTAAATCTGTACGGATTCACGTCCATGGAGGATCTGGAGCTTTTCGAGCTTCTGATTACCGTAAACGGAGTGGGAGCCAAGGCGGGGCTTTCCGTTATGAGCGCCCTTGCCCCTGCGCAGCTTCGCATGGCCATAACATCGGGAGATGGGGCTTCTATTACAAAGGCCAACGGCATCGGAAAGAAGACGGCGGAGAGGATAATCCTTGAGCTTAAGGATAAGGTTACCGGGCCTGCAGGCTTTGTCCCTGAGGAAGATACAGGCGCGGATTTTGCGGCGGCCGTGACGGGAGAAAAGGAAGAGGCCATAGCCGCTCTTGCAGCCCTGGGATACACCAGAAACGAAGCGCTTAACGCCATTTCCAAGGTAAAGGGAGAAGAGCTTACCTGCGAGGATTACATCCGCGGAGCGCTGAAGAATTTGTAGAGGTAGAGTATGGACATAGAGAGAATCACAGAGACGAGAGCAGGGGAAGAGGAAGAGAGACAGGAAAGCACCTTAAGGCCTCATAAGCTGTCCGACTTCATAGGACAGGCCGGGGTAAAGGATAACCTGGAGGTGTTCATAGAGGCGGCGAAGCTGAGAGGAGAGCCTCTGGATCACGTTCTGTTCTACGGACCCCCGGGCCTCGGAAAGACGACGCTGGCCGGAATCATTGCAAACGAGCTGGGCGTGGACATAAAGATTACGTCCGGACCTGCCATAGAAAGAGCAGGAGATCTTGCCGCCATTCTTACCAATCTCAGCGATAACGATGTTCTGTTTATAGACGAGATTCACAGGCTGAACAGATCCGTTGAGGAAGTGCTTTATTCAGCCATGGAGGACTACGCTCTCGATATAATCATAGGCAAGGGCCCGTCTGCAAGGTCCATACGCCTTGACATAGCAAAGTTTACCCTCATAGGGGCAACCACCAGGGCAGGAAGCCTTTCTGCGCCTCTTCGCGACAGATTCGGAGTGATAAGCAAGTTCGAGCTTTATACTGAGGCCGAGCTTAAGGAGATAATAAAGCGGTCAGCCTCACTTTTAGGGGTGGAGCCGGACGAAGAATCCCTCGAGCTTATGGCAAGCTGCTCCAGAGGTACGCCGAGAGTCGCCAACAGACTTCTTAAGAGGGTGAGAGACTTTTCCCAGGTAAGAGGCAACGGACAGATAGACGCAGGGATTACAAGGGAGGCTCTGAAGGCGCTGGGCGTTGACAGTATGGGTCTTGAGAGGATAGACAGAGAAATCCTCACCGCCATAATAGAGAAGTTCGGAGGAGGACCCGTGGGCATAGATACCATAGCTGCGGCTATAGGGGAGGAGAGAATAACCATAGAGGATGCGTATGAACCGTACCTTATCCAGAAGGGACTTCTCTACAGAACCCAGAAGGGAAGAATGGTATCTGACGCGGGCTATCATCACATGGGAATCGAGATTCCTGGAAAGGAAGATTAGACATAATGAAGACGGACGATTTCAGCTACGAGCTTCCTTCAGAGCTCATAGCACAGCACCCGATGGAGGAACGGGACCGGTGCAGGCTCATGGTACTGAACCGGAAAGACGGAACCGTAAGCCACAGACATTTCTGCGACATACTGGAGTATCTGAATCCCGGAGACTGCCTCGTAATGAACGATTCCAAGGTTCTCCCAGCCCGTATTTTCGGAGTGAAGGAGGGTACGGGAGCGAAGGGCGAGTTTCTCCTTATCAAGCGCCTCGACGGCGATCTCTGGGAATCAATGGTGAGACCCGGAAGAAGACTGAAACCGGGGGATACAGTGGTCTTCTCCGGTGAGGAAGGAAAACAGCTTAAGGCCGACATAGAAGCCTTCGGAGAGGACGGCACCAGAAAGGTCAGATTCCGCTACGACGGCATATTCATGGAAAGACTTGAGGAAGTGGGTTCCATGCCTCTTCCGCCGTATATAGAGCGCGCAGCAGAGGATGAGGACCGGGATATGTACCAGACGGTGTACTGCCGCGAAGAGGGATCCGTTGCGGCTCCTACGGCGGGACTTCACTTTACGAAGGAGCTTCTGTCAAAGTGTGAAGAAAAGGGCGTGAAATGCGCCTATATAACGCTCCACGTCGGTATAGGAACGTTCAGACCGGTGAAGTGTGAAAATATAGAAGACCATCACATGCACTTCGAGGAGTACAGCGTCAGCGAAGAAACGGCGAGAATCATAAACGAAACAAAAGCTGCAGGCGGCAGAATAGTCGCCGTGGGAACCACGTCGGTCAGAACCGTTGAAAGCGCGTCCGTGAAGGATGCCGGTACAGGCCGGTATGAAATAAGACCCGGAGCGGGAAGCACGGATATATTCATCTATCCGGGCTACAAGTTTAAGATGATTGACGCTCTCATCACCAATTTCCACCTGCCGGGCTCCACTCTTATGATGCTGGTTTCGGCTCTTTACGACAGGGAGAAGATACTCTCAGCATATGAGGAAGCGGTAAGAGAGAGATACAGATTTTTTTCGTACGGGGACGCGATGCTGATAGAGTAGGAGTTCTGATGAAAATTTCGGTAAAAAACCATTAAACTTCAGGCGGATTTGTGGTATAATGACTGCAGCGAAGATCGCCTTTTGCGGATGTAGTTCAATGGCAGAACTTCAGCTTCCCAAGCTGATAATGCGGGTTCGATTCCCGTCATTCGCTCCATACAGGTAATATTGAGGGACGCCGATATCGGCGTCCCTGTTTTGTTGATTACATGATGTGACTTTATATAAAGCCGGATTTGTACAGAGGTGTAAAGCACCTTGACAAATGATTATATATAGTGTAATCTCATGGAGAATGAATGAAGAGCACCACTATATATAGAATATGTTTTCCGAATTCAGTGACGAGGATTCGAAGACGGCTGACTGCAGTATTTGTAACGAGGGAGGACGAGATGGAAGACATCAGAATAAGAAGAATAGTAAAGAGGGACGGCCGGGTGGTGCCCTTTGACATCGAGAAGATCACAGAGGCCATTTTCAAGGCGGCACAGGTTCTCGGCGGAAAAGACAGGCAGATGGCTGAAGAGCTGGCATCTCAGGTGGTTTCCTATCTGGTGGATACCTGCCATAACAGCACACCGTCGGTAGAGCAGATTCAGGATGCGGTGGAGAAGGTTCTCATAGAGAGCGGACACGCGAGAACGGCTAAGGAATACATTCTCTACAGGGCTGACAGGACCAGAATCCGCGACATGAACACAAAGCTCATGCGCATATACGAGGATTTGACCTTTAAGGACGCAAGGGATAACGATGTGAAGCGTGAAAATGCCAACATAGACGGAAATACAGCCATGGGAACCATGCTGAAATACGGCTCTGAAGGCGCTAAGGAATTCTATAAGATGTACGTGATAGACCCTGTGTTTGCCAAGGCTCACGACGAAGGAGACATTCACATCCACGACATGGACTTTTACACCCTTACCATGACGTGCTGCCAGATAGATCTCATCAGCCTCCTCAGCGGGGGATTTTCCACGGGACACGGGTATCTCAGAGAACCGGGAAGTATAGAAAGCTATGCCGCTCTGGCGTGTATCGCTATTCAGTCGGATCAGAACGACCAGCACGGCGGACAGTCGGTTCCTAACTTTGACTACAGCATGGCGCCGGGAGTCGCTAAGAGCTACAGAACCCTTTACAGGGAAAACGTAGCGAGATTTCTGGAGTTCGAGACGGGAAGCGAAAACCTCACAGCTGAGGTGAAGAAGGTGAGCGTAGATATAGAGGAAAAAACAGGAGAGTATCCTGCGATGAAAGTGATGGAAGGCTATCAGAAGGCTGAAGCAGAGGCCCTCTGCGCCCTTTGTCCGGACGTGAGCCGTGAAAGGATGGAGATCATCCAGCAGCGGGCCAGAAAGAACGCGGACCGTGAAATCGTAAGGAGAACATATCAGGCCATGGAAGCTCTGGTGCATAACCTGAACACCATGCATTCCAGAGCAGGAGCCCAGGTTCCGTTCAGTTCCTTAAACTACGGTACTGACATATCGCCGGAAGGAAGGCTGGTGATAAAGTGCCTGCTGGAAGCGACTGAAGCGGGCCTCGGCAACGGCGAGACGCCTATATTTCCGATTCAGATCTTCAAGGTAAAAGAAGGGGTGAACTACGATCCGGAGGATCCTAACTACGACCTGTTTAAACTGGCATGCAAGGTGTCTGCGAAGAGGCTCTTTCCTAATTTCTCATTCCTGGACGCACCGTTTAATCTTCAGTACTACAGAGAGGGACACCCTGAGACGGAGTGCGCGTACATGGGCTGCAGGACGAGGGTCATGGGAAACACATACGATCCGGACAGGGAAATCACCTACGGAAGGGGAAACCTGTCGTTTACGTCCATAAATCTTCCGAGGCTGGGCATAAAGGCCAAGGGTGACCTGGACGCATTTTTCGAAAGCCTGGACCGCCAGATAGATATCTGCATCAGACAGCTGAACGAGAGAATGCACATCCAGTCAATGAAGAAGGTGAAGAACTTTCCGTTCCTAATGGGACAGGGCGTGTGGATAGATTCCGGTAAACTCGGACCTGAGGACACCGTGGAAGAAGTAATAAAGCACGGAACGCTGACCATAGGTTTTATAGGGCTGGCAGAGTGTCTCAAAGCTCTCACGGGAAAGCACCACGGAGAGAGCGACGAGGCGCAGAGGCTGGGAATAGAGATAGTCGCATACATGAGAAAACGCATGGACGAAGAAGCCAGAAAGACGGGGCTCAACTGGTCGCTGATAGCAACCCCTGCCGAAGGGCTTTCCGGCCGCTTTGTCAGGATAGACAGAGAGAAGTTCGGAGAAATTCCGGGAGTTACAGACAGGGAATACTACACCAACGGATTCCACGTGCCTGTATACTATAACATCGGAGCCTTCGACAAAATCCGCAGAGAAGCGCCGTATCACGAACTCACCAACGGAGGCCACATCTCCTACATCGAGCTCGACGGAGACCCGTTGAAAAACTTGGACGCGTTCGAGCAGGTGGTGAGATGTATGAAGGAAAGCGGAATCGGATACGGCTCCATTAATCACCCTGTGGACAGAGACCCGGTGTGCGGATATACGGGAATAATAGATAATGAATGCCCGGGATGCGGCAGGACTGAAGCTGACGGCGGACCGACCTTTGAGAGAATAAGGAGAATAACCGGGTATCTGGTGGGAACCATGGATCACTGGAACGACGCCAAAACCTGTGAGGAAAGAGACAGGGTAAAGCACTCTGCTGAGGGCGGATATGAGCGAATTTAAATCTCTTCGAATAGCGGGAGTGATAAGAGAATCTATAACGGACGGACCGGGTATTAGGTTCGTCCTGTTCCTTCAGGGATGTCCTCACGGCTGCAAAGGGTGCCACAATCCCGAAACCCACGACTTTAACGGCGGATATGTGATTGACGGCGAAAAAGTTCTGGCAGAAATCAGATCAAATCCGCTTATCTACGGAGTTACGCTAAGCGGCGGAGAACCTGTATGTCAGGCAGATGGGCTGGTTCCTCTGGCTGAAGCCGTTAAGGACATGGGCCTAGACCTGGGGATGTATACGGGATATACCTTCGAAGAGCTGGAAGGGCTCAGAGGAAGGGATGTCTCGCTGGACAGGCTGATAAAACTTCTGGACTTTATAGTGGACGGGCCGTATGTGGAGGCCGAGCGCGATCTGACTTTGCAGTTTCGCGGCAGCAGAAATCAGAGATTCATAACATTAAAAGACGGGCGGAGAACGGATATTTAACCGGGTTCCGCCCGTTCAGGCATGCTGGCCTTACTGAGCCATGCTTCTTATCAGGTTCACCATCTCGATGGCGCCTTCTGCGCATTCGCTGCCTTTGTTTCCTGCCTTTGTCCCGGCACGCTCGATGGCCTGCTCTATGTTTTCGGTGGTGAGGACTCCGAACATCACGGGCACGCCTGTCTTTAGGGAAACGGAGGCGATTCCTTTAGAGACCTCGCTGCATACGTAGTCGTAGTGGCTGGTGTTTCCGCGGATTACAGCGCCGAGACAGATTACAGCATCGTATTTACCGCTTTCTGCCATCTTAGATGCGATGAGGGGTATCTCAAAAGCACCCGGAACCCAGGCGACGTCTATGTTTTCTTCCTCGACGTTGTGGCGGATGAGTCCGTCTAACGCTCCGCTTAAGAGCTTAGACGTTATGAATTCGTTAAACCTTCCTGCAACGATGCCGATTTTGATGTCTTCCGATACGAGTTTTCCTTCGAATGTTCTCATGACTTTTTCCTTTCTGATTACTAATGCTGATTACGTTAAACGACTTTAAAAACCCAGGATATGTCCCATCTTTTCCTGCTTTGTCTTAAGATAGAAGAGGTCGTGGGTGTTCGCCGGAATTTTTATAGGTACTCTGTCCGATATTTCCATGCCGAATTCGGAAAGCTGATAGACTTTGTCCGGGTTGTTTGTGAGAAGGCGGAGGCTTTTGACTCCCAGCTCCCTCAAAATCTGTGCGCCGATGTAGTATTCACGCTCGTCGCCGCCGAAGCCTAGGGCCAGATTTGCCTCCAGCGTGTCCATTCCCTGTTCCTGAAGCTCATAGGCTCTCAGCTTGTTTATAAGACCTATGCCTCTTCCTTCCTGCCTCATGTAAAGGAGAACTCCTCTTCCTTCCTTTTCGATCTGGGTGAGGGCGGAGGCAAGCTGCTGCCCGCAGTCGCACCTTAGGGAGCCGAAGGTGTCTCCCGTGAGACATTCTGAGTGAACCCTGCATAGCACGTCTTTTCCGTCTCCGATCTCTCCCTTTACGAGGGCGACGTGGTGTTCGCCGTTGAGCCTGTTGACGAAGCCGCAGGCTTTGAAGGTGCCGAATTTTGTAGGAAGGTTCACCGTTGCCACTCTGTCCACCAGCTTTTCGTGGCACTTCCTGTAATTCTGAAGATCCTTTATAGTTATGAATTTTATGTCGTACTCCTCGGCTATCTCCGCAAGCTGAGAGGCTCTCATCATGGTGCCGTCGTCCGCCATGATCTCGCAGCAGAGTCCGCATTCCTTAAGGCCTGCAAGCCTGCACAGGTCGACGGTGGCTTCGGTATGTCCGTTTCTCTCCAGAACTCCGTTCTTTTTCGCGAGAAGAGGGAACATGTGGCCGGGACGCCTGAAATCCTCAGGTCTTACATCGTCCGAAACGCAGGCGAGGGCGGTGACGGAGCGTTCTGCGGCGGAAATTCCCGTAGATGTGGAAACGTGATCTATGGATACGGTGAACGCGGTCTCGTGGTTATCGGTGTTATCGGCTACCATCTGGGGAATCTTAAGCTTTTCGACAAATTCTGCAGACATGGGCATACATATGAGCCCCTTGCCGTGAGTTGCCATAAAGTTTATGTTTTCCGTAGTGGCAAACTCTGCGGCGCAGATAAAATCCCCCTCGTTTTCCCTGTCCGGGTCGTCCGTTACGAGAATTATTTTTCCCTGCCTCAGCTCCTCCAGGGCCTCTTCAATGGTGCTGTACTTCACTTGTCATCATCCTTTCTAAAATCCGTATTTAATGAGCATTTCTTCCGTGATGCCGCCTTTGTTATCCTCCGGCGAACCCGGACTGTAATTCATAAGCTTTTCCACGTACTTTCCTATGATGTCGTTTTCGAGATTTACGACGTCGCCCCTGCACCTGTCCCCCAGAGCGGTGAGTCCCAGAGTGTGGGGTATGACGGAAACGTCAAAGGAGCCGTCTCTCACCGCGGCTACGGTCAGGCTTATTCCGTCTATGGCCACGGAGCCTTTTTCCACGATGTATTTCATAATGTTTCCCGGCGCGGAAACGGTGAACCATACGGCGTTGTCGTCTCTTCGAATTTCCCTTATGACTCCCGTTCCGTCAACGTGGCCGGAGACTATATGACCGCCGAATCTGCCGCCTGCAGCCATGGCTCTCTCGAGGTTTACGAAAGTTCCCGCCGCCGCATCCGAAAGGGAAGAGCGGCTTAAGGTCTCGTGCATGACGTCCGCAGTGAACCATCCGGGTCCGAGAGAAGTTACGGTCAGGCATATTCCGTTTACCGCAATGCTGTCGCCGGGAACCGTGCCCTGCAGAACCTTTTTCCCACTGACGGTTATAACGGCGGAATGCTGTCCGCGCCTGATGCTTTTCACCGCGCCTTTTTCTTCAACTATTCCCGTGAACACCTTTTGTCCACCTCGCTTTCTATGAGAAAATCATCGCCGATTCTTCTGACTGAGCCGTTTCTTAAGAAAAACGCTTCGCCGGGAGAGGAGACGCCCGCGCCTCCCACAGGAGATTTTGCAGTTTCCCCTCCGAAGATCTTAGGGGCGATATATGTGTTTACTTTAGTGACTATACCGCTTTCAAGGGCCGACCAGTTAAGGGCCGCGCCGCCTTCTATGAGGACGCTGTCTATCTTTTCTTCAGCCAGTTTTTTCATGAGACAGGGAAGGCTGACCCGCCCGTTCTCTTCAGGAGTCCTTATTATCCTGCAGCCCCGGTCTTCGTAAAGCCTGCTCTTATCCGCATCGCCGGAGCAGGTCGCTATAATCGTCGGAACGTCGCCGGCGGTTTTGACGACGGCGGAGTCAAGAGGCGTTCTGAGCCTGCTGTCACATATGATCCTTACGGGATTTCTACCGCCCGGTATTCTGCAGGTGAGGAGAGGGTCGTCCGTTATGACCGTGCCTGCGCCCACCATGATTGCAGAAAGGCGGCGGCGAAGACCGTGGGCGTGCTCTCTTGCAGCCTCGCCCGTAATCCATTTAGATTTTCCCGTGTATGCCGCGATTTTGCCGTCCATTGTCATGGCGTACTTCATAAGGACAAAAGGCGTTCCCGTAGTTATGTAGTGAAGGAAAATCTCGTTTAGCCTGTCGCACTCATCTTTCATCACGCCCTTCGCCACCTCGATTCCGGCCTCTTTAAGTATCTGAACTCCTTTGCCCGATACGAGAGGGTTGGGATCAGGCGAGCCGATGACGACCCTTGACATGCCGGCCTCTATTACGGCGTCGGTGCACGGAGGCTGCTTTCCGTGGTGGCAGCAGGGCTCTAAAGTCACGTACATAGTCGCGCCTTTCGGATTTTCGGTGCAGGCTGCAAGAGCGTTTCTCTCGGCGTGAGCCTGTCCGTACTTTTCGTGAAAGCCTTCGCCTATAATACGGCCACCCTTGACGATTACGGCTCCCACCATGGGATTTGGGGAAGTAAAGCCGCAGCCTCTCTCGGCAAGGGAAAGGGCCCGTTTCATATACTGTATGTCTTCCGTTAAGTGTTCGTTCATCTTCCTGTCTCCTTAAAAGAAAAAGCCCCGAGATAAACTCAGGGCCATACGGTTCACAGCTTCATTAAATATCTGACTGCGCATCAAATAAAAAACTCCGGAACGAATAGACATTCCAGAGCAGAAATACCGCGCGCAGGTAATAAACATTTCCTGTGATGTAATCTTCTTTCATCCAGACTTTACTGTCGGCTTCGGAGTTTCACCGAATCATGCCATAAGGCTCGCGGGCTTTACCGCCGGTAGGGACTTTCACCCTGCCCTGAAGATATGTTATTTAACTACGGGAATAATTGTAGCACTACGGGCGCGCCTGCGCAAGTGGTAAAAAATGTAAATTTAGGTCGTTTTTCCGTCGGAAGACACGCAAAAATTCCGCGAAAAAAAGTGCTTGTAATAGTTTAAGGGCTTGTGGTATAATATTGCTTGCGATTGCCGCAGGTGAGGATATTCGCGCCGGCGCGGCAACAGAAATAGGATTATCATGCATATATGCTTATACTATAAAGGAGGTGCGGCAGATGTCAAGAAAATGTGAAATTTGCGGAAAGGGACAGGTTTCCGGAAACAACGTATCCCATTCCAACAGACATACCAGAAGAAAATGGAATGCAAACATTCAGACCGTTAGAATCAACGACAACGGAACAGTAAGAAGAGCTAACGTTTGTACCAGATGCATCAGATCAGGCAAGATTAACCGCGCTATCTAATTACCAAGGCTTTTCAGGACCCGCTTCACAGTAAGCGGGTTTTTCTGTTTATTCCGCCCGGTAATGTATGATATAATGAAGAGGCGTATACAGTGTAAGAAATTATCAAGGAGGTCACGGCATGACTCTTTCTAAAAATACGGAGCTTGGACAGATTACGGTCTCCGATCAGATTTTTGCGGACATGCTCATAGACGCGGCTAAAAGCGTCGAATGCGATGGCAAGGTCTGGCCGTCTACGAAGAGGGGAAAGATCATTCCGGAAAACGGCCGTTCGTACCATGCCGACGTGGCGTCGGTCATCGACGTGAGCAAAGGGGCCGACGGAGAAAGGGAATATCTGCTTCTCGATATATACGTGGTTATAAAGTTCGGCGCAGGAATAAAGAAGGTGGTGGAGGATCTCTGCTCCCACATAGCCGGCACCATAATGGAAAGACAGGGAGCTGTCCCGGTTCACATCAACGTTCACGTGACGGGAGTCAAGTCAAAACAGGTGGCGAGAAGGGACCTTCTGGTGCTTAAAGAATACGGAACAGATGGATATTAGACTTGAAAGCAGCGTAAAAGAGCTGAAGGGGATAGGCCCTGCAAAGGAAAAGGCCTTAAGAGACGCGGGCATAGAGACCCTGGAGGATCTTGCATATTTTTTCCCCAGGGGATACGAGGACAGGAGAACCCTAAGGAACATAAGAGAACTTAAAGCCGGAGACGACGCCCTCGTTGCAGGCTTTGTCGCATCTAAAAGATACTCTCCGTTCGCAAGGGGCAGATCCGCCTCGCCATTATCCTTAAGAATAGAAGACGATACGGGCGCCATAGACGTTGTATATTTTACGGGAAAGTACTTCGAGAAGTCCTTCGCCAAAGGGGACAGGTTCGTGTTTTACGGTCGGGTCACCGAAAGCGGCGGAAGGCTCCAGATGATACACCCGGATTTTGCGGCGGAGGGCGGCAGAAACGACGTCAGGGGAATACTTCCCGTGTACCCTGAGATAAAGGGAATATCCCAGAAGGAGATAAGGCGGCTTCAGGGAGAAGTAAGAGGCCTTTACGGAGAGATCAAAGACTGGATACCGGAAAAAATCGCAAAGGAAAACCGTCTGGCGGACATAGAATTTTCCCTTGAGAACATTCATTTCCCGGAGGACGGACTTAAGACGAGACAGGCTAAATTCCGCATGATATTCGACGAGCTCTTTGCCCTCGAAGTGGGAATGTTCGCGGCAAGAGCGGGAAACGCCGGAAGAGGCCGGGGCACCGTCATAGACTGCGGGAGAAGCGAAGAGTTCATGGAAGGCCTGGGATTTAAGTTCACCCCTGACCAGGAGAAGGCATGGAAAGATATTGCTGCGGATCTTGAATCGGAAAAGCCGATGAACAGGCTGATTCAGGGAGACGTAGGCTCGGGAAAGACGGCTGTGGCAGAAACGGCCATGTTCTGCGCAGCAAAATGCGGATATCAGAGCGTAATGATGGCGCCTACGGAGATTCTGGCGCGGCAGCACCTTAACACTCTGACGTCAGACCTGGGCAGCCACGGAATAAGGACGGGACTTCTCTGCAGCAGCATGAAGGCGGCGGAAAAGAGAGACGTCATTGAAAAGCTTAAATCCGGAGAGATAGACGTTCTGGCTGCTACCCACGCGGTGCTTTCGGACGGAGTTGAGTTTAAAAATCCGGGCCTTGTGATAACCGACGAGCAGCACAGGTTCGGAGTGAACCAGCGAAAGACCCTTGGCGCAAAAGGGGGATTTCCCAACACCCTCGTCATGACGGCTACGCCTATTCCGAGAACCCTTGCGGTGGTTCTCTACGGCGACCTTGACATATCCCAGATAAGGACCATGCCTGAGGGCAGAAAGCCGGTAAAGACGGAAAGCCTCTACCCGGAGGACAGAGATTACGCCTACGGAAAGGCCATGGAGGAAATAGAAAAGGGCCGTCAGGTCTACGTTGTGGCGCCTCTCATAGAGGACTCTGATGCGGTGGACGCCGTAAGCGCGGAGACACTCTTTGATGAGATAAAGGAGAAATTCCCGCGGGTGAAGTCGGCTCTTATCCACGGAGCGATGAAGCAGGACGAGAAGGACAGTATAATGTCGGCCTTCGAGGAGGGCAGCGTCAGGCTTCTGGTATCCACGGTGGTCATAGAGGTTGGAATCAACGTACCAAATGCGACGGTCATGATAATAGAAAACGCCGAGCGGTTCGGCCTGGCCCAGCTTCACCAGCTGAGAGGACGGGTCGGAAGAGGAAGCGGAGAGTCATACTGCTATCTCATCTCGGCAGGGGATTCGGACAGGGCGAAAGAGCGCATGGAGGTAATGTGTAAAACTACCGACGGCTTTGAGATAGCGGAAAAGGACCTTCAGCTCCGCGGGCCCGGCGACATATTCGGAACGAGACAGCACGGACTTCCACAGCTTTCGCTGAGCGATCTCATTCGTCACGGCGACGTTTTGGAGAAGGCGTCAAAGGCGGCAAAGAAGCTTATCGAGGAGGATCCGTCTCTTTCAAAGGCTGAAAACGCCGGGGTTCGAAAGAGAGTGGAGAAGCTGTTTGACGGAAATATAAGGCTTGAGATATAGACAAGGAGAGCATATGAGGATAATAACGGGTGAATACAGGGGAAGAAGACTGGAGACCCCTTACGGAAACGACGTGAGACCAACGGGAGACAAGGTGAGGGAGTCGGTCTTCAATCTCCTCATGTACGACATAGACGGCGCGGTGTTCTGCGACCTGTTCGCGGGGACGGGAGCCATAGGCCTTGAAGCGCTGTCAAGAGGCGCGGAAAAGGCGTACTTCTGCGACGCGTCAAGAGACAGCATAAGAATCATAAAGGCGAACATAGAAAAGTGCGGGGCTTCGGAAAGGTCGAGGGTATTTGCCTGCGACTATCTTTCGGCGCTGAGGAGGATAAAGGAAAAAGTCGATATATTTTACATCGACCCGCCGTATAACTCGGGATTTTACGTGCCTGCCCTGGAGGAGATAGACAGTCTTGATTTATTGTCAGAAAAAGGTATAATAGTAGCAGAACACAGGGCCGACGAGAGCCTGCCGGATTTGTCGGGTCGCCTTAAGGCCTTTAAAGAAAAAAAATACGGGCATACGAAGCTGACTCTTTACAGCTGCGCCCGGGACGATCAAAAGGATAACATGTAAATATGAAAAGAGCTTTGTATACCGGTTCCTTCGATCCGATGACCAACGGACACCTCGATATAATCAAAAGAGCGTCCAGAATGTTCGATGAGCTGGTGGTGGGGGTCATAGTAAACCCCAATAAGTCTCCGCTCTTTACCAGAGAGGAAAGAGTGAGACAGATCGAGGATATCGTCGGGGAATTGGGGCTTTCCAACGTGACTGTAGACAGCTTTCAGGGACTTCTTGCCGATTACGTCAACGCCGGAGGCTTTGACGCCGTGGTGCGAGGCCTGAGAGCGACATCGGATTTTGAGTATGAAATACAGATGGCGCAGATGAACGCATGTCTTTTCAATCCGGGAACCGAATCGGTGTTTCTCATGACGAGTCCCAGGTATTCTTTTATCAGCTCCAGCATGATAAAAGAGGTGGTTTCTCTGGGAGGAAGCGCCGACGGACTTGTTCCGGAGCCGATTTTGAGAGAAATCAAGGAGAAATTTCGCCGGTAGCCGTCCGGTAGTTGATGGAGGATTTAGAAATGACAGTACTTGAATTTTTAGAGGAAATTGAAGATATCGTGAAAAACGCTCCGGGACTTCCCCTTACGGGAAAAATCATGGTCGACGCCGACGAGCTTCTGGAGATTACCAAGGGCATAAGGCTGAGCCTGCCTGACGACGTACAGCAGGCAAAGTGGGTAAGAGACGAAAAGGACAGAATCCTTGCCGACGCCAAGACGGAATACGAGAAGATTATCATCGAGGCCAAGAAGCAGGCCGATCTCATGGTGGAAAAGGACGTCATAACCCAGCGGGCCGTTGAGGTTGCCGGGAACATCTACACCAGAGCCGATGTGTACGCAAGAGATATGAAGCTTCGCACGTATAACTATATGGACGAGACGCTCTTCAACTTCCAGAAGAAGATGGGAGAGCTTTCCGAGTTAAACGAGAAGTATTTCGGCGAGATGTATCAGAACATGGAGAACCACTTCAATGAACTCAGCGACAGAATAGCCTCCGACATGAGGGAAATCCGCGAAATGGCGAGAGAAACAGATGAAGAGGAGATAAAGCCTCATCACATTCCTATTCCTGTAGGAGACGGAGCTGAAGAGTAATGAAAGCGTTCGGAGTTGTAGCCGAATTCAATCCCTTTCACGGGGGACATAAATACGTAATAGAGCAGGGTCGCATTCTGACGGGATGCGACGTTTGCGTGTGCGTAATGAGCGGAAATTTTGTACAGCGGGGAGGACCCGCTGTTTTCAGTAAGTGGGAAAGAGCGGAAGAAGCGGTCAGAGGCGGAGCCGACCTTGTAATCGAGCTTCCCGTAATCTACGCCTCCTCCAGCGCAGAAATCTTCGCAGAAGGAGCGGTAAGAACCCTTTTCGGAACAGGAGGTCTTTCTCACCTGGTGTTCGGAAGCGAAAGCGGAGATACGGAAAGACTCGTCAAGGCGGCGGAAATACTGAGAATAAGCTCTGACAAAATCGACCATACCCTGAAGGAGGGTCTTTCGGAGGGAAAGCCCTATCACGCCGCGGCCGCCGAAGCGAGAGAAAGAGCAGGAATCGACGCCGAGCTCACATCGGAGCCTAACGATATACTTGCGCTGGAGTATCTGAAGGTTCTGCTTAAGCTGAATGAGGAAAATCCGGGCGCCGGCATTCGTCCCGTGGCCGTGAAGCGAACGGGCGCAGGACATCACGAAACGGCGAGCGATATAAGGCGGGAGCTTAAAAAGACCGAAGGCGGGCGGCTTAAGGCCATGGAGGAGAACTACTGGAACCTTGTGAGGAGCAGAATCCTTCTTGCAGACCCGGAAGATCTTGAGAGAATCGCCTCCGCAGGAGAAGGACTTGGGAACAAGCTGAAAAAAGAGATAAGATACGCCGAATCTATGGAGGACTTTGTCGACAGAGTCAAGTCAAAGCGTTACCCTTATACACGTATAGGAAGGCTTCTGACTCAGACGCTGCTGGGAATCGAAAGGGGAGCGGCTGCAGACTTTGTCACTTACGTAAGACCCCTTGCAATGAACGGGACTGGAGGAAAATTCCTGAAATACATAAAGAAGAATGAGCTTGCCGGAATCCCGGTAATCGACAAAGTCGGAAGAGATTCATATTTTGACGAGGCGGCAGCGGAAGTAATAAAAAAGGACATGCAGGCTGCCGATATCTACAACGTCATAGCAGGAAAAAACCTTTATGGCGAGTCGGACTTTGTTAAAAAAACTACTATCATTAAAGGGGCGGGAGCCCTTGATTTATAGGTTTTTTTGATGTAAAATTTTAAAGGTTAAACCCGTATTTAATTTATTGAATAATACATATGGAGGACGTAAATGAAAGTATTAGTAATCAACTGCGGAAGTTCTTCCCTGAAGTATCAGGTGCTCGACATGCAGAACGAGTCCCTTATGTGCAAAGGTCTCGTAGAGAGAATCGGCATGGACGGTTCCGTCATCAACCACACCAAGATCGGAATGGATAAGGTTGTAAAGGAAGTTCCGATGAAGGATCACAAGGACGCCATCGCGCAGGTTCTCGACGCCGTTCAGAATCCTGAGTACGGTGTTGTCAAGTCCATGGACGAAATCGGAGCCGTAGGACACAGAGTCGTTCACGCAGGCGAGAAGTACGCAGAATCCGTGCTCATCACCGACGACGTTATAAAGGCTCTGGAGGAGTGCGTAGAGCTCGCTCCGCTTCACAACCCGCCTAACCTGATGGGTATTGCAGCATGCAGAGAGCTGATGCCGGACACTCCGATGGTAGGAGTATTCGATACGGCATATCATCAGACCATGCCGCCTGAATCATACATCTATGCAATTCCATATGAGTACTACGAAAAGTACGGAATCAGAAGATACGGCTTCCACGGAACCTCTCACAAGTTCGTTGCCCAGAGAGCGTCCGCAATGCTTAACACTAACATTAACGACCTTAAGATAATAACCTGCCACCTTGGAAACGGAGCATCCGTTACGGCTATAAAGCACGGCAGAGTAGTGGATACATCCATGGGATTCACACCGCTTGAGGGTCTCGTAATGGGTACCCGCTGCGGAGATATCGACCCTGCAATCGTTACCTATATCAGGGAGAAGGAGAACCTTCCTCAGGGTGTTGCCAACGAAATCCTGAACAAGAAATCCGGAGTTCTCGGTATTTCCGGCGTTTCCAGCGATTTCAGAGATCTGGAAGATGCTCTTTCCGAGGGAAATGAGAGAGCTGCCCTTGCACTCAGAGTATTTGCCCACAAGGTAAGATTCTACATCGGAGCATACGTCGCCGAGATGAACGGCGTTGACGCAATCGTATTTACCGCAGGCGTAGGTGAAAACGACGTATACATGAGAGATATCATCTGCACCAACCTCGGAAACCTGGGAATCAAGCTCGACCCTATAAAGAACAAGGTAAGAGGTAAGGAAACAGAAATCAGCACTGAGGATTCCAAGGTTAAGCTGCTTCTCATACCTACCAACGAGGAGCTGATGATTGCAAGAGACACTTACGAAATCGCAAGAAAAGTAAAGTAGTCCGGGACAGACGGGAAAGGCTTTACGGATTCCGGCCGGAACCCGGAAAATAAGAGTTGACATCTAAATGGAAAAAGTATATACTTTAGAAGTTAACGCGAATTATCCGCGGCTTTTGGCTACGTGAATTCAGATAAGCAGTGAGCACAGGGGAGGTGTAGATAATGGCAGTTCCAAAGAGGAAAACATCTAAGGCAAGAAGAGACAGCAGAAAGTCTCAGAATATGAAAAAGACCATGCCTGGACTTT
>CALXBQ010000051.1 GCA_944386595.1 uncultured Clostridia bacterium
CTCAAAAGGAGGTTTCTATGAATATAGGCGAAAAGATAAGAAAAGCGAGAGCAGATGCAGGGCTCACTCAGGAACAGGTGGCTGAGGCGCTGAATGTAAGCAGGCAGACCATTTCCAACTGGGAGAAGACCTGAATACGGCAGCTGCACATTTTGGCGGGAAAGAAAAGACGGAAACGAACTAATCGTATTCAGAAGTGAAGCGGAGAAAAGACTTTACGTTGCGGAAGCGTTTATGTGATCCCTTTGTCAAATTTCCCTCTTGCAACCGCTGCAAAACATTGCTAAAATATACGGGTAGCCTGAAAGGGCTGCCCTTTAACATATTTTGAAAAGTTAATATGAAGCGTTTGAGAAAAGAGGAGTAGGCGGAAGAACACCTTACAGAGAATAAAGTCCGTGGGCTGAGAGACTTTAAGGGAAGTTGCCGGACGAAGGTTGCTTTTCGAGCTTCGGTTTAATAATGAGAGCTTCGGATTCTGTCCGGAGAACGAAGGTGGTACCGCGGAAATGTTTCGTCCTTTGATGTATGTCAGAGGGCTTTTTTATTGACAAAAGGTGAAAGCCGCCGGCAGTGAAAGCCGGGGCCGGCAGCCTTATGGCAGCGAGAAAAAGAGAAAGGAAAGTATGCACATGAAAAAGGATATGGCGAAAACATACGACCCGAAGGACTTTGAGGAGCGCATCTATGAGATGTGGGAAAAAGGCGGCGCTTTCAGAGCCGATATCGACCCTGACAAAAAGCCGTTTACCATAGTTATGCCCCCTCCTAATATTACTGGACAGCTCCATATGGGACATGCCCTTGACCACACTCTTCAGGACGTACTCATCAGATGGAGAAGAATGGAGGGCTACAGCGCTCTCTGGCTTCCGGGTTCCGACCACGCAAGCATCGCAACCGAAGTAAAGGTTGCCGACAGCATCAGGGAAAACGAGGGAAAGACGAAGGAAGACCTTGGAAGAGAGGAATTCTTAAAGCGGGCATGGGCCTGGAAGGAGGAGTACGGCGGAAGGATAACCCGTCAGTGCAGAAAGCTGGGAGATTCCTGCGACTGGAGCAGAGAACGCTTCACAATGGACGAAGGCTGCAACAAGGCCGTAAGACACTTCTTCGTAAAGCTCTACGAGAAGGGGCTCATCTACAGAGGAAACAGGCTCATAAACTGGTGTCCGCAGTGCGGAACGTCTCTTTCAGATGCGGAAGTTGAACACGAGGACAAGAACGGACTTTACTGGTATTTCAGATATCCTGCTGCAGAAGAAGGCGGCGAGGACATGATAGTGGCAACGTCACGTCCGGAGACTATGTTCGGAGACGTGGCCATAGCCGTTCATCCTGACGACGAAAGATACAGACATATGGTAGGAAGGAAGGTTATCCTTCCACTGGTTGGACGGGAGATTCCTGTCATAGCGGATCCTTATCCTGACCCTGAAAAGGGAACAGGCGCTGTAAAGATTACCCCGGCCCACGACCCTAACGACTTTGAGGTAGGACAGAGGGCAGGACTTGAAAACCTCTGCTGCATAAACGAGGACGCCACCATGAATTCCCTTGCCGGAAAGTACGAGGGAATGGACAGGTACGAATGCAGAAAGGCATGGGTAAAGGATCTGGAGAATGCAGGTTACCTGGTTAAGACCGAAGAAAAGGTAATTCCTGTGGGAGAGTGCTACAGATGCCATACGGTTATCGAGCCTATGCTTTCCGATCAGTGGTTCGTTGCCATGGAGGAGCTGGCAAAGCCTGCAATCGAGGCTGCAAAGAGCGGAAAGCTCAAGCACGTTCCTGAAAGATTTGAAAAGACGTATCTCCACTGGCTGGAGGAAATCAGAGACTGGTGCATTTCAAGGCAGCTCTGGTGGGGACACAGAATCCCTGCGTACTACTGTGAGAACTGCGGCGAGCTTATTGTTTCCGAGGAAGAGCCGAAGACATGTCCTAAGTGCGGAAGCGCCCATCTCAGACAGGATGAGGACGTTCTGGATACGTGGTTCTCATCAGCCCTTTGGCCGTTCTCGACTCTGGGCTGGCCAGAGGAGACGCCTGAACTTAAATACTTCTACCCGACGGACGTTCTCGTAACGGGATACGACATTATATTCTTCTGGGTAGTAAGAATGGTGTTCTCAGCTTGCGAAGCCATGGGAGAACCGCCGTTTGAATACGTATATGTTCACGGCCTGGTAAGAGATGCGGAAGGCCGCAAAATGAGCAAATCCCTCGGAAACGGAATAGATCCGCTGGAGGTTATAGACGGCTACGGCGCAGACGCGCTCAGATTCATGCTCACTACCGGAATCACACCGGGTAACGACATGAGATTCAAGACAGACAGACTGGAGTCGGCCAGAAACTTTGCAAACAAGCTCTGGAACGCTTCCAGATTCGTTATAATGAATCTGAAGGACGAGGACGGAAACTTCCTTCCTATGGCCAAGTGCTGCGAGACATGCTGCGGCATGGCCTGCGCGGACGTTGACGATTATACCAATATGGCGCTGAGACCTGAGGACAAGTGGATACTTCACCAGGTTAACGAAGCCATCGACTATTCCACGAAAGCTCTGGAACGCTTTGACCTTGCCCTTGCGGGACAGAGAGTTTACGAGCTCATATGGAACGAGTACTGTGACTGGTATATCGAGCTGGTAAAGAAAAGACTCTGGGGAGACGACGAAGAGGATAAGAAAGTCGTAAGATTCGTTCTCGTAACAGCTCTCAAGAACATGCTGGAGCTTCTCCATCCGTTCATGCCGTTTATCACCGAGGAAATCTGGAGCTTTCTGCCTCATTCCTCCTGCGAAACAGGTTCCGACGGAAACAGCTGGCTCATAAGGGCAAAGTGGCCTGTTTACGCCGAAGGAAGAAACTTTGCAGAAGATGCAGAGACAGTGGAGACCGCCATGGAGGCAATCCGCGCCATAAGAAACATAAGGGCGGAAGCCGAGGCCGCGCCGTCAAAGAAGCTTACTGCTGTAATTCTGTCTCAGGGAGGGAAGCTTTCCGAGATAGAAAAAGGCGAAAGATATATAAAAGATCTCGCCAACATAACCGAAATAAAGTTTACCGATTCCAAGGCTGACGTTCCTGAAGAGGTAATGAGCGCCGTAATCGAGGGAATCGAAATATATATTCCTCTCGACGAGCTTGTAGACTTCGAGGCGGAATACGAGAGACTTCAGAAGGAAAAGACCAGACTTGAAGGAGAGGTTAAGAGAGTCAGAGGCAAGCTTTCCAACGAAGGCTTCGTCTCAAAGGCTCCGGAAAAGGTGGTAAACGAGGAAAGAGAAAAGCAGGCTAAGTACGAGGATATGCTCGAAAAGGTTAACGAGAGACTTGCCACCGTGGCCGAAAAAATAGGAAAATAGCACTATGAAACACTGCCCGCTTTAAAAGGCGGGCTTCGTGTTTAGACGGGAAGAGATATGGGAAATACAAAGGCTGAAAATATAATACAATCCATGGATAAGTTCAGGGATCCGGAGAATCTTTCGAGAATGAGAAAGCTCATGGATAAGCTGGGAAATCCCCAGGATAATCTGAGGTTTATTCACATCGCGGGAACTAACGGGAAAGGCTCCGTTTCCAGGTTCATATACGAGATTCTGGAAGCTTCGGGATATAGAGCCGGTATTTTTACGTCCCCCTACATAGAAAGATTCAACGAGAGAATTGAAGTTGACTATAATCTTATTTCCGACTCTGATTTTAACAGACTGACGGATACTGTCATGAAGGCGGCCGAAGCCTTGGGGAAGGAGCTTGAAGAAGAGGGAAGCCTTGAACCGGGGGAAACTCCGGTGACGGAGTTTGACATGATTACGGCTGCGGCCTTTCTCTACTTCAATGAGGTAAAGGCCGATCCGGTGGTTCTCGAAGTGGGCCTTGGAGGACGGGGAGATTCCACCAACGTCATAAGAAACCCCCTTGCCTGCGTAATTACCACTATCGGAATGGACCATACGGACAGACTGGGAAATACTCTGGGAGAAATCGCCGGAGAAAAGGCGGGAATCATAAAGGCGGGGCGTCCCGTAATCTCAGCGGTTACCTGCGAAGAAGCAAAATCTGTAATAAGTGGTAAAGCATTGGAACTGAGCGCTGAGTTTATCGACGTGTCTGAAATAAAGACGCAGATTACGGAAAGGTCGTTAGCCGGAACAAAATTTGCCGTTTCCGGCGGCAAAAGCTACAGAATCAGAATGGCAGGAGATCATCAGGTCAGAAACGCCCTTACCGCTATAAGAACGATGGACGAGCTCGTTCGGAACGGATCGGTTAAGACGAATGAAGCTGCCGTAAGAAAAGGTCTTGCCAAGGCGGTTCAGCCGGGAAGAATGGAGGTAATAAGAAGAGAAAGACCCGTAATCGTCCTGGACGGAGCGCACAATCCGGAAGGGGCGGAGGCTCTTGCGAAAACCTGCGGCGCACTCTTTGGCGGAAAGCGGGTACTCATAGTCACGGCCATGATGAAGGACAAGGACATAGACGGGATACTTTCGGCTTTTGCAAAGACGGCGAACGGATTCATATTCACAAGGACCGAAGACCTGCGGTCGGCAGAGCCTGAGAAGCTGGCGGAAAGAGCGGCAGCCTTTGGCGCTGTGGGAGAGACGTCATGCGACGCCGGGGAGGCGGTAAATAAAGCGTTGGAAGCCGCTGACTTTGATGTTATAATATTTGCAGGTTCACTTTACCTTATAGGAGAGGTGAGACATATTTTGCGAGAAAAGGGATTTTTGGAGGAAGAATGATGAAGAAAGTTATACTTTTCTATAATCCTAATTCGGGAAGCGGTGTTTTCAAGACAAACCTTGATACCATTATAGAAAGATATCAGAAGGCCGGATACGTGGTCGTTCCCATAAGGGCGGCTCACGGTACCATGATAAACGAATACCTTGCCGGTCTCGATAAATCCACGTATAAGGACGAATACAGGCAGATTCTTGCGGCAGGCGGCGACGGAACCATAAACATATGCGTCAACGCCATGATAAAGAACAACATAGACCTTCCCATTGCGATCTTTCCTGCGGGAACGGCCAACGACTTCGCATATTACTTCGGTATATCCGACGATATAAACGGAATGATAGACGTTGCCCTCGGTGAAAATCTCATGTATGCGGACGTGGGCAAGGTAAACAACCGTCACTTTATAAACGTTGCTGCAATGGGTCAGGTGGTGGGAGTGAGCCAGAAGACGGATCCGACCCTGAAGAACACCATAGGTGTTCTTGCCTATTACCTTAAGGGAATGTCCGAAATTCCGAACCTTAAGCCGAGGAAGGTCATACTTACGACGCCGGAGGACGTATACCGGGAAAAGATGTACTTCATGGTGGTTATGAACGGCAAATCGGCGGGCGGATTTAAGAAGATATCGCCGAATTCCGAGATAAACGACGGGCTTCTCGACGTTATGCTCTTCCGAAGCATGTCGGTCTTTGAGATGCCTAAGGTATTCATGAAGCTTCTCAAGGGTAAGCACTACTCCAGCAACAAGGTTCTCCACTTCCAGACAAGCAGGCTGAGGGTGGAGTCTCTGGACGGGCAGCTTCCGACGGATATAGACGGAGAGCACGGTGAGAAATTCCCTCTGGAATTTTCGGTTCTTCACAACAGACTTAAGATATACATTCCCGGCGACGGTATGGAGGAATAGTTTATGAGCGCAACGGATGTAAAAATCAGGGATATAGGCGGGGGTCTCACTCTCTACGCGACCGACGAATACGACAGGCTGGTGGAGTTTTTCGTGAAAAATCAGCTTGAGTTTGACGGCGATGAAGAGGTGGATACTGATATAGTCAGATGTTATAAGGTTACGGACGCCGGGGACAGACTGATCGGGGCAGCCGTGCTGGCTCTGAGAGAAGGCAGGTTCATCATAGACGGCATCGCAGTGGATTCCGCGTACAGGAAGGAAAAAATAGGTGAGAAGATGCTCGAACAGGTTCTCTCCGAAGTTCGCTCCCGCGGCGGACAAAGCCTGTACCTGGTTGCGAGGGCTCCGGGATTTTTCCGCAAAAACGGTTTCAGCGCCATAGACCCTGACAGCGCGCCCAATTTCTTTGAGTGCAAATACTGCCCTCAGTACATGGTCAGCTGCCATCCGGAGGTCATGAAGTATGAGTTTTCACGTTAGATTTTTCGGTAAGGTGAAAATATGAATTACGAGAAGATACTTCAGGGTATTTTGGACATAGGCGAAGAGATGATTGTATGCGGGGCAGAAGTCAGCAGGGTAGAGGACAGCATCAGGAGAATGTGCATGGCCTACGGAGCCAACAAGGACAGGATAAACGTCTTTATCATCACCTCCAACATTCAGGTCACCATAGCCGCGCCCGACGGTCATATTATAACTCAGATACGCCAGATAATAAGATACGACGTGAACTTCGACAGGCTGGACTACCTCAACGATCTTTCGAGATACGTCTGCGAACATACCCCGGATCACATAAAGATTCAGGAGCTTCTGCGAAGGGTAATGGAAAGACCCACTCCGGGCAGAGCAGTGAAGCTCCTCGGCTCCGTTCTTGTTGCGGCAGCTTTTGCCGTTTTCTTCGGCGGCAGCCTCAGAGACGGAATATCCGCCGGGATAATGGGAATCGTCATAGTATTTATGGAAGACGTCATGCAAAAGCGTGAGACGAACCAGATAGTATATAACTTTATCGTCTCGGTTGTTGCGGGAATTACCGCCATTCTCACCGTAACCCTCGGACTTGGAGAGAACGAAAATCTCATAATGATGGGAGGCATCATGCTTCTGATCCCGGGAATCGCCATGACTAACGCCGTTCGCGATATGCTTATCGGTGACATTGCAACGGGAATGCTCAGGCTTACCAACGCTGTTCTTACGGCCGCGGCAATAGCCTGCGGATTCGCTCTTTCCATCATACTGTTAGGAGGTGTTCTGTAGTGGAATATATAATCGTACAGCTCGCCACCGCATTTATAGGATCGTTAGGATTTGCGATTATACTGAAGATAAAGGGTAAACAGATTGTCTATGCGGGAATAGGAGGAGTCTTTTCCTGGGGAGTGTATCTTTGGGCTTATGCTCAGCTTGAAGGATATTTTGCCGCCAATTTCATAGCGGCCCTTTTCGTTGCCGTATATGCGGAAATAATGGCGAGGGTCAACAAGGCGCCGGCTACCATATTTCTTACCGCTGCCGCAATCCCGCTGATTCCGGGACGTAACCTGTACAACACGATGTACGGAATAGTGTCGGAGGACAGCGCATTCGCATGGGAAAACGCCAATACGGCGATAGTTATTTCTCTTGCAATTTCCTTCGGCTTCGTGTTCGTCGCCGTAGTGAATAAATACCTGAACAGGCTTAAGGCTTTCAGAAAGGGACAATAGGGGATTATGATCAAATTTATTTTTAAATTCATACTTAAGATTCTGCTGTTTATCATAGCGGTAGGGATAATAGTAAGTATTCCTGTGGTCGTAAAGGGATACAACATGTACACGGATGCGCTGGAGCAGGTGCCTTTAGAGGACAAAGTCGGTGAAATCCGCGCAAAGTCTGACTACGTTTCCCTTACCGACCTTCCTTCCGAGTTCACCTACGCTCTTCTTGAATCGGAGGACAGCAGATTTTACGAACACAGCGGCGTGGACATCGTTTCCATAGGAAGGGCAATATGGATTGACATAAAGACTATGTCCTTTGCGGAAGGGGGCAGCACCATAACCCAGCAGCTTGCGAAGAACATGTACTTCGAATTCGATAAGAAGCTGTCGAGAAAGGTTGCCGACGCTCTCATGGCCCGCGAAATAGAAAAGCACTATGACAAGAATGAAATTCTGGAGCTTTATATTAACTCCATATATTTTGGCGAGGGCTGCTACGGCATAAGTGCCGCATCACGGTATTACTACGGTGTTGCGCCTTCCGACCTGACTCAGGAACAGCAGGCCGCCCTTATTAAGACCATTAAGGCGCCAAGCGTATATAATCCGGCGGTGAGCGGGTAAAAATTAAAGAGATGAGTGCTGACGATTTTAAAGCGTCAGTATACATCTCTTTTTTAACATCGAACACCTGTAATCAGTGATGATAAATCATCGCAGGTTTAAACTGCTATTCTTCATCTTCGTCAGGGACTGCGCATTTTGTCACGATTGCCATTGCGACACGGTGTCCCTCGACCTTGGTGACTTCTATGTGAAGGCCGCGGTCTTCACAGGTGAAGGTTTCGCCGTCTTCAGGGATTCTGCCCGTTATGCCGCATACGAATCCGTTGAAGGTGTCGTAATCGTCGGTAGGAAGCTCCATGGCCAGCATTTCTTCAATGTCTTCCAGCTCGGCGTCTCCTGCAATTCTGAATTTATCGTCTGAGATCTGAACTATCTTTTCAGGTTCCTCTTCCTCTTCAGGATCGTAAAGGTTTCCGACAAGCTCCTCGATGAGGTCGTGTATCGTTATTATTCCCGACATTCCGCCGTATTCGTCGAGAAGAACGGCAAAGTGCTTTCTCTCCGTCTGCATTATCTGGAACAGCTTTCCGGCCTTCATATCCTCAGGAATGTAGAATACCGGTTTAAGTCCCGACAGCAGAAGGGATTTAATTTCATTAGGGCCTGCCTGGGCGTCTTTTCTTACGAGGGCGAAATAATCGCGGGTATCAAGGATACCGATTATGTCGTCCTTGTTCTCCCTGTAGACAGGGTAGAGGGTGTGTTTTGAATCCCAGATTTCCTCCTCCCAGTCGGAGAGAGGATCTTCTTCGTCAAAGGCGATAACGTCCCGCCTGTGAACACAGATCTGTTCTGCCGATGTGTCGTCGAAGTCCAGTACGTTCTGAATTATCTCGTCCTCGTGCTCGTCGATTACGCCCTGGGTTCTTCCTTCCGCAATCATCATTCTGATTTCTTCCTCGGAAACCTTTTCGTCGTCCTCGTCAGGCTTCATTCTGAGAAGCTTCAGTATGAAGTTGGTGGATACGGTGAGAAGAGCAACGAGAGGCCTGAAAATCTTGGATGTCGCGTAGAGCATTCCGGCCATACCGAGACCGAGAGCCTCGGACTTTTTCATAGCTATTCTCTTAGGAACCAGTTCACCGAATATAAGGTTGAAGTAGGCGAGAACCACGGTGATTACGATAAGCATCACTATGGAGAGCACATCTTCAGGAACGGGAACTCCTGATTTTATAAGGGATTCGGTTACAGGCTCGGCCAGCTTGTCTGCGGCGAAGGCACTGCTCAAAAATCCCGACAGGGTGATCGCTACCTGGATGGTCGCCAGGAACCTTGCAGGCTGTTCGGTCAGCTTTGCTAACTTTTTAGCTCTCTTGTTGCCCGAATCGGCCATGGTGCGGAGTTTCGTATCGTTGATGGAAATAACGGCAATTTCAGCGCTTGCAAATACTGCGTTTAAAAAGGTCAGCACTATTAGTAATAATATGGATACCAGCATTTTTTTGTCCTTTCTTTCTAAGTCTTAAACTGTAAAAACACTTGAATTTCACGCATAAAAAGGCATAGCCACAGAGGACATTCCCTCAAGACTATGCCTTAAATATTCATATATTCATGCATGATTCAAAAGTATCCCTTAAATTTATCTTGCTAGACCCGGGATGATCGTCCATGCGTTCTTCACTTCCTTTCTCTGCTGAAAAGATACCATAGAGTGAAGGCTTTGTCAATATGCAAGGATTATGCGCAGGTAGAATTCGGATTATATGTACAAACCTGCCCATATTATGATATAATGTAACGAAATATGTCCAATTGTAACATCAGCTTCCAAGGAGGATAAAAATGTTCGACAGAAACGGAAAAGACGGCAGCGAATACAACGTTAAGAATATAGAGTTCATCTCTAAGAGCTCTCCTGCGGTGGGAGAGATGATAAGAAAGGAATACGAGAGACAGAAGAACAACATCGAGCTTATTGCTTCCGAAAACTACTGTTCAGAAGCGGTTCTCGCCGCATGCGGAAGCTGTCTTTCGTGGAAATACGCCGAAGGATATCCTTACGACAGAAAGACAGGAAATAGGGGAAGATACTACGGCGGCACGAAGTTCGTGGACGAGCTTGAGGAATACTGCTGCGATAAGTGGAGAGAGGTCTTCAGGACGGACTATCACGTAAACGTGCAGCCTCACAGCGGATCACAGGCCAATTTTGCCGCGTATAAGGCAATTATAGAGCCGGGCGACACCGTTCTTGCCATGTCCCTCGATAACGGCGGACACCTGACTCACGGTTCTTCCGTCAACTTCAGCGGCAAGCTCTACAATATCGTGTTCTACGATGTTGACGAAAACGGTTTCATAGACATGGCCGACGTGAGAGGAAAGGCTCTTAAATATAATCCTAAGGTCATCGTGGCGGGCGCGTCCGCTTATGCAAGAATCATAGATTTTAAGGCCTTTGCCGAAATCGCAGAGGAAGCAGGCGCATATCTGATGGTGGATATGGCTCACATTGCCGGCCTCGTTGCCGGAGGAGTTCATCCTTCTCCGTTCGGATATGCCGACATAATTACCACCACCACTCATAAGACCCTGAGAGGCCCGAGAGGCGGCCTCATCTTCTGCAGGCCGGAGCTGGCGAAGAAGGTGGACAGCGCGGTATTCCCGTACGCTCAGGGCGGACCTCTGGAACACGTAATCGCAGGCAAGGCCGTTTGCGCGGAGGAAGCGCTCTCGCCTGAGTTTAAGGTATATGCGGAGCAGGTCGTAAAGAACTGCAAAGCCTTTGCCGACGAGTTCATAAAGCTTGGATATAAGATTGTGACGGGAGGAACCGATAACCACGTGTTCCTCATAGACCTTTCGGATATGCCGTTTTCCGGAAAAGACCTTCAGGAAAGACTGGACGAGGAGGGTATCACCCTTAACAAAAACTGCGTTCCCGGAGATAAGAGAGGACCTAAGGAAACGGCCGGCGTCAGAGTGGGAACGGCTCCGATGACAACGAGAGGCTATAAAGAGGACGACTTCAGAGAAGTGGCTAAAAAAATCGACGGTATAGTAAAGGCCATGCTGAAGGAGGCGAAGTAAATTGAAGATTATACTTGACGGAATGGGCGGAGACAATGCGCCTGAAGCCATAGTGGAAGGCGCGGTAAACGCCGTAAAGGAAAACAGCGAAATAGAGATAAGCCTTGTGGGAAAGGAGGATATTCTCACTTCCGAAATAGAAAAGGCAGGGTATAACGGAGACAGAATCGCCGTTACCGGAGCGGAAGAGGTAATCACCAACGACGAGGCGCCGGTAAAGGCCGTAAGGTCCAAGAAGGATTCTTCCCTTGTAAAGGGACTTAGAATGGTCAAAGAAGGAGAAGGCGATGTGTTCCTTTCTGCCGGAAGCACCGGAGCTCTCCTTGCGGGGGGACTCCTCATTCTCGGAAGAGTAAAGGGCATAGACAGGCCGACCCTCGCCGCCGTGTATCCCGTTATAGGCAAACAGCCGTCGCTTCTGACGGACACCGGGGCCAACGCCGAGTGCAAGCCTAACAATCTTTTAGAGTTTGGAATCATGGGCAGCATATACATGGAGAAGGTTATCGGAAGAGCCAATCCTACCGTAGGGCTTGTGAACAACGGGACCGAGGAAGGTAAAGGAACCACGCTGACAAAGGCTGCATATGAGATGCTTTCAAGAAGCCACCTGAACTTCATAGGCAATGTGGAGGCAAGAGAAGTTCCCGACGGAGTATGCGACGTAATAGTAACAGACGGATTTACTGGAAACGCCATTATCAAGCTCACTGAAGGAATGGGCCTTATGGTTCTCAGGGAGATGAAGAGAAGGTTTACGGCGACCGCCAAAGCGAAGATGGGAGCCATGCTCTTAAAGGATCAGCTTATGGGAATAAAGAAGGAGTTCAACTATGCCGAGTACGGCGGAGCTCCTATACTGGGCGTGAAGGGAGGACTTCTTAAGATGCACGGATCTTCCGATGCCCTCGCCGTAAAGCAGACCATTCTGAAAGCTGTTCCGTATGTGGAGCAGAGAGTGGTTGAAACCATAGAGAATTCGGTTCTCGAAATCGAGGAGATACTTGTAAGTGAACAGTGAAGAATTTCAGCAGATAATTAAATACAGGTTCAGAGACGGAAGCCTCTTGGAGCAGGCTCTCACTCACAGCTCCTTTTGCAGGGAAAACTGCCGCGCCGCAGATAAATGCGGCGCTTATGGTGTTTTTGCAGAGAATAGGAAAAACAACGAAAGGCTGGAATTTCTGGGCGATGCGCTCTTTGACGCAGTAATAAGCGACGTTTTATATAACAGAGTTGCCGACGTAGATGAAGGACAGCTGACAAGACTGAGAGCTCTTATAGTGTGTGAGAATTCCCTTGCGGAAACGGCAAGGCGCCTGGAGCTTGGCAGGTTTTTGAATCTCGGAAAGGGAGAGGAAAGATCGGGAGGAAGGAAACGGTCCTCTATTCTCGCCGACGCCATGGAAGCCATAATCGGCGCCATGTATATAGACGGAGGTTTTTCCGCCGTTCAGGAATTCATAAGGAGAGAATTCGGAAAGACCATAGACGACGCAGTGGAAGGAAGACTCTTCTACGACTATAAGACGAGAATCCAGGAAGTGCTTCAGAAGCACGGAAGCGCGGATATAAACTACGTACTCGATAAAACAAGCGGGCCGGATCACGACAAGACTTTTTATGTAAGCCTTATAGCGGACGGAAAGCTTTTGGGAAAGGGAAAGGGAAAGAGCAAAAAAGAGGCGGAGCAGCATGCCGCCAGAGACGCTGTAACAGGAGGAAAGAAGCAGGATGTACTTTAAAAGACTGGAAATGCACGGGTTTAAATCCTTTGCCGATCCGGTAGTAATAGAATTCCACGAGGGTGTCACATGTGTGGTGGGCCCTAACGGAAGCGGAAAGAGTAACATAAGCGATGCCATCAGATGGGTGCTGGGAGAGCAGAGCCCCAAGGCTCTACGCGGCGGAAAGATGGAAGAGGTAATCTTCGCCGGAACGGCCAGCAGAAGATCTCGCGGCATGGCAGAGGTCACTCTTGTAATAGACAATTCGGCGGGAATCCTCGACATAGATTACAACGAGGTGGCTATAACCAGGCGCATGTACCGTTCCGGTGAGAGCGAATACCTGATAAACAACAACCAGTGCAGGTTGAGAGACATAAGAGAGCTCATCATGGATACCGGTATCGGAGTGGACGGATATTCCATAATCGGACAGGGAAAGATTTCCGACATAGTGAGCAACAAGCCGGAAAGCCGCAGGGAGATATTCGAAGAGGCCGCCGGAGTTGTCATGTACAAAAGCCGCAAGGCCGAAGTCGAGAGAAAGCTGGAGACGTCGTCTGTAAATCTGGACAGGGTAAACGATATCATAGGTGAAATCGAAGACAGAATAGACGGTCTTAAGGAGGACAGCGAAAAGGCTTCTGAATACCTTGAGCTCAGGGACAGGTATGAGGAGCTGGAGATAAACATATCATTAAGAACTATCGACAGCCTTACGGAGAAAAACAACGAGTACAGAAGAGATATTGAAAATCTTGCGGCTTCAGCCGAAAAGCTTTCCGAAGGCAAGAGAGAATCCGACGAATCCTTTGCAAAACTCGAAGCTGAAAACGGAGCTCTCGAGGAGAGTGAAAGACAGCTGAGAGACGAGATAATGGCTCTTACCGAAGAGATAGGAAGCATAGAAAATGCAGGGAAGCTTTCGGAACAGAGGCTTCAGACCATAGCAAGGGACAGAGAACGGCTTTCAAATGAAGTCTCGGTACTGAAGGAAAAGCTTCAGATTGAGGAAAAAAACCTTGAAAACATCAGAGACTCTCACGCAGAGCGTACAAAGGACGCCGAGAATGCGGAAGCCCTTTACACCTCTCTCAGAGAAAAGCACCTTCAGCTTACGGGAAAGGCAGAAGAAATAAGAAGCGCCGCCGCGGGAGGAAACGACCGCATATTCTCGCTTCATGCATCTCTGTCAGAAAAAGAGGGCGAGATAAAGTCCATGGCCGGACTTCTGGAAGGCCTTGAGAGAAGGCGTGAAAGCCTGAATGCGGATAGCGCCGGAGCTGAAAAGAACCTCAGCTATCTCAGAGAACAGCTCTCCGAAGCCGGATTTGCCGCAAAGTCCGCCGAGGAGAAGATTTCAGAACTTGAAAAGGAAATCGCCGCAAGCGAAGGCAGAAAGTCCGAATCCGAAAAGGAGCTGAAATCTCTCAATACGGAGAGTTCAGAACTTAAGATAGAGCTTGGAAGACTTATCTCCAGAAAACGGACCATAGAGGAGATGGAAGCCAACTTTGAAGGCTATAACATGGCCGTGAAGACCGTGATGAAATCATCTCTTAAGGGCATATACGGAACTGCCGCATCTCTTATGGAGGTTCCGGAAGGTCTTGAAATAGCAATAGAAACAGCCATGGGAGCGTCCATGCAGAATATCGTCTGCGATAGAGACGATGACGCAAAAAGGGCCGTAAATCTATTGAAGTCGGAGAAGGCGGGAAGAGCGACGTTTCTTCCTTTGGAATCGGTAAAGGGTAGTGACAGCGACGCCGCCCTTAAGCTGAAGGACAGACCCGGTTTCATAGGAAGGGCGTCGGACTGCGTCACATACGACGAAAAATTCAGCGGCATATTTTCATATCTGCTCGGAAGAGCGGTCATAGTGGAGGATATGGATTCCGCCATATCCATGTCTAAAATCGCAGCTTCAGGTCTCAGGTTCGTAACCCTTGGAGGAGAGGTTATAAATCCTTCCGGGGCCATTACGGGCGGAGCCTACAAGAATAAGACGGCTAATATTCTCGAGAGAAAGAGAGAAATCGCAAATCTGGAAAAGTCCGTTTCCGATGCGGAAAAATCCATTGAGGAGATGGCCTCGAAAAAGGAAAATCTCGAAAGAGTAATAGTAAGAAGCGGTGAGGAGGCGGCGGACTTAAGAGATGAGCTTCGCCAGATCCAGCTTCAGAATACCGCTTTACAGGGCACTATCAGATCTCTTTCCGACAGAATTTCGGAGGCGGGCGCATCAGGTGACAAGACGGCAAGAGAATTGTCAGCCATCGACGAAGAGATAAAGGGAATAGAGACAAGAACTAAGACTTTGTCTGATGAAGCCGAGTCCATAAGGAACGCCATAAGCGAAACTACCGGGGAAACCGAAAAGCTCATGGCGGAGGGAGAAGCTCTTTCCTTTGATATCAGGGAAGCGGAGCGCGAAATGACAGAGGCAAGGATTGCTGTAAACGCCATGCGCTCAGAGCTTGACGGAAGTCTATCCCTTCTGAAGAGAATTGAGGATACCGCATCTGATTATAGAAATCAGATAGAAGCAAAGAAAGCCGAGGCCGCAGGTTTGGAGACAGAAAGGCAGAAAATCGTTTCGGGGAGCGCGGTATCGGAAGACGCTTCACTTAAGAGAGATGAAAAGACGGCAGCCGAGGAAAAGCTGGGAGATATTGTAGCCAAAAGGCGGATAATCGCCGAAAAGAGAGCGGCAGTATCCGGAGAGATATCTTCCTTTGCGGAGAGAATAAACTCCATAACCGATCAGAAGTACCAGCTTGAGCTCAGGCTTGGAAAGAACGAAAACCAGATAGAAAACCATAAGAACAGGCTTTGGGACGAATTTGAAAAATCCTATGCGGAAGCGGCTTCTTTGAGAAAGGAAAACTTCGCTGTTACCCCTGCGGCAAAGGAAAGCAGGGCGATAAGAAACAGGATGAGAGAACTTGGCGACGTCAACGTCGGAGCCATAGCCGAATACAGGTCAGTCAGTGAGAGATACGAGTTTCTTACCGGTCAGCGTGAGGACATACTCAAGGCAAGAGACGAACTTAAGTCTATCATTTCCGACATGGATAAGAATATCAGGGCCAGGTTCAAGGACAGCTTTGACAGGATAGTCGCCGAGTTTGAAAGCACCTTCAGAGAGCTTTTCGGCGGAGGTCATGCGGAACTGAGAATGGAGGACGACAGCAACCCGCTGGAATCCGGTATTGACATTATCGCTCAGCCTCCGGGAAAGAAGCTTCAGAACATAAATCTGATGAGTGGCGGAGAAAAGACCATGACGGCCATTGCGCTCATGTTTGCCGTGCTTAAGACGAGGCCTGCTCCGTTCTGCATTCTGGACGAGGTGGAGGCGGCTCTTGACGACGCCAACATCGACAGGTTTGCAAAATACCTGAGAAACTTCGACAATATCCAGTTCACACTGATAACCCACCAGAAGGCCACCATGGAGCATGCCGACGTTCTCTACGGCGTGACCATGCCTGAAAGGGGAATATCTGAAGTTCTCAGCCTGAGGCTGGGAGACGACTTTGAGCTTGATTAAACATAACTGAAAGGATATAATATATGGCTATTATAGGTGAAAAGAAAAAGGGCTTTTTCGGCAGACTCTCTGAGAGAATCGGAGACGTGATTATGGCGAGACCTTCCATAGACGAGGATATGCTCGACGAGCTTGAGGAAATCCTCATAACCTCCGATATAGGAATGGACACCACCGTAAACATCATGGAAAGGCTGAGAGAGAAGATCAAGACAGAGAGAATCTCTGAGCCTGAGGCGGTGAAAGGCGCTCTTGCCGAGGTAATAGCCGGTATAATGGATAAGGGAGAGAGGCAGGCTTTGACGGAGGAGACGCCCCTCGTTATTCTCGTCACGGGAATAAACGGAGGCGGAAAGACCACTTCCATAGCAAAGCTTGGCTACCGGCTGAAAAACCGTGGAAAGACCGTAATGTTTGCGGCCGCGGATACGTTCAGAGCCGCCGCGGCGGAGCAGCTTTCGCTCTGGGGAGAGAGAACCGGAATTCCTGTGGTAAGACACGCCGAAGGGGCGGATCCGTCCGCAGTCATCTTTGACGCCATTCAGTCGGCAAAGGCCAGGGGAATCGACGTGCTCATATGCGATACGGCGGGACGTCTTCAGACGAGCAAGAACCTGATGAAGGAGCTGGAGAAGATGAACCGTGTGATTTCAAGAGAGTACGGCGAAGCGGCAAGAGAGACTCTGCTTGTCCTCGATGCGACGACGGGTAAGAACGCCATTTCCCAGGCCAAGGAGTTTAACGAAGCCGCCGAGATTACCGGAATAATACTTACAAAGCTGGACGGGACCGCAAGAGGCGGAATAGCCGTTACGGTGACCGACGAGTTTGACATACCGATAAAGTTTATAGGAGTAGGGGAAAAGATGGAAGACCTTAAGGTCTTTGACCCGGAGGAATTTGCCGGAGGTATTTTCGATGAGTAAACCGGTTGTTGCCGTAATAGGCAGACCTAACGTGGGAAAGTCCACGTTTTTCAACAGAATAGTGGGCAAGAGGATATCCATCGTGGAGGATACTCCCGGCGTGACGAGAGACAGGATATACGCCGAAGCCGAGTGGAACGGAATTCACTTCGGCCTCATAGACACGGGAGGCATCGAGCCCGACAGCAAGGATGTGATACTTTCACAGATGAGAGAGCAGGCTCAGGTCGCCATGGATATGGCTGACGTCATTCTCTTTATCGTAGACGGAAAAGAGGGCATTACGTCGGCCGACGAAGAAGTGGCGAATATGCTGAGAAGAAAGGGACGGGAGATCGTCCTCCTCGTGAACAAAATCGACAATCCGAGGAAGATTCCGGACACGTTCTACGATTTCTATTCTCTCGGAGTGGGAGAGCCCATTCCCGTTTCTGCCGCGAATATGCTGAACCTGGGAGACGTTCTCGATAAGATAGTTTCAAGCTTCCCTGAAGGGGCGGGAGAAGAAGATGAAAGCACCAAGGTTGCCGTAATAGGCAAGCCTAACGTGGGAAAATCATCTCTCATAAACAGGCTTCTTGCAGAAAAGCGGGTAATAGTGTCAGATATCGCAGGAACCACCAGAGATTCCATAGATACTCCTTTCACCTGGGAGGGAGAGGATTACACCCTTATAGATACCGCCGGAATAAGAAGACAGAACAAGATAAACGAAAACATCGAGAAATACAGCGTCATCAGGGCTGTAGCAGCCATAGAACGCTCCGACGTGTGTCTTCTCGTCATAGATGCGACGGAGGGAATCACCGAGCAGGATAAGCGAATAGCCGGTGTTGCCCACGAAGCCGGAAAGGGCATAATCATCGTGGTGAACAAGTGGGATCTTCTGAAGAAGGAAACAAATACCATGAAGGAGTACAGGGAGACCATAGAAGCGGAGCTTCCGTTCCTTTCGTATGCGCCGACCCTCTTCATTTCCGTCCTTACGGGACAAAGGGTGCAGGAGGTCATGAAGACGGTCAAGACCGTTGCGGAAAACAGGTCTATGAGAGTTCCTACGGGACAGCTTAACAGCCTTATTTCCGATGCCGTTATGATGAAGCAGCCGCCTTCCGACAAAGGTAAGAGACTTAAAATATATTATGTAACCCAGGTTGGAATAAGGCCGCCTCTCTTCTCGTTCCAGATTAACAAGAGAGAGCTCATGCACTTCTCATACGCAAGGTATCTTGAGAACAAGATCAGAGAAGCCTTCAACTTCGACGGTACGTCGGTTAAATTTGTATTCAGGGAAAAAGGAGAAAAAGAGCAGTAATGGACAATCTCTATCTCGTTTTGGCAGTGGTAATCGCGTATCTTCTCGGAAATATATCGCCTTCCACCATACTTGCGAAAATGGCCGGTAAGGATATCAAGAAAGAAGGAAGCGGAAACGCCGGAACCACCAACGCTCTCAGAGTTCTCGGTAAGAAGGCTGCCCTCATAACTCTTGTTATAGATATCGGAAAGGGTGTCGTTGCCGTTTTACTGGGCGGGATTATTTCCGGACCGGAAGCTGCGATGATATGCGCTCCTGCCGTATTTATCGGACACGTGTGGCCCGTTCTCCTTAACTTTAAAGGAGGAAAGGGCGTGGCGACGGCGTTCGGTACGCTCCTTGCCGTAAACTGGCAGCTGGCTCTCATCTGCCTGGGAATAGTAATCGTGGTGGTCGTTCTTACGAGGATGGTTTCTCTGGGATCGGTTACCGCGGCGGTGTGTTTTGTGGTTCTGGCCCATTTCATGGAGCCGGGCTTCTTCTGGCCCGGACTTGTTATGGCGGTTATTCTCATTTTCAAGCACAGAGCCAATATAGGACGCATAATACGTGGCGAAGAGAACAGAATAAGCTTTAAGAAATAGACTTAAGGAGAATTCATATGAAAATCGGTGTAATAGGCGCAGGAAGCTGGGGAACGGCTCTGTCCGTCCTCCTTGAAAGAAAAGGCATGGAAGTTACTGTGACCGGAAGGAACAGAGATCACCTGAAAGCCATGAAAAAGGAGAGGGAAAACAGAAAGTATCTTCCCGGCGTCACTCTGGGTGAGGGAATATCCTTCGTATATACCATGGAAGAGGCGGTAAAGGACGCCGAAATCGTCATGTTTTCAGTTCCCGCTCAGACCTTCAGAGAGAACTTCAGCAGATGTCTTCCGTATCTCGCAGGCGATGCCGTCATCGTAAACGTTGCAAAGGGTATAGAGCAGGGAAGCCTTAAAAGGCTTTCGGAAATAGCTTTAGAGCTGAAGCCGGGAGTAAAGTATGCCGTTCTGTCAGGCCCTTCTCACGCAGAGGAGGTGGGGAAAATGCTTCCTACTACCGTTACCGTGGCTTCAGAGGACGAGGACGTGGCAAAAAAAGTCCAGGAAGTATTTATGACGGACAGATTCAGGGTCTATACCAACAGGGACGTAATCGGAACGGAGCTGGGAGGTGCACTGAAGAACATAATGGCTCTCGGAGCTGGAATATCCGACGGATACGGATTCGGAGACAACGCAAAGGCGGCTCTAATGACGAGGGGGCTTGCCGAGATTACAAGGCTTGGTCTTGCCATGGGCGCAAAGGCCGAAACCTTCGCAGGCCTTGCGGGAATCGGAGACCTTATCGTGACCTGCACCAGTATGCATTCCAGAAACAGAAGATGCGGCATACTCATAGGAAACGGAATAAAGCCAGCCGAAGCGGTCAAGGAAATCGGCATGGTCGTCGAGGGCATATATACGGCGTCTGCAGCCGGGGCTCTTGCCGATAAATACGGCGTTGAAATGCCTATTACGGAGACACTCAATCTTTGCATTGAAGAAAAGATTACCGCAGCCGATGCGATTACAAGACTGATGGGCAGAAGCCCTAAGAGCGAAGGCCACGAAAGCTACGGAATGTAGGCTTTCAGATTTTGACAGAAGGATATTTCACTGATTATGATAAGAAAATTTCACATAACCACTTTCGGATGTCAGATGAACGAGCATGACTCTGAGATTATCGCAGGACTCCTGACGGAGGACGGATACGTTGAGACAGATAACAGAGACGACGCCGACGTGGTGATTATAAATACGTGCAGCATAAGGGAAAACGCCGACAAAAGATTTTTCGGCACACTGGGTCAGCTGAAGAAGAGAAAAGAGCGGGAAGAGGATCTTATGGTATGCGTCTGCGGGTGCATGATGCAGCAGCAGCACATAATCGACACCATCAAGGCAAAGTATCCCTGGGTTGACGTTATATTCGGGACCCATAACATAGACGCATTTCCGAGACTTCTCAGAAATGCATATTCGGAAAAGACGAAGCAGAGGGAGATACTTGAAGGCGGCGGAGATATCGTCGAAGGACTTCCGGCAATAAGAAAATTCAAGTCCAAGGCTCTCGTAAACATAATGTACGGATGCAATAACTTCTGCACCTACTGTATAGTTCCGTATACCCGCGGAAGGGAGAGGAGCAGAAGGCCTGAAGCCATCGTTGATGAGGTGAGAAAGCTCGTTTCCGACGGTGTAAAGGAGGTCATGCTCTTAGGACAGAACGTGAACTCGTACAGCGGTGGAAATACGGATTTTGCAGGGCTCATATACATGCTCAACGATATAGAGGGTCTTGAGAGAATCCGTTTTATGACCAGCCATCCAAAGGATCTTTCGGACAGGCTCATAAAGGCTTACGTCGACTGCGACAAGCTCTGCAAAAACATACATCTTCCCGTTCAGGCAGGCTCCTCTGCTGTTTTAAAGAGGATGAACAGGCATTATGACAGGGAAAAGTATCTGAGCCTTGTGGAAAAGCTTAAGGAGGCCGTTCCGGGGATTACCATTTCAACGGATATCATAGTAGGATTTCCGGGGGAAACGGAAGAGGATTTCGAGGAGACGCTGAGCCTTGCGCGTCAGGTCGAATACGATTCGGCGTTTACCTTCCTCTATTCCGTCAGAAAGGGAACTCCGGCGGAGAGATATGAGGACCAAATTCCCGAGGAGGTAAAGCACGAGAGATTCAACCGTCTCGTGGAGCTGATAAACGGGATAAGCGCCAGAAAGAACAGGGCATACGAAGGAAGAGTAGAAAAGGTCTTGGTAGAAGGACCGGGTAAGACGGGAGAAAACATATATTCAGGACGTACCGACGGATTCAAGCTGGTCAATTTCTATTCGGAAAGGGATCTGACCGGGGAGACAGTCGATATTGAAATAACGAGAGGAAAGACATTCAGTCTTGAAGGCCGCCTTGTATAAGGCGCCGGGAAAGGAGTATTAAAAATGAGAAACGATTTAGGACTTATACACATCTACTGCGGAGAGGGAAAAGGAAAGACCACCTGCGCGGTAGGACTTACGGTGAGAGCTTCGGGATACGGGCTGAAGGTTTTGTTCATGCAGTTCCTGAAGACAGGAAAGAGCAGCGAGCTTAAAGTTCTATCAGGCCTGGAAGGAGTTGACATTTTAGAGACCACGCCTGTCACAAAGTTTTCCTTCCAGATGACCGACGAGGAAAAAGAAGAAACGAGAAGAATAAGCGCGAAGGAAATAGCCGACGCCGCCAAAGCGACCGAGGGAGGGGCATACGATATGCTCGTAATGGATGAAACCCTTGGAGCCATAGAGGCTGGACTTTTAGACGAGAAGGTTGTAATAGATTTTCTTAAGAACAAGCCGGAGCATCTTGAGGTGGTTCTCACGGGAAGATATCCGTCCGATGAGCTTGTAGAGCTTGCTGACTACGTTTCCAGAATCGACAAGGTTAAGCATCCTTACGACAGAGGCATTAAAGCCAGAAAGGGTATAGAGGCGTAAAAATGGCAGAATCCAGTTTGGGATATAAGCTGAGAGTGCTCAGAAAAGCCAGCTTCGGCAAATTTTTCGATGTGGTTAAAACCGCAAGCGAAAGATCCGGAAAAAGCAGGATTTCATGTATGACGGATATGATAGGATGCATGAAAAAATACGGAGCGGGCTATTACGACTACATCATATTTCAGTTTTACAATCTGACTCCGGCGCAGAGAGACACGTATCTTACCAGATTCAGAAGCAAAAAGCTTATCATGCAGTATAACGATGAAAGCTATGCCCATATCTTTGACAACAAGAATGAGTTCAATAATGTATTCAAGAACTACATCGGAAGAAAATTCGTGGATATGGAGAACAATACCGACGAAGAGATACTCGAATATATTTCTTCAACGGGAAGAATCTTTGCCAAGATGAAGGATCTGACCTGCGGTCACGGAGCCGAGATAATCGATACCTCCGACTTTGAAAGCAGCGAAGCGGTTTTAAAGTATGCGAGAGAGAAGAACTTCGGTACTCTTGAGGATATCATAGAGAATCATCCTGCCCTTGCGGAGATGTATCCGTGCTCCGTCAATACCATGAGAATGATTACCCTTATAGGAGATGACGGCAAGCCTCATCTTATTTATGCAGTGCAGAAATTCGGCAATAACGGAAGAATTGTGGACAATTACGGCCTTCACGGTCCTGTCGACCTTGAAACCGGCGAATTTCTCTTCCCGGCTCATCCGGGAGAGACGACGGCCGATGAGCTGTTTACGGTGCATCCGTACACGGGTAAGCAGATAGTCGGTTTTGTTACGCCGATGTTCAAAGAGGCCAGGGAGATGGTTCTAAAGGCCGCAATGGTGGTTCCTCAGATGAGATATGTGGGATGGGACGTTGCCGTAACGCCGAACGGTCCTGCTATAATAGAGGGAAACAACTACTGCGCTCACGATTTCTGGCAGCTGCCGGGACAGACGCCGGGAGGAATCGGAATTATCCCCGAGCTCATGAAGATAGTTCCGAGCTTTAAATACAGATAGTTTTAAACGGAGGTTTTTAAATGGGAAAACTCAGGTTTGCCATAGCTCTTGCAGCGGCCAAGCTGTCTGTTATAGCGCTTAAAATTACAAAGAGAAACGGGACAAATTTTCCGGGCGTGGTGGCTATCAGAATCTGTCCGGATTTCCTGAAATATATAAACAGACCGGAGAAAATCATCGCGGTTACGGGAACCAACGGGAAGACTACCGTATCCAATCTGCTCAGGGACGTTCTCGCTCAGGCGGGAAAGACAGTATTAAACAACGGCCTCGGCTCAAATATAGCTTCCGGAATCGCCACATGCCTTATTTCCGGCGTAAACATCTTCAACGTGGAAAAATATAAAGCTGCCGTCCTCGAAGTGGACGAAAGGTCGGCTCTTCGCATATTCCCGTACGTAAAGCCGGACTGGATGATCGTAACAAACCTTTCCAGAGATTCCATAATGAGAAACGCGCACCCGGAGTATATAAGAAAAATCCTTGAGGATAATATTCCTCCGGAAACAAAGCTTATTCTCAACGCCGACGATCTTCTTTCCGCAGGAATCGCGCCGAAAAACGAGAGAGTGTATTTTGGCATAGAGAAAATGGAAGGAGACGCACAGGAGAGCGTCAACCTCATAAACGATATGCAGATATGTCCTCGCTGTCATACGAAACTCAAATACGAGTACGTCAGGTACAGCAGCATCGGAAAAGCCTACTGCCCGAGATGTGATTTCAGATCTCCCGAGTACGATTATGCGGCGTATAACGTCGACGTAAGGTCAATGTCCATGGACATCAGGACAGGAGATGAATCCGAGCATTTCAGCCTGATGAATGAGGGAACGTTTAATATCTACAATCAGGTTACCGTTATAACGGCTATGCACGAGCTGGGATACAGCCTTTCGGAAATCAAGGGCTTCATGTCAAAGGTCGATATTGTAAAGACCAGATATAACGTGACCGAGCGCGGCGACAGGACTGTCACCATGCTCCTCTCAAAGGATAAGAACGCTTATGCCGGCTCAAGGGTTTTCGAATATATCGCATCTCAGCCGGGCGATAAGGAAGTAATTCTCATGATGAACTGCCTGGGCGATGTGAAACACTGGTCCGAAAACACCTGCTGGCTGTATGACTGTGATTTTGAGTTTTTAAACGGTCACGGAATAAAGCACATAATCGTTACGGGACCGAGAGAAAAGGACTACAAGCTCAGACTGCTGATGGCAGGAGTTCCCGAAGACATCATATCCGCATGCGAGAAGGAAACCGACGCGCCGGGACTTTTAAGGCTATTTGAAAACGATAATATCTACATTCTTTACGGTACGGACTCTATCGCCCTTGCCGGAAAAGTAAAGGCCGGCGTCATTGCGGCCATCGGAGAGGAGGGGACAAAATGAGAGTAGAGGTTTTGTTTCCTGAAATTGCAAATCTGTACGGAGAACTGGGCAATATAAAGTATCTTGAAAAATCCGTCCCGGATATTTATGTCAAAGAGACTTCCGTAAACGAAAAACCTGCATTTCTCGACTCCAATGAGGAAAGTTTCGATCTGGTGTATATGGGAACCATGAGCGAAAGCTCTCAGCTTCTCGTCATGGAAAAGCTCGCTCCGTACAGGGAAGAGATAATTTCTTCCATTGAGAATGGACAGCGGATACTCGTAACGGGAAATGCTCTGGAGATATTCGGAAAGTCGATTTCCGACGACACGGGAGAAAAGCAGCAGTGTCTGGGGATTTTCGATTTCCATACGGAAAGAAAGATGATGAAGCGGTTCAACTCCCTCTATCTGGGAAAGTACGGAGACATAGACGTAGCCGGATATAAGAGCCAGTTTACTCATTCATTTTACGATGACGGCAGCCTTAAGCCTCTGTTTATGACAGAAAGAGGCCCGGGATTCAACCCTGATGTAAAAGAAGAGGGCATAAGATATAAAAACTTTATGGCCACATACGTTATAGGTCCGCTGTTTATCATAAATCCGCCTCTCATGACTGCTATCCTTAAAGAGGCCGGTATTGAAGCGGAACCTGCATTTAAGGATGCGGCAATGGATGCCTACAGAAGCAGGATTGCCGAATACGGCAATCCTAAGACGGGATTTTATTATTAAGGATAACGGAATAGATGAACAGATTTAAACAGATTTTAAATTCACCTATAGGTATTTTCGTCATACTGCTTTTTTTGTTTAACATGGTGTCGGGAGCATATACCGACCCTCTGGACTGGATTATGAGGAAGCTGATGATGCTTCCGGGAATCGTCATAGGACTTTCGGTCCATGAATGGGCTCACGGCTTTGTATCTCATAAACTTGGGGATCCGACGCCGAAGATACAGGGCAGGCTGACACTCAATCCCGCTGCCCATATGAATCCCATAGGCTTCCTTTCCCTGCTAATATGCGGTTTCGGATGGGGAATACCGGTGGAAATCGACTCCAGATATTATAAGCACAGGAGATCCGGAGAGATGATGGTGGCCTTTGCGGGAGTCCTTATGAACTTCATAACCGCCATAGTATTCACATTTATCGTGAAAGGAATATACACTGTTTCAGCTGCCTTTGTGCTGAGTGCGGTCGGAAGTATAATTACAGAGATACTTCTTTACGTTGTCTGGATAAACGTGGTGCTCATGGCGTTCAACCTGCTGCCTATACCGCCTCTTGACGGATTTAATATCGTAACGGAGATTTTCAATCTGAGAAAATACTCCTGGTGGTACAAGTTTTACAGATACGGATTCTTTATCCTGTTCGCCTGCGTGATGTTCGGCATAACCGGAATACTGCTTAATGTTCCGATAAGGGCGATGTACAGTCTGCTGGTGAATATTCTGTATATGTAACAGAGACTTAAGAAGGACTTCCGATTCGGTATCTTATGCCGGAACGGAAGTTTTTTATTAAAATCATTTTGTTAGCACTCTTTTGTAATGAGTGCTAAAAAGTTCTTGCATTTTGATGTTCCGGGTAGTAATATATATCTGTAAGCAGAAAAATATACCTGTTAATCAAAGAGGGGTGATATATAATGAACATCGAAAAATACACGCAGAACGCTCAGCAGGCTGTGATGGACAGCCAGAACATAGCCGTTTCCGAGGGAAATCAGACCCTGGAGGTGGAGCACCTTCACCTGGCTCTTCTGCATCAGAAAGACGGACTTATTCCAAAGCTTTTAAAGAGCATGGGAGTGAACGAGTCACAGTTTGAAGGCGAGGTGGAGGCGGAGGTTGCAAAGCTTCCTAAGGTTTCGGGAGGCAGCGGTCAGCTTTACGCTTCGGGAAGGCTTAACAAGGTTCTTGTTGGGGCAGAAAAGAATGCCGAGGACTTTAAGGACGAGTACGTCAGCGTCGAGCACATATATCTTGCCATGCTTTCGGAGAGAAACACGCCGTCTGCGGAGCTTTTCAAAAGGCACGGAATCACTAAAGATAAATTCCTCGATGCTCTTTCCAAGGTAAGAGGAAATCAGAGAATCACGAGTCAGAATCCTGAGGATAACTACGACGCTTTAAACAAATACGGCAGAGATTTGGTGGAGATGGCAAGAGAAGGAAAGCTGGATCCCGTTATCGGAAGAGATAGTGAAATAAGACACACCATACAGATTTTGTCCAGAAGAACCAAGAACAACCCTGTTCTCATTGGAGAGCCGGGCGTAGGTAAGACTGCCGTAGTGGAGGGACTTGCCCAGAGAATTCTCAAGGGAGACGTGCCGGAAGGCCTTAAGGACAAGACTATTTTCGCTCTCGACATGGGTTCGCTCATCGCAGGCGCCAAGTTCAGAGGAGAGTTCGAAGAAAGGCTGAAGGCCGTTTTAAATGAAATAGAAAAGTCCGAAGGAAGGATCATACTGTTTATAGACGAGATTCACAATATCGTTGGAGCGGGAAGAACGGAAGGCTCCATGGATGCGGGAAACCTCCTCAAGCCTAAACTGGCAAGAGGCGAGCTTCACTGCATAGGCGCGACCACTCTCGACGAGTACAGAAAGTACATAGAAAAGGACGCCGCTCTGGAGAGAAGATTCCAGAAGGTTTTAGTCGATCAGCCGACCGTTGAGGACACCATTTCAATTCTGAGAGGTCTTAAGGAGAGGTTTGAGATTCACCACGGCGTAAGGATAACGGACGGCGCGCTCATTGCATGCGCGACACTTTCCGACAGATATATCTCAGACAGGTTCCTTCCTGACAAGGCCATCGACCTTATGGACGAGGCGGCTGCGAGAATCAGGACGGAAATCGACAGCATGCCGGCGGAGCTTGACGAGATTTCAAGAAAGATTATGCAGCTTGAAATAGAAAAGCAGGCTTTGGGAAAGGAAACGGACAGAGGCTCTAAAGCGAGACTTGAGGCTCTTGAGAAAGAGCTTGCTCAGCTTAAAGATGAGAACGCATCTATGCGGGCCCAGTGGGAAAACGAAAAGAAAGCAATCGCCGACGTGAAAACCACAAAGGAAGAAATCGACGCTGTAAAGCATCAGATGGAAGAGGCTGAAAGAAACTACGACCTTGAGACTCTTGCAAAGCTGAAGTACGGAAAGCTGCCGGAGCTGGAGAAGAAGCTGGAAGCCGAAAAGGAGACGGCGGATCCATCTGAAAACAGACTTCTGAAAGAGGAGGTCAACGAAGAGGAAATCGCCGAGGTAATTTCTTCGTGGACGGGAATCCCTGTGGCCAAACTGGTAGAAAGCGAAAGGGAGAAGCTCCTTAAGCTTGCCGAAATTCTTCACAGAAGGGTTATAGGCCAGGACGAGGGCGTTGAAGCCGTATCGGAAGCCATACTGAGAGCCCGGGCCGGACTTAAGGAAGAAAACAGACCTATAGGATCGTTTATCTTCCTGGGACCTACGGGAGTCGGAAAGACAGAGCTTGCGAAGGCCCTTGCGGAGGCACTCTTTGATACGGAGAAGAACCTCATAAGAATAGATATGTCAGAGTACATGGAGAAGCATTCCGTATCAAGACTTGTAGGAGCTCCTCCGGGATACGTGGGATATGATGAAGGCGGACAGCTCACCGAGGCGGTAAGAAGAAGACCGTACAGCGTAATACTGTTCGATGAAATAGAAAAGGCTCATCCTGACGTGTTCAACATTCTCCTGCAGCTTCTGGACGACGGACGGCTTACCGATAATCAGGGCAGAACCGTAGACTTTAAGAACACGGTAGTTATAATGACCTCCAATATCGGAAGCGCCGAGCTTACGGAGAATATCAGTCCAGACGGAACAATCCCGCAGGAGGTAAAGGACAGGGTTGAGGGCCAGCTTAAGAACTATTTCAGACCGGAGTTCTTAAACCGTATAGACGACATCGTCGTATTCAGTCCGCTTACCGAGGAGCAGGTAATAAGGATAACCGAGCTTTCCATGAAGGCACTGGAATCCCGTCTTGCCGACAGAAACATCACTCTGGAGCTTACTGACGATGCGAAGAAGTTCATAGCTTCGGAAGCTTACGATCCTAATTACGGAGCGCGTCCTGTAAAGCGTTACATACAGAGAAACATCGAGACAAAGCTTGCCGAGATGATAATAAAAGGCGATGTGGCCGACGGCGACAGAGTAGAGATAGCGGCCGGAGAGGACGGACTGAAGTTCAGACGAATTTAAGATTTAACAGAAAAAGAGTCGGCACAGCCGGCTCTTTTTGGTATAATGAGACGGTATTACGAAGAACGGTCAGCCGCGGCGTTTCATAGAGCTTTTCATGTGAACCTTCATGGCTCTCGCTCCGTTGTCGGGGTTTCCGTTTTTGAAGGCGTTATAGATGCGGGAATGCTCCTTGAAAACCTTCTGAAGATAGCCCGGCGCAAAGTAGTTGGACGAGCTGCAGTAGTTTATAATCGTCTGGTAGCGGATAAGGGTATCTTCTAAAAGACGGTTATGGGCGGCCTTATATATCTGACGGTGAAAAGCGGTGTTTATGCTTATCATCTTCGGAATGTCGTCTTTGGCGGTATAGAACTTCATGAAATCGTATATTTCATCGAGTTCGTCCATCTGCTCTTCGGTGATTCGCTCGATTCCCCAGCGGACGGCAAGAATCTCATAGTCGGTACGCATCTCGAAGAAATCGGATATTTCCCGGTCGGAAAAGCCTGTGACTATGGCCCCTTTATTGGGAACAAGCCTGATCACTCCGTCTTTTTCAAGACGGCCGAGAGCCTCTCTTACAGGGGTTCTGCTGGCGCTGTACATTTCGCAGACCTTCTGTTCCACAAGGCGGGAATCCTTCTTTATGTGACCGGTAAGGATGTCTCTGAGAAGCTTCTGATATACCGCTTCCGTAAGGGGAAGGGCGTCGAAGTTGATTTCACTTATCTCTTTAATAATACTCATGGATAGATTATATTATCAGCCTGCGGGCTTTGTCAACGCGGAAAGGAACACATATGGATAAGGAAAAGGTAAAAAAAGTGCTGGATCTCCTCGAAGAGGAATATCCGGAGGCCGAATGCGCTCTTCACCACAGAAACGTGTTCGAGCTCATCGTCGCAGTGGCTTTATCGGCTCAGACTACGGACAAAAGTGTCAATCAGGTGACTCCGGAGCTCTTTGAAAGATATCCCGACGCTGAGACCCTTTCAAAGGCTGATCCTGCCGATGTGGAAAAGTTCATAAGGCGCATCGGCATGTATAAGACAAAGTCGAAAAACATCGTTGCCATGGCGGGGAGAATCGTTTCCGATTTCGGCGGAAAGGTGCCGGAGGATTACGAGTCTTTAGTCAGCCTTCCGGGAGTGGGGAGAAAGACGGCCAATGTGGTGCTCTCCGTAGGCTTCGGACATCAGAGAATAGCCGTGGATACACACGTTTTCAGGGTTTCCAACAGAATAGGACTTGTTCATGAAAGCGACGTGCTTAAGACGGAGCTTGCGCTGATGGAAACGGTTCCCGAGGACAGGTGGTCAAAGACACATCACAGTCTGATCTTTCACGGACGGAACTGCTGTACCGCAAGAAAACCGGACTGCGAAGGCTGCGTGATAAGAGAGCTTTGCGAGAAGAACATATAACCATATTGCTGATTTTGTTTAACGGGAGACATTATGACAGACATTAAGAGCAAGGTCGCGCTGCGGCCGATAAAGAGAGAAGACGACCCGTACCTGGGCGAGATAGCAAGATATAACCTTGAAAAGTATGGGCTTGATATCCCCGGAACGGCATATTTTGACCCGGAGCTTGATCATCTTTCTGTGTACTACGGAGAAAAGCCCGAAGAAAGATTTTATCTCGTTGCGGAGCTTTCAGGCGAAGTGCTCGGAGGAGTGGGCTTTGCGGAATTTCCTTTAATCGAAGGATGCGCGGAGCTTCAGAAACTGTATCTGAAGGACAGCGCAAAGGGCGTCGGACTGGGAAAGCTTTTAATGAAGGGGATAGAAGCGAAGGCAAGAGATTTCGGATACGATAGGATATACCTGGAAACTCACAGCAGCCTTGAGACGGCTCTTCATATGTACGAAAAGACCGGATACAGGGACAGGAGCAAGGTGGACGCGCCTTCAACCAGCGCGCATAATGCCATGGACAGATTTCTCATAAAAGAGCTTTAGTATATGAGGACGCCGCAGCAGAATCAATCAAAAAACCGTCGCAAGACCTGATTTTAGGTATGGTTTTAAAGCGGATTTTGTGATAAAATTATATGGTTATGGGCAGGCCAGACAATCGCGTGCTTCGGGGGTACCCGGGGCATGAGGAAAGTCCGGGCTCCGCAGGGCAAGGATGCCGGATAACGTCCGGCGTGGGTAACCATAGGGAAAGTGCAACAGAAACATTCCGCCGAAACAGGTAACGCTGTGGTAAGGTTGAAATGGTGAGGTAAGAGCTCACCGGCGTCATGGAGACATGGCGGCCGTGTAAACCCCATCCGGAGCAAGGTCGAAATGGGCGTAAAAGGCGGCGGCCCGTCGCTGCCCGACAGGTGGACCGCATGAGCGAGCAGTAATGTTTCGCCACAGATAGATGATTGTCTAATACAGAACCCGGCTTACAGACCTACCCGTAACTTTGACTACAGAGGTGCAGGCTTGATGTGATTTTTTAGTTGCTTCAGGCCTGGATTTTTTAACTTATAGAAGTCGCCTGCTATGCGGGCAGAATAACGGGGACAGGAGTGATTCAATGACTGAAAACAAGGAAATTATGACTGATGTTCAGGAAGTGCGGGCTCAGGAAGGCCACGAGGAAAACAAAATGGGCACTGCGCCCGTCGGAAAGCTTCTCGCTTCCATGGCATGGCCTGCAATACTTTCAATGCTGATTTCAGCTCTCTATAACGTTGTAGACAGTATATTCGTAGCTATGATAAGCCAGAAAGCCCTTACTGCGGTTTCTCTGGTAATGCCTGTCCAGATGCTGATAACGGCTCTCGCCGTAGGAAGCGGAGTGGGCGTGAACTCGCTGATTGCAAGAAGACTCGGAGCGAAGAGGTTCGAGGAGGCTGATAAAGCCGCCAGCACCAGCGTGAGAATAGCCGTATTTAACTATATAATATTCCTCATAGTAGGCCTGTTCCTTACGGTGCCTTTCATGAAAGCATACACCGGCGACCCTGAAATATTCGAGGGAGGCGTGACCTATATGAGGATAGTCACCTGCGCAAGCCTTTTCATCATGGTGGAAATATCCCTTGAGAAGGTGCTTCAGTCAACAGGAAACATGCTGGCACCGATGCTGACAAGCCTTACCGGAGCCATTACCAACATAATCCTTGATCCGATTCTCATATTCGGGCTTTTCGGCGCTCCTAAGATGGGAATTGCAGGCGCGGCTGTCGCCACCGTTGCAGGTCAGGCTCTTGCCATGACCGTTGCGCTCTTTGTCGTACTTACAAGAGAGCACGCCGTGAAAGTTAGACTTATAAGATTTAAAATGGACTGGCATGTGGTAAAGGATATATATGCCGTAGGATTTCCGTCCATAATCATGCAGGCCATAGGCTCCGTTATGCTCCTCGGATACAACGCTATCCTTGCGGCAAGCGCTACGGCAGTTGCAGTGCTGGGAATCTACTTCAAGCTCCAGTCCTTCATCTTTATGCCGGTGTTCGGACTGAACCAGGGAGCAATGCCAATCATGGGATATAACTTCGGAGCCAGAAACAAGCACCGTCTCATGAGAACGTACAAGCTGGGTCTCATAACGGCCATAATCATAATGGCCATAGGAACTCTGCTGTTCCAGCTGTTCCCGCAGGTATTTCTGCTCATGTTCAACGCGGACAGCGAAATGCTGGAAATGGGAGTGCCGGCTTTGAGGCTTATAAGCATATGCTTCCTTCCGGCGGCGTTCGGCATTATGACGTCCACCCTCTTTCAGGGAACGGGACACGGCATATACAGCCTGTTCGCGTCCCTCATCAGACAGCTTATCGGAATCCTGCCGCTGGCATACATTCTGTATAATCTGGCGGGAGTTACGGCTTCCTGGATGTCATTCCCGCTGGCGGAGATTATAGGACTGATTTACTCGGCGCTTATGTTCAGACATCTTTACAACAAGGAAATCAGAAATTTATAGAAGAGGTATTTTTACAGAGGTAAAACATGAAATTAGGAATTGACATTGGTTCCACGACCGTAAAACTCGTTCTGACAGAGGATTCGGGAGATATAATCTATTCCAGATACGAAAGACACATGTCGGACGTATTTGAAAAGGTCAGAGAACTGATTCAGGATCTTTATGACAAATACGGAGACATTACCTTAAGGCCGGTTATCACCGGATCGGGCGGACTTTCCCTTGCAACGGTTCTGGGAATTCCTTTTGAGCAGGAGGTTATAGCCTGCAGCCGCGCCGTGGAGACTCTCATTCCGGAGACGGACGTAGCCATTGAGCTGGGAGGAGAGGACGCGAAGATTACGTTCTACGGCGCCACCATCGAGCAGAGAATGAACGGAACATGCGCAGGCGGTACCGGCGCGTTCATAGACCAGATGGCAATACTTTTGAACACCGACGCGGGAGGACTTAACGAGGCGGCCAAAAGCCACAAGATGATATATCCTATTGCCGCAAGATGCGGCGTATTCGCAAAGACCGACATCCAGCCCCTCATAAACGACGGAGCTTCGGTGCCGGATCTTGCCGCGTCCATTTTCCAGGCTGTCGTCAACCAGACCATAAGCGGGCTGGCCTGCGGACACACCATAAGGGGGAAGGTGGCTTTTCTGGGCGGACCGCTGTCGTTTTTGTCGGAGCTCAGGGAGAGATTTATAGAAACTCTGGAGCTTAAGGACGAAGACGTGATATTTCCGGAGGATTCCAGATACTTCGTTGCAATCGGCGCGGCCATGCTTGCGGAAAAGAGCGACGAGATAAGCCTTGAGGCTCTCACTGACAAGCTTAACAATGCCGATCAGAGCCAGCTTTCCGATACAAAGCATATAGAGCCGCTGTTTGCATCCCGGGAGGAGTACGACAGATTCCTCGCAAGGCACGGTCAGCACACCATAAGAAGAAAAGATATAAAGAAGGCCAGAAACGAGGTGTACCTGGGAATCGACGCGGGTTCTACCACCACAAAGGCCACGCTCATAGATAAAGACAACAACCTTCTCTACTCCTTCTACAGGAGCAACGAGGGTAATCCTATAGAAGCCGTAAAGACCATGCTGAAGGAACTTTATTCCCAGCTTCCCGAAAACGCCTTTATCGCCAACACCTGCGTGACAGGCTACGGCGAAGGGCTTATTAAAGCTGCGTTTAAGGCCGATATGGGCGAAATAGAGACAATGGCCCATTACAGGGCCGCGGAGGCTTTCCTTCCGGGAGTTGACTTCATTCTGGACATAGGCGGCCAGGACATGAAGTGTATGAAGATAAAGGACGGAGCCATCTACAATATCATGCTTAACGAAGCCTGCTCTTCAGGCTGCGGCTCCTTCCTTGAGACGTACGCAAAATCCGTAAATCTCGACACGAGAGCCTTCGCAAAGGAAGCGCTCTTTGCCGAAAATCCCGTGGATCTGGGAACAAGATGCACGGTATTTATGAACTCCAAGGTAAAGCAGGCCCAGAAAGAGGGCGCCACTATCGGAGATATTTCCGCAGGACTTTCATATTCGGTCATAAAAAATGCTCTCTACAAGGTTATAAAGCTGAGAAATCCCGACGAGGCGGGAGACAAGATAGTCGTTCAGGGCGGAACGTTCATGAACGACGCCGTTCTCAGAAGTATAGAAAAGATAATCGGTAGAGATGTTGTGAGACCTGACATTGCAGGGCTCATGGGCGCTTACGGCTGCGCGCTCATCGCCAAGGAAAACTATATAGAGGATACCGAGTCTTCCATCCTTTCGAGAGAAGCTCTCGACGATTTTACGGTAGAACATACCAACGGCAGGTGCAAAGGCTGCGAGAACAGGTGTATTCTGACTATAAACAGATTTCACGACGGCTCCAAGTTCGTAACCGGAAACCGCTGCGAGAAGGGAGCGGGAGGGGAGAGAAGCTCCAACGACATTCCTGACCTTTACGACTACAAGTTCAAGAGACTTTTCGGCTACAAGCCTCTTTCGGATTTTGATGCAGAGCGCGGAACCATAGGTATTCCGAGGGTTCTCAACATGTACGAGGACTACCCGTTCTGGTTTACATTCTTCTCGGCTCTGAAGTTCAGAGTGGTTCTGTCACCGGCTTCGACGAAGAAAATATACGAGATGGGAATGGAGACCATTTCCTCAGACACGGCATGCTATCCTGCAAAGCTGGTGCACGGCCACATTAAATGGCTTACGGAGCAGGGCGTGAAGTGGATATTCTATCCGTGCATCAACTACGAGAGAAACGAGGATGAAGGAGCTCCAAACCACTACAACTGTCCGATAGTTGCAACGTACCCGGAGGTAATAGCCAACAACATGGATGACGTCTTTGAGGAGTACGGAGTGAGATTTACTCATCCTTTCCTGCCTTACGACAACGACCTGAGACTTGCCCACGAGCTTTCCGAGATCCTGAAGCCTTATCATATCGAAAAGGATGAGATAATGAAGGCTGTGACAAAGGCCCGTAAAGAGCAGAACGCCTTCAAGGACGATATAAGAAAGCAGGGTGAGTACGCCCTCAGATACGCAAGGGCCAACCACAAAAAGTGCGTCGTTCTTTCGGGAAGGCCGTACCACGTGGATCCTGAAATAAACCACGGCATAAACAAGCTGATAAACTCCTTTGACCTTGTGGTTCTCACGGAGGATTCAGTCGCTCATATGGGTAAACTTGAGAGGCCTCTCAGAGTTCTCGACCAGTGGGTATACCACTCCAGACTTTACAAGGCTGCTGATTTTGCCGGAAGGTGCGACGACGTCGAGATAATTCAGCTCAATTCCTTCGGATGCGGCCTTGACGCTGTTACGACGGATCAGGTGGAAGAGATATGCAGAGCCCATAACAAGCTCTATACCGTTCTTAAGATAGACGAAGGTTCCAATCTGGGCGCCATTAAGATCAGGATCAGATCCCTTAAGGCCGCCATGGAGGCGCGGGACAAAAACGACATTCATGTGGTTCCTGAAATCGAACCTTACGAGAGACTTCTCTTTACGGAGGAGATGAGAGAAAACTACACCATTCTCGTGCCGCAGATGTCACCGATACACTTCACCTATCTGGAAGCCGCCATGAGGTCATGCGGATACAATGCGGTGCTCCTTCCGGACGTTGACAAGAACTCGGTGGAGGAGGGGCTGAGATATATAAATAACGACGCGTGCTATCCTACCATCGTGACGCTGGGACAGATAATATCGGCGCTTAAGTCGGGAGAATACGACCTGAACAAAACGGCCGTATTTATGAGCCAGACAGGCGGAGGCTGCAGAGCCAGCAATTACGTCGCCCTTCTGAGAAAGGCCCTTAAGGATCTCGATATGGAGCAGGTTCCCGTTGTTTCTTTTAACACGGTGGGCCTTGAAAAGAATCCGGGCTTTAAGATTACGCCGCAGATGGGCCTTAAGCTTGCGGTGGGAGTCGTGTACGGAGACCTTATCATGAGAGTCCTCTACGCTACGAGGCCTTACGAAAAGGTTCCGGGAACGTGTCAGGCCATACTGGACAAGTGGCACGACAGGATAATCGACAACACCATTCACTTCAACAGGAGGGTCTTTGCAAAGAACCTGAAAGGTATAGTCGAAGACTTTGACAAAGTGGTGAGAACGGGAGAAGTAAAGCCTAAGGTAGGCGTCGTGGGAGAGATTCTCGTAAAATATCATCCTAACGCCAACAACGACATCGTAGGCATTATAGAGCAGGAGGGCGGAGAAGCCGTAGTCCTGGACATGCTCGACTTCTTCCTGTACGGAATGTACAGCAAACAGTTCAACTTCGAGCATCTTTCGGGAACTCACAAGCAGAAGTCCGTGAACAACCTTGGAATCAAGGCCATAGAGTGGCTGAGAAAGCCTATGAGAAAGGCCCTCAGAGAGAGTAAGCACTTTACAGAACCCGCATACATAGAGGAGACGGCGGCTAACGCATCGCAGATCGCATCTTTGGGAAACCAGTGCGGTGAAGGGTGGCTCCTTACGGGTGAAATGATAGAGCTCATTCACAGCGGAGTTGAAAACATCGTCTGCCTCCAGCCGTTTGCGTGTCTTCCTAACCACGTAATAGGCAAGGGCATGATGAAGGCACTGAGAAAGATGAATCCTAAGGCGAATATAGTGGCTATAGACTACGACCCCGGCGCCAGCGACGTAAATCAGCTTAACAGAATCAAGCTGATGATGGCGACGGCTCACAAAAATATAGAAGATGCTTGCCTTGAGGACGAAAAAACTGTATAATATTCAGTACATGATAAGTTATTGCATAAAAATTAAAAAGAGGTGTATATTTGAGCAACAGATCCATGCTTTATGAAAAGTTTCACGAAGCAGTGACATCCGTATTGCCCATAACCATTATAGTAATACTTCTTTGCTTTACCATTGCGCCGATTCCCAACAACATGTTTGTTGCGTTTATAATCGGCGCAATTATGTTAATAGGAGGTATGGCTTTCTTTACACTGGGCGCCGATACGGCTATGACGCCTATAGGAAACAAGGTCGGCTCGTGCATGACTAAATCCAGACGCGTCTGGGTAATCGTACTCGTCAGCTTTTTAATGGGTGTTATAATCACTGTTTCGGAGCCGGACCTTCAGGTTCTGGCAGATCAGATACCTACCATAGAGAATGCGGTAATAATCATTGCCGTAGCTCTCGGAGTGGGCATCTTTCTCGTAATAGCGATGCTGAGAATTCTCTTCGGCATACCGCTTTCATATCTTTTAATCGGTTTTTACATCATAGTTTTTATTACGGCAACATTTGTTCCTAAGGACTTCTGGGCGGCAGCCTTTGATTCCGGAGGAGTTACAACGGGACCTATGACGGTACCTTTCATAATGGCTCTCGGTGTGGGCGTTTCCAATATACGAAGCGACAGACACGCCGGAAACGACAGCTTTGGTCTCGTAGCTCTCTGTTCCATAGGACCTATACTTGCAGTGCTCATTTTAGGGCTTTTATATCCTGCGGAAGGAGCGTATACTCCCGTTGAGATTCCTGAAGGAAACAGCTCTCAGGACGCCATAATGCTCTTCGTTTCGGAGTTTCCGAAGTATCTGGAGGAGGTTGCAATAGCTCTTGCGCCTATAATACTGTTCTTCCTGCTGTTTAACGTCATGGTTATAAAGCTGGAGAAGAAGGCTCTTGTCAAAATCTGTATCGGCCTGGTTCACACGTATATAGGACTGGTGCTTTTCCTTACGGGTGTAAACGTGGGATTCATGCCTGTTGGTAATTACATAGGAAAGCTTATAGGCTCAACAGATATATTCTGGATACTGATTCCTCTCGCCATGGTGATAGGATACTTTATCGTTGCGGCGGAGCCGGCCGTTCACGTGCTTAACAAGCAGGTAGAAGAGATTACTGCGGGAACCATTCCTGCAAGAGCCATGGAGCTGAGCCTTTCTATCGGAATGGCAATTTCCCTTGCCCTTGCAATGATACGGGTAATTACCGGAATTTCGGTCATGTGTTTTCTCATACCGGGATATTCAATAGCGCTTCTGCTGTCTTTGTTTACGCCAAAAATATTTACGTCAATCGCTTTTGACTCCGGCGGAGTTGCTTCGGGACCTATGACGGCGACGTTCCTTCTGCCTTTTGCCATGGGAGCGTGCGAGGCCATAGGCGGCGTTGACAGAATCATCACCGACGCATTCGGAATAGTCGCTATGGTAGCGATGACGCCTCTCATCATGATTCAGCTTCTGGGCGGAATCTACAGGCTCAGAACGAGAAAAGAAGAGACCATGAGAATCAGAATGCAGGAAACGATTCAGCAGTTTGCCGACGAAGATATAATAGAGCTGTAACGGGAGAGGTGAGATTTATATGGAAGGATTACATCTTGTAACTGCGGTTACCGACCGTCACAGAGCTGAGAAGGTAATACGCATTTTCAACGAAAACAACGTGTTTACCACAGACGTTGTCCTCGGAAACGGTACCGCTTCTTCGGAAGTGCTTGACTATCTGTATCTTACTCCCGTGGAGAAGGCCATCGTTTTCGGCATAATTACGGATTCGGGAGTTTCGCAGCTTTTCAAGGACTTCAAGAACAAAATGTACATAGAGGTTCCGGGAAACGGAATAGTCGTTTCGGTTCCCTTAAACAGCGTCGGAGGAAAGAGAAGCTTTGAATACATTCTTGACGGACAGACACTGGGTTCCGGTGACAGAAAGTCGTCTATTTTTGCAGAAAGAGAGAAGAGAATGGCTGTAAATACTGATTTTGAACTGCTCTTCGTCATCGCTAACGAAGGCTACACGGATTTGATAATGGATGCGGCAAGAAGCGCCGGGGCTTCGGGAGGCACCGTAATAAAGGCGAAGGGTACCGGAGCGGAGTACACCGAAAAATTCTTCGGCTTTTCCATCGCATCGGAAAAGGAGATACATTTCATCGTAGTTCCCGCCCAGGGCAGAAACAACATAATGAAAGCCATTATGGAAAAGGCCGGCCTTGACTCCAAGGCCCAGTCCATCGTTTTCTCCCTTCCGGTGAGCAACGCCATAGGACTCTGGCAGCCTGAACAATAGTAATTGCAAAGCTGCTGCTTTTGGTGTATAATATCACGGTTGTTAATGATAAAAATTTATATAAAGAACAGGAGGTGTCTCGATGGGAAGACACGGTACAATAGCGGGCAGAAAGGCGGCTCAGGACTCTAAGAGAGCTGCAATGTTCACAAAATATGCAAAGGCAATCACCGTAGCCGCAAAGGACGGCGGAGATCCTGAATACAATGCGGGACTGAGAGTTGCCATAGAAAAGGCTAAGGCGATCAGTATGCCTAACGATAACATCCAGAGAGCCATTAAGAAGGGAACAGGCGAGCTGGAAGGCGTATCCTACGAGGAGCTGTCCTTTGAGGGATACGGCGCAGGCGGAGTTGCCGTTATCGTAGACTGCCTTACGGATAACACCAACAGAACTACATCTTTTGTCAGATCCACCTTCGACAAGCACGGCGGAAACCTGGGAACCAACGGTTGCGTATCCTACATGTTTTCCAGAAAGGGCGTGATTCTCATCGAGAAGACTGACGCCATAGATGAAGATTCCCTTATGGAAACGGCTCTCGAGGCAGGCGCCGACGATATGATAACTCATGACGACAGCTTTGAGATTCAGACAGAGCCTTCGGCATACGCTGATGTACATCAGGCTCTCACCGACGCGGGCTACGAGCTGGTGGAATCCGACATCGAGTACGTTCCTTCCGTAGAGGCTACTCCGGGAGAGGATGACATCAAGAAGCTGAGGAAGATGATCGACATCTTCGAGGATAACGACGACGTGCAGAAGGTTCATACCAACTGCGCCATAGATCTTTACGAAGAATAATTATGCTCCGGCTGCGGGCCCGCGGTAAAAACGTGTGGCACACGGCCGGATTTTGTATTATAATAGAGTTGCCTGGGACTTGCGTTAAGGCTTCATAATTGAACCTACACTAATTTTACGGGAATCCGGCGTCCGTCAGCTGTTATGTCATGCCGCCTTTGTCTGCGGAAGACAGAGAGATGAAGGCAGGATACCCACCTATCGAACGATAGGGCGTCAATTATTCCTTAACGGAGCTTCCGGGTTTTTATTTTGGAGGCATGATATGAATTTACCTAATAAGCTTACGGTTTTGCGCGTAGTGGCAGTGCCGTTTTTTATCGCCTGCTATATGCTGGAGTTTTTCGTTCCCGCTTTTATAATTTTCATAGCGGCGTCTTTTACGGACATGCTGGACGGCAAAATCGCCAGAAAGTATAACCTGGTTACCAACTTCGGAAAGATTATGGATCCTCTGGCCGATAAGATTCTCGTATATTCGGCATTCTGCCTCATGGTGGAAGGCGGTATGGTTCCGGCGTGGATGCTCATCATCATACTTGCGAGGGAATTTGCCATTGCGGGAATGCGTTCGGTGGCCGCTGCGGAAGGCATAGTTATCGCAGCCGGAATGAGCGGAAAGATAAAGACGGTGCTTCAGATGATAGCCGTTCCGCTGCTTCTTCTCACGTCGGCCTTAAAAGACACGGACGTATACGGCGGATTTAACGTTGCGGGACAGATATTCCTCTGGGCGTCTCTCGTAATGACAGTATATTCAGGAGCTGAGTACATCATTAAGAATAAATCGGTATTTTCAATGAAATAGTTTAACGGTGCGCGAAGGCTTTACGGCTTTCGCGTATTTTGCGAGGTGAAAAATGAAGGCGGCAATTTTAAGCGTAGGAACCGAGATACTTTTCGGACAGATTGTAAACACCAACACGGTGTATCTCTCGAGGGAACTTAACACTTTAGGCATAGACGTAATGTACCACTATACGGCAGGCGATAACTCGGGAAGGCTTGCGGACATGTTGAAGATGGCCTTTCGGGACTGCGACATGGTCATAACCACGGGAGGTCTGGGACCTACGGAGGATGACCTTACCAAGGAGACCGTGTGCAGTGTTATGGGAGATACCCTTGAAATGAACGAAAAGTGCCTCGCAGACCTTGAAGCTGTCTTTTCGCGAAGGGGATACACTCTGACAGAGAATAACTACAAGCAGGCTATGATGCCGACAAAGGCCGTAGTATTCGACAACGACGCAGGCACAGCTCCGGGCTTTGCCCTTACGACGGAAGGTAAAACGGTCATCTGTATGCCGGGACCGCCACGGGAGATGACGAGAATGTGGGAGAGAAGAGTGAGACCTTATCTTCTCAGCCTCAGCGACTCCGTGATTTATTACAGGCTGTTAAGGACGTTCGGAATAGGCGAGTCAAAGC
>CALXBQ010000052.1 GCA_944386595.1 uncultured Clostridia bacterium
AATTCCGTAATTGACGAGGCCCTTGACAAAGCCGGCGTGACCCTTGACGACATAGATCTGGTGGGAGTAACCTGCGGGCCGGGGCTTGTGGGCTCTCTTGTCATAGGAATTGCCGCGGCAAAGGCCATGGCCATGGCAAAGAACATACCCCTTGTGGGGGTCAACCACATGTACGGCCACGTAAGCTCCAATTTCATACAGTATAAGGAGCTGGAGCCGCCGTTTTTAAGCCTCATAGTTTCGGGGGGCCATACCAGTCTCGTCTATATGGAAAGCTACACCTCGTGCAGAGTCTTAGGCTCCACCAGAGATGACGCCGCAGGTGAGGCGTACGACAAAGTGGCCAGAGTCATAGGTCTCGGCTATCCGGGAGGCCCTAAGATAGACAGGCTGGCAAAGGAGGGAGACCCGGAGGCAATCCACTTCAAGAGAGTGTATCTGGAAAAGGGAAGCTTTGACTTCAGCTTTTCCGGCATAAAGACCGGCGTTTTAAACTACGTCAATTCTCAGAAGCAGGCGGGACGGGACATAAATGCCGCCGACGTCGCCGCAGGATTTCAGGAGGCCGTTGTAGAGGTCCTGGTGAACAAGGCCATGGACGCGGCGGAGATGACGGGCAGCGACTCCATAGTAATAGCCGGCGGAGTAGCCGCCAACGACAGGCTCAGGAAGGAACTCGCTTCAGCCTGCGACGAAAAGAAGATAAAGCTGTACCTGCCGGAAAAGAGGCTCTGCACCGACAACGCCTCCATGATCGGCTGCGCGGCATACTATAAATACCAGGCTATGGGAAGCGACGGTCTTTACCTCGACGCATATCCGTCCCTTCCCGTGGACGCACAGATAAAAGTTACCGGGGATGGTGAGACTTCATGGTAGTCCTTTCGGCTACGGATTTAAGCAAGGTATACGGAACAGACGTCATAATTGAAAACGTGTCCTTTCACGTAAACGAAGGAGACCGCATAGGAATAGTCGGGGCAAACGGCGCCGGAAAGTCGACTCTTCTGAATATCCTCACCGGAGAGATGAACACCGATTCGGGAAGCTTCTTTCTGGCAAAGGACAGGAAGCTGGGTTACCTTAAGCAGAAAGACGATTTCAACCCGGACGGCACCGTCATAGAGGCTGTGGACGGAATCTTCGGCCGCTTTCACCAGATGGAAGAAGAGATGCACTCTTTGTCAGGCGAGATAGCGAAGGCTTCGGAGGAAGGCCGGGACGCGGCGGCGGAGCTTTTGGAGCGTTTTGACCGCATTAGAATCGAGTACGAAAGGGCGGGAGGATACAGTTATAAGAGCGAGATGCGCGGAATCCTTTCCAGCATGAGCTTCGGCCCGGAGTATATGGATAAGCCGGTGCGCACTTTGTCGGGAGGCGAGAGGACGCGGCTTTCCCTTGCGTGTCTGCTCATGGAAAAGCCGGACATGCTCCTCCTCGACGAGCCGACAAACCACCTGGACATCTCTACATTGAGGTGGCTGGAGCAGTACCTTTCATCGTACAGAGGCACGGTGATCATCGTTTCCCACGACAGATATTTTCTCGATCAGGTGGCAAACCGCATATTCGAGGTGGAAAATCACAGGCTGACCTGCTACGAGGGGAACTACACATATTATGCGGAGAAAAAGCGGGCGGACAGGGCGGTTCAGCTCAAGGCCTACAACAACCAGCAGGCCGAGATACGCCGTCAGGAGGATATGATACGCCGCTACAAGGAGAGGGGCACGGAAAAGCTGGCAAAGCGCGCGGCCTCCAGGGAAAAGCGCCTCGCCCATCTGGAGCGCCTTGAAAAACCTGACAGTCTGCCGGGCAAAATGCGCCTTAACTTTCACGAAAAGTACGAGAGCGGCAAGGACGTGGTGTACGGCGAGGATCTGGGAAAGACCTTCGGATTCGGCGAAGGGGCGAAACGGCTTTTCAAAAACGTCAGCTTTGATATAAAAAAGGGCGAGAGAATCTGCATAGTGGGCCCCAACGGAGTGGGAAAGACGACTCTTCTTCGCATGCTCATGGAGGAAGTGAAGCCGACGGAGGGCTATATTCGCATAGGCCACAACGTGGATTTCGGCTACTACGACCAGGGGCAGCAGCTCCTGAACCCGGACCTTACGGTCATGGATCAGGTCCACAACGACTATCGCCTTTACACCGACGGTGAAATCAGAGGTATCCTGGGCAGGTTCCTGTTTAAGGACGATCAGGTCTTCATCAGAACCGGAGATCTTTCCGGAGGAGAGAAGGCGAGGCTTTCCCTTCTCAAGCTTATGATGTGCGGCTCCAACACTTTGATTCTCGACGAGCCGACAAACCACCTTGACATAGCCTCCAAGGAGGTGTTCGAGGAGGCCCTTTTGGATTTTCCGGGAACCGTAATCGCCGTTTCCCACGACAGATATTTTCTCAACCGTATTCCGACGAGAATCCTGGAGCTTACGCCGTCGGGGATGGTGGAATATCTGGGAAAGTGGGATTACTACGTGGAGAAAAAGGAAGAGCGGAGCGGCAGCGCCAAAGCCTTAAGCGCCGGCAGCCCAGGACAAAGCTCCGGCGGCGAAAAAGGGGGAAATCCGTCGAAACCGGGTGAAGCCCCAATGCAGAGTCAAAACCTTTCCTCCGCAGAAGAGCGCGCCTTGAAGAAGCAGAAGGAAGCCGAGGAGCGCAGAGCCCAGCGGGAAAAGGAAAAGCTGGAAAAGCTCATCTCCGAAACAGAGGCCGAGATTTCGGAAAAGGAAGCCCTCATGTGCCGGCCGGAGACCCTGGCCGACCATAAAAAGCTTTCGGAGCTGGACGCCCAGGTCAGAGCGCTTAAGACAAAGCTGGACGAGGCGTACGAGAAATGGATGGAGATGTAAGGGGGACGGAGGAGAATATGAACAGAGCAGGAGTAGTTAAAAATTCCGTGAAGGCCGCAATAGGACTGGGTATATTCTCCTTCGGTCTTTATCTTACGATTATGGCAAACATCGGACTTGCGCCGTGGGACTGCCTATGCATGGGTCTGAGTATGAAGGCAGGCCTTACATACGGAAATATGTCCATTATCATAGCGGTTATAATCGTAGTCGTTGATATAGCGCTGAAAGAGAAGATAGGTATAGGAACGATTTTTGACGCCTTGCTGTGCGGGCTTTACGTGGACGGATTTACGGCGCTGGACATTGTAGGTGAACAGAGCGGTATGATTTCGGGAATTGCCGTTATGATTGCAGGCCAGTTTATAATGGCCTTCGGGCAGTTTATCTATATGTCGGCGGGGCTCGGCTGCGGACCGAGGGACGCTCTTCTCGTAGCCATAGGAAAGCGGCTCAGAAAAATGCCTATAGGAGCGGTAAACGTCATTATTTATGCGGTAGTCCTCACCGCAGGGATACTCCTCGGCGGACCAGCGGGAGTAGGTACTGTCATAAGCGTATTCGGTATAGGAATAACCATGCAGATAGTTTTCGGGATACTTAAGTTCGAACCGAGGAATGTGAGTCATATTGACATCGTCGAGGCGTTTAAGATTTTGAAGGATAGAAGAAAATGAAGCGCAGCCGTAATTTCAGAGCCATACTTGCAGTCAGCCTCGTTGTTCTGACTGTTTTTACAGGCTACCTTGCCCATAGGGACAGCGAAGAAGCCAGGGTGAAGCAGGTGGTGGAGAAGTATCGAAGCCAGGGACCGCTTATTTACGGCGCCGACGACAGTTCTCCTCCGATGAGATTTATGGATTCCGACGGGGTCTATAAAGGCGTGGTGGTGGACTACATCAACATTATCGCGATAGAGCTCGGTATAGAAATAGATACCAAACCGTATAAATTCAGTGAAGGCCTTGACGCGCTTGCAGAAGGAGAAACTGATATATGCGATATATTCAGCAATCCGGAGCGAAGCAAGGTGTTCGAGTGGTCAGATTCAATATATAACATCAGAACGGTTCTCACCGTAAACGAGGGAAGCGACATAAGCCTCGAAGACATCGACGGCCTTAAGGTGGCGACCCAGGAAGGCGATTACGCCAACTGGTACATGGAGACCAATCACCCTGACGCGGAGCTGATTTACGTTCACGATATAGGACAGGCTCTCGACTATCTTACGGCAGGACTGGTCGATGCGGTTATAGGAGATGAACCTGTCACGTCGTATTATATCAACAATAAAAATCTCCTGGGGAAGGTTAAAATCCTGGATAAGGCAGTATATGAAGAAGATGTTTATCTTGCCGTACCGAAAGACGAAGAAGATCTTCTCATCGCTCTTAATTACGCCATAGATAAAATAAAGTCGCGCGGGCAGCTGGAGAATATTCAGCAGAAGTGGTTCGGCATATCCACTCCTCTTACGGAAAATGCTTCTCACGGCTGGGTCAATTACCTTCTTGCCGGAATTACCATCGTAGCGGCGGTTTTTCTCTACAGAAAGATAGAGACGAAAACCCTGCGAAAGCTGGTGAGAGAAAGAACGGCGGAACTTGAGAAGAGCAACAGCGAGCTGGAGCGTATGTTCGATGAAATTCCGGAGAGCGTAATAGTAATAGACAAAGACAGAAAAATAACCAGCTTCAATTACGCGGCGAAAGAGCTGAGCGTAGGAAGAGAGCCGGATAAGGCGGAATACGGATATGTGACGGACGGCATCGATGACGGAAGTATCAGGGCTATTGTGGAGGAGACCTTTAAAGGGCACAGGGACGGAGAAACCACAGTAAGTACGGGAGGAAAGACATACGAATGCCGCAGCTATTACATAGACGCCAAAAGCAGCGGTTTTGAAAGCGTTATGCTTACTGTCAAAGATGTTACCCTTGAGGTCGTGAAGAACAGTCAGATTTTGAGAACGTCGAAGATGATAGCGGTGGGTCAGCTGGCAGGGGGAATGGCGCATCAGATAAGAAATCCGCTCGGAATCATAAGGACTCAAAGCTTTATCCTCCGAAGGAAAGGACTTGTGAGAGAGGAGGGACTTGCGTCCCTTGATTACATAGACGAGAACGTTAGCCGGGCCGAGAAAATAATCAGCAACGTTATGGATTTCTGGAGGATTTCCGGAACCGATGTGGAAAAGATAAACTTAAATAGAGCTTTTGATAAAATAGCCGGACTCCTCGAGAGCAGAACCAGAAAGCTCGGAATAAATATGATAATCAGGTCTGACGAAGAAGTCGAAATATATTCAAATACCGAGTCAATTAAGCATATTTTTATGAATATACTCGAAAACGCCGTAGACGCCGTTGAAGGAAGAGATAATTCGACGGTAGAGATATTTCTCGGAAGGAACGGAGAGAATGCGGAGATATTCATAAAGGATAACGGTATAGGCGTCAGGGAAGAAGATATAGACAGTCTTTTCAATCCGTTTTTCACAACGAAGCCTCCGGGAAAGGGAACAGGCCTCGGACTGTTCATAACGTACAGTGAGCTTGAAAACATCGGAGGAACTATCGATGTTTCCAGCGAGTACGGCATCGGAACAACATTTAGAATTGAGATACCTGTTGGAGATGAACATGGACAAAAGGATTTACAAAATACTCATAGTTGACGACGAAAAGGACTTCAGAGATACCCTTAAGATGCTTTTCGATTATGAGGGATATGAAACAAAGTGCGTGTCCTCAGGACGGGAGGCTCTCGACACCCTGAAAAACGAGCAGTTTTCCATAGTCGTCACCGATATGATGATGGACGGAATGGACGGGCTGGAGTTGCTTTCACAGATCAAAGCTCAGGGCCATGATGAGCTTGAAGTAATTCTTGCAACCGGTTACGGCAGCATTGAAACGGCCGTGGAAGCTATGAAAAAAGGAGCGTTCGGATATTTTATCAAAGGTCACGACCCTGACGAGCTGCTTCATGAACTTGAAAAGGCCATATCAGTCATCGAATCGAGAAACAGAAAGTACGACTACGAAAGCGACGCGGAAGCTCTCGTCACAAGCGATAATCCTGCAATGAAAAAGGTGTGGGATATGATAAGGTCTGTGGCCGGCTCGTCGGCCAGCGTGCTGATTACTGGAGAAAGCGGCACGGGAAAGGAAATAGCGGCAGGTGAAATCCACAGGCTTAGTACAAGGCGGGATATGCCTTTTGTCGCGGTAAACTGCCAGCAGTTTCCTCAGAATCTCATAGAAGCGGAGCTGTTCGGATATGAAAAAGGAGCGTTTACCGGAGCTGCGGAAAGGCGCATCGGAAGACTTGAACAGGCAAACGCCGGGAGCCTTTTCCTCGATGAAATCGGGGATATGAGTCTTGAGATTCAGGTCAAACTTCTTCGGGTTCTTGAGACGAAAAAATTCGAAAGGCTCGGCTCCGTTAAAACCATATCAACAAATGTCCGGATTATATCCGCCACAAACCAGAATCTTGAAAAGCTGATAGCTCAAAAGGCTTTCAGAGAAGATCTGCTGTACAGGATAAATACCATCGAGATAAAAATACCGCCGCTCAGAGACAGAAGAGAAGATATAAAGCCGCTGATAGACCTGTTCGTAAGAAAATTTTCCCGAGAAACCGGAAAAAAGAACCTGACCATAGAACCGGATACGATGAGGTACCTGCTGCATTATGATTATCCGGGGAATATAAGGGAACTGAAAAATATCATAGAGAGAATGACCATTTTGTCGGGGGACGATGGAACGCTCAAGCTTTCTTCCGATATGGGAAAGGCAGAGCCTGCGGTCAGATCCGTTGATGGCGGAATCGCGCGCGCAGCGGAAGACGTGCCGTCATACAAAGATGCAAAGCGTGAATTTGAGACGGCTTATATAGAGTCCGTAATGGCAAAATGTGAAGGGAACATTACAAAGGCTGCGGAAATGATGAATATAAGCAGGAGACAGCTATACAACAAAATACACGAACTTGATCTCGAACCGGATTTAAAATGAAGTGAGCGGAATTGATTTAATTGCTGTGAAGAAAATTTCACGATGAGAAGTTTTCTTCACAGCATTTTTTTTCTCATCGATAGGAGAATGCCGAGAAAACGGTGGAAACAGCGGGGAAATAAGCGCGCTTATGTGGCACGGGTTTTGCTATTCAGAAAAGCGGTAAGAAATTATCGATTTATTCTTATAATGGAGGTATCGTAATGGAAAATTCATTAGAAAAAAGAAAACTCGAATTTTACGGCGGAGAATGGGTATCCCTTTTACCGTTCGTAATTTTCCTGATTATGATTCTGATCACCACGTTTTTCTGGGGATCTATTTCTGACGGCGCCCTTTGGGTACCTGCTTTCCTCGCAATTTTGATTCCGTTCTTCTTTGCCAAGGATAAGAAATACTTTTCAGATGTGGTAATAGAAGGTATGGCAAGCAAAGAGGCCATCATACCTGCAGTCTGCTGGATTTTTGCCGGCGTATTTTCAAGAGTGCTCCGCTCTTCGGGACTGGCAGACGGCATCGCAGGGGTAGCCGCAGGTATGGGCGTAGGACCTACGACTTTTGCGGTAGTAACCTTTATCGCCGCGGCTGTCTTTGCTACAGCCTCCGGAACCGGATTCGGAACTATAGCCGCAGGCATGGGAGTTCTCTATCCTGCCGGCGTTGCTCTCGGTGGAAATCCTGCTCTTCTTGCAGGAGCAATCATCTCCGGCGCAGCCTTTGGCGATAACCTTGCTCCTATATCCGATACTACGATATGTTCCGCAACGTCTCAGGGAGTAGACATTCCGGGCGTTGTAAGATCGCGTCTCAAATACGCCATTGCGGCGGGACTTATAACCATAGTAGCCATCATCATATACGGAAATGTTGTGGAACACGCAGGAACCGGTTCGGGAAGCGTATACGAATACGACCCTGCGACTCTGTTTATGCTTATTCCGGTAGTTCTTACGATTATTATAGCCATCAAATCCGGAGATATAATCATAGCTACAACCATAGGTACGATTCTCGGAATTATCACCGCATGGCTTGCAGGCCTTTTCGATATAGTTCAGATAGACCAGCCTGACGCGGCCGTACCTGCCGTATTATCCGTATACGGTGAGGGCCTTGACAGAACTGTAGGCGGCGTTATTTATGAAGGTTTGTCCAGCATGATTCAGGTAATAATGCTCGCATTGCTGCTTTTCGGTTCGATCAGCATAATGAGAAGAGGACAGGGAGATCAGCTCCTTCTCAGAGCTCTTGGAAAGATAGCAAGAACGCCTGCTTCGGCAGAAATCGTTATATCGCTTATGGTAATCATACTCTCGGGACTTATGGGACTTAACGCTCCGGCAATTCTGGCAGTGGGAGCATCTTTTGCAAAACCGCTTTCAAGGAAGTTCGGTATTTCCCCTTACAGAACCGCAAACCTTATGGACGCGCAGTCCAACACATTGGCATACGCGCTGCCTTGGGCTCCTGCAATGATATACACGCTGGGATTTGCGCAGGATTCCAACGCGCCGCTTACGGGTCTTGAGGTAATGCCTTGCGTATTCTACACTTACGGAATGTTTGTCGTAATGATGGTAACCATCTTCTTCGGAATAGGTCGCCACGACTTTATGGACAAACTCAGCCCTGAACAGAGAGCAGAGTACGAAAAAGAGTTCGAGGAAGCAAAATAGATTTTGAAAATTTATCGTAAGCTTAGGGTTATAGGAAAAAAGTGTTGATAAAAACCGCTGTGACTATTGAAATTTCAATAGCCATAGCGGTTTTAAGCTGGTGCGCCTGGCGGCGCACGTTTCTAACAGGTGAAAGTCCCGAATCCGCCCGGTAGTGGGAAGGATATAGCCGAAGGCAAGGGTGTCCATCGTGAGGTGGAATCTGAAGGAAGCCGGATGTGGGG
>CALXBQ010000053.1 GCA_944386595.1 uncultured Clostridia bacterium
GTAGAGGTTTTCAGAAATCAGATGGACGCAAATCTGGTTTACGTAGACGCCGTAGACAGATTCCTTGACAAGCTGGCGGGAGTCGACGATCCCGAAACCAAGCGCAAGATTATCGGCGCCGAGTTCATAAGGGTTTTCGAGGAAGAGGCGAGAAAGCTGGACGGCGTGGAGTTCCTTGCCCAGGGAACCATCTATCCTGACATTCTGGAAAGCGACGGAGTAAAGGCTCACCACAACGTAGGCGGACTTCCTGAAGACCTTCAGTTCGAACTGGTGGAGCCTGTAAAGCTTCTCTACAAGGACGAGGTTCGCGTAGTGGGAGAAGCCCTGGGACTTCCAGACAGCATGGTTTACCGCCAGCCGTTCCCGGGACCGGGCCTTGGCGTAAGGTGTACGGGAGCCATAACCCGCGACCGCCTCGAAGCCGTAAGAGAAGCAGACGCCATCGTCCGCGAGGAAATCGGAAAGATGGAGAAAACCCCTTGGCAGTACTTTGTGGCAATCCCTGACCTTAAATCGACCGGCATCAAAGATGGCAAGCGCTACATGGGCTGGGCCGCAATCATAAGAGCAATCAACACGGTAGATGCCGTAACGGCTCAGTCGGTGGAGATTCCTTTCGACATGCTCTGCCGCATGCGCGACCGCATCATAGCCGAAGTTCCGGGCGTGAACAGAGTGCTGTGGGATATTTCCGATAAACCTGTAAGCACTATTGAGTGGGAGTAGCAGTCATAATATGTAGATTTCAGTAAGTGTTCGATGCAGAGCCGGTTTTCTGGCGATTGCATCGAACACTTTTTCGATGTAAAGGCCGATTTTCGTGATATTCATCGAACATTTGCGGGTGCGAGCAGGTGGGTTTCGCAGAATTTGTTCGATGAAAAAGGTATTTTCAGGCTTTTAGGTCGAAAAACCGTTCGACCTGAGAGGCGAAATCGGGGTGGGACATCGAAAACCGATTTAAGCAGGATAAAGTGGAGCTCAAGCCCTGCCTCGTCACTTTGGAATTCACCAAAACCACACCTTGGAGTATAATATAAGTGACATATGATTTTGGAAAGAACAGATATACTTCAAGTTGAGAAAGGAGTATCGTGGAATGAAAGATATTGACAAATACAGAGGCTGTCTGATTGGTGGGGCTGCAGGCGATGCATTGGGGTATGAGGTGGAGTTTCTTGATGAGTCTGCTATTTTCTCGCGCTTTGGCGAGAGGGGAATAACGGAATATGCGCTTAGAGACGGTGTAGCGCAGATTTCCGACGATACGCAGATGACCTGTATAACGACCTGCCCACTTCAGTTCTTCCTGATTTTGTGGTATAATAACAAATATTCTATGTGCATTTTGAAAAACGGTTGAAGAACAGGACAAGCTGTGTTAATATTTAAAGAAATGCGCTGTGAAAACCTAATAAAATTAAGTTCGAACTATATAAAAATTAAAATTATTAAAACGGCCGGACTGTGGCGAAGCTGCTGAATGACTGTGGAGAAGCTGCGGAAGGACTGCGGCGAGGCTGCAGCCGGAACCGAATCAGGACTAAATAAAGAAGAAGGTAGACGTTAATGGCAGACAAGCAGAAGATTATCAACATTGCAGTTATAGCTCACGTAGACGCGGGAAAATCCACGCTGGTAGATGCGTTTCTGAATCAGAGCGGGGTTTTCAGAGCCAACGAGGAAGTGGCGGACTGCGTAATGGACAGCGATGACATCGAGAGGGAAAGAGGAATCACCATCTACTCCAAGAACTGCTCCATAATGCACGGAGACACGAAGATAAACATAGTCGACACTCCGGGGCATGCGGACTTTTCATCTGAGGTGGAGAGAATAATGAAGACGGTTGACACGGTAATACTGCTGGTGGATTCCAGCGAAGGACCGATGCCGCAGACTAGATTTGTGCTCAGTAAATCCCTGGAGCAGGGGCTTAATCCCATACTGCTCATAAACAAGATAGATAAGAAGGATGCCAGAATAGACGAGGTGGTGGACGAGGTATATGAGCTTTTCATGGACCTTAACGCCAATGACGACCAGCTGGATTTCCCTATTCTCTACGGAATCGCACGGCAGGGAATAGTCGTAAGGGATCCGGCCGATGCTGCGGGAATTTCAACGGAAGAGGGAGGCACCAAGCTGAAGCACACACCTGCAGGCTTTGGCGGACTGGATATTACGCCGCTGTTTGAGACCATCATCGAACACTGCGAGCCTTACCCTGACCTGAGAGAAAAGCCCCTCCAGTTTCAGGTTTCCACCCTGGGCTACGACGACTACATCGGAAGGCTGGGAATCGGAAGAATCACTCAGGGCGTGCTGAAGGCGGGAGAGACCGTTGCCGTCGCAAAAGAAGACGGAAGCATAGTCCAGAGAAAGGTAAATCAGGTATTCGTATACAGAGGCCTTAAGAGAGTTGCCGTAGACGAGGCAGAGTGCGGCGATATAGTCGTGGTTTCCGGAATTGCGGACATTTCCATAGGAGAGACAATAACCGACCCGAAGGATCCTCAGCCTATGGAGATGATACACATAGAGGAGCCGACTCTGTCCATGAACTTCATGGTAAATAAATCGCCTTTTGCGGGCAAAGTGGGCAAGTTCGTAACGTCGAGACACATAAGAGAGCGCCTCAACAAGGAGCTGGAGGTAAACGTTGGTCTCATGGTTGAAGAAACCGATTCCACCGACTGCTTCAAGGTGTCGGGCCGTGGAGAGCTTCATCTTTCCATACTCATAGAGAACATGAGGCGCGAAGGCTATGAGCTTGCCGTATCAAAGCCTGAAGTAATCATAAGGCGCGACGAGGCGGGAAGAAAGCTTGAGCCTGTGGAAGAAGTGGTAGTAACTGTGCCCGACGAGTATGCGGGAACGGTAATTTCCAAGCTTAACATGAGAAAGGGAATCATGGTTCAGATGACGGGTGAAAACGGATATTCAAGACTTGAGTATCACGTTCCGACCAGAGGACTTTTAGGCTACCGTTCCGAATTCATCAACGACACCAGAGGCGAGGGCAGCATGGAGAGAAGGTTCTACGCCTTTGAGGAATACAAAGGAGACATTCCGGGAAGAACCAACGGAGTCGCCATAGCCATAGAAGAGGGAGTGGCGACGCCTTACGCCATATTCAACATAAGCGAAAGAGTTCAGATGTTCATAGAGCCGGGCACAAGAGTTTACGAAGGCATGATAGTGGGTATGAACTCCAGAAGCGACGACATGGAAGTGAACCCGTGCAAGGCGAAGAAGGTGAGCAACATGCGTGCCGCGGGAAGCGACGAGGCCATAAAGCTGTCGCCTGCCAGAGTTTTCACCCTTGAAGAGGCTCTCGAGTTCATCGAGGACGACGAGCTGGTGGAGATAACGCCGGACGACATAAGGCTGAGAAAGAAGCTTCTCCGCGAGATAGAGAGAAGAAGAGCCGGAAGGTAAGAGGAACGGCATATGAACGATAAACTGATGAGCATACTGCTACTCTGCGGCAAGGTGATTCTCATAATAGCCCTGGGGCTTCTTGTAATCAAGATACTTCTCGCCATCGAGAAGAAGATGCTGAAGCACACCAGGCTTGACGAGGCTCTGCATCTTTTCATTTTGAAGAGCACAAAGGTGATACTCATAATTATCCTTGCCATCATGGCCATACAGGCGACGGGAGCGTCCACCACGTCTCTCGTTACGGTGCTGGGCGCGTGCGGAGCCGCCATAGCCCTTGCCCTTAAGGACAGCTTGGGGAACGTGGCGGGAGGAATACTGATACTCCTGAACAAACCCTTCAGCAAAGGGGACAGTATCGAGATTTCCGGTTCGTCCAGCGCAACGGGAATCGTTGACAGCATAGACCTTATGGTCACAAAGCTTCACACCTACGATAACAAGATTGTAATCGTGCCCAACGGCAGCATCACCACATCGGTAATAGTCAACTTCTCCGAGGAAGGCGTGCGCAGGGTGGACTGCACATTCGGCGTAAGCTACGATTCCGACCTTGAGAAGGTGAAGAACGTGATGAGACAGGTGGTATCGGAATGCGAAGAGATAAAGAAGGATTCCGAGCCTGTCATAGGAGTTTCCAACCTTGGAGCCGACGCAGTCATAATGGACTGCAAGGTATGGTGCGAGACGGCGGACTACTTCTCCGTGAAGTACTATCTGGAGGAGAACATCAAAAAGGCATTTGACCGGGAGGGAATAAGGATTCCTTACCCGCAAATGGATATACACATCGTTGATAAAGAGAAGAATGGAGAGTAAAGCGATGAAAGAAATCAGGAAATTCAAGAGGGTTCTGGTAGCCAACCGGGGCGAAATAGCCATACGTATATTCAGAGCCTGTCAGGAGCTGGGAATCAGAACGGTTGCCATATACTCCGAGGAAGATAAGAACACCCTGTTCAGAACGAAGGCCGACGAGTCCTATCAGATAGGAAAAGGCAAGGCTCCCGTGGCGGCGTACCTCGGAATAGATGAGATAATCGATCTGGCCAAGGCAAAGGGCGTAGACGCCATTCATCCGGGCTACGGATTTTTGTCGGAGAACGTTGAATTCGCCAAAGCCTGCGAAGCCGCAGGGATTGAATTCATCGGACCTACCCACGAGATGATGGACAGGCTGGGAGATAAGATAAAGTCCAAGATAGTAGCCGACGAGGTGGGCGTTCCGACCATACCGGGCGTTGAGGCCGCAATTAAAACCGAGGAAGAAGCGATAGAGTTCGCAGACCGGTGCGGCTATCCGGTTATGCTTAAGGCTGCGGCAGGCGGCGGCGGAAGAGGAATGAGAATAGTCCGCGACCGCAAGGACATTGTTCAGGAGTACAGAACGGCCAGAAGCGAAGCGGCAAAGGCTTTCGGAATAGACGACATATTCATAGAAAAATATCTGGAGAATCCTAAGCACATTGAAGTGCAGGTTTTGGGAGATAAGGAAGGAAACCTGGTGCACCTCTACGAGCGCGACTGCTCCATTCAGAGAAGACACCAGAAGGTGGTGGAGTTCACTCCGGCTCTCTGCCTCACCGAAGAGCAGAGACAGGCAATATGCGCCGACGCTCTTAAAATCGCAAGAGCCGTGGACTACAGAAGCGCAGGAACGGTGGAATTCCTTCTGGACAAAGAGGGCAACCACTATTTCATAGAGATGAACCCGAGAATTCAGGTAGAGCATACGGTTACCGAGATGGTTACGGGAATCGATATAGTTCAGTCCCAGATTCTCATAGCTGAAGGGTATTCCTTAAGCGAGATCGGAATCGACGGACAGGACAGCATCGTGGCAAGGGGAGCCGCAATACAGTGCAGGATTACAACTGAGGACCCGGCTTCAGGATTTGCCCCTGACACGGGAACTCTGGAGCTCTACAGGAGCCCTTCCGGATACGGAATAAGACTTGACGGCGGAAACGGCTTTACCGGCTCCGTGATCACGCCGTATTACGACAGCCTTCTCGTTAAGGTTACGTCGTGGGCGATAACCTTTGAAGATGCGACGAGGAAGGCCATAAGAGCGCTTAGAGAGACTCAGATAAAGGGCGTAAAGACCAACATCGGCTTCCTTCTCAACGTGCTGAATCACCCAATCTTCAGGGAGGGAAACTGCGACACGGGCTTTATCGCTGCCCATCCTGACCTGATGTATGTTCCGGTAAAGGAGGATAAGGAGCTCAAGCTGATGACCTTCCTTGGAAACAAGGTGGTAAACGAGACGAAGGGCATAAAGCCTCAGTTCGACGTTCCCGTATTTCCGAGAATCTCGTCTTCGGAGATTGAATCCCTTTCCGGAACGAAGCAGATCCTCGATGAGAAGGGACCTGAGGGCGTAATAGACTGGATAAAAAACCAGAACAGGCTTCTCATCACCGACACCACCATGAGAGACGCGCAGCAGTCCCTCATGGCGACCAGAGTCAGAACCATAGACATGGAGAAAATAGCTCCTGCAGTGGCTCTCTACGGAAAGGATTTTTTCTCCCTGGAAATGTGGGGAGGCGCAACCTTTGACACATCATACAGATTCTTAAAGGAATCTCCGTGGGAAAGGCTGGACACCCTGAGAGAGAAGATTCCTAACATCATGTTCCAGATGCTCATCCGAGGGGCCAACGCTGTGGGATACAAGAACTATCCGGATAACGTAATAAGGACGTTCATCGAAGAGGCGGCAAAGGGCGGAATCGACATCTTCAGGATCTTCGACGCTCTGAACTGGATCCCGGGAATGGAAATCGCCATCGACGAAACCCTGAAGCAGGGAAAGATTGCGGAAGCATGCATATGCTACACCGGAGACATCTTAAACGACGCCAAGACCAAGTACAATCTGGACTACTATATCAGAATGGCCAAGGAGCTCGAAAAGAGAGGCTCCCACATCTTAGGTATCAAGGACATGTCGGGACTCCTGAAGCCTATGGCAGCTTACAAGCTGGTGAAGGCTCTGAAAGAAGAGATAGGAATTCCTGTACATCTCCATACCCACGACACCAGCGGAAACGGTGTTGCGACGGTGCTCATGGCGGCCCAGGCCGGAGTTGACATTGCGGACGCCGCATTTAACAGCATGGCGGGACTCACTTCCCAGCCGGCTCTCAACTCCATCGTGGCATCTCTGCAGCACAGTGACAGGGATACGGGAATTGATCCTGACGGAATCCAGAAGATAAGCGAATACTGGAGAGACGTAAGACCTGTATATGCAGGCTTTGAGTCGGAGCTTAAGACACCTTCGGCGGAGATATATAAATACGAGATTCCGGGAGGCCAGTACTCCAACCTTCAGTCCCAGGTGGAAAGCTTCGGACTGGGTCACAGACTCCACGAGGTAAAGGACATGTACAAGGCCGTGAACAAAATGTTCGGAGATATCGTAAAGGTTACGCCTACCTCAAAGGTGGTAGGCGACATGGCCATATTCATGGTTCAGAACGACCTTACTCCTGAAAACATCGTGGAAAGAGGCGGCGACATGGACTTCCCTGACTCCGTGGTTTCCTACTTTGAGGGAATGATGGGACAGCCAGAGGGCGGATTCCCTGAAGACCTTCAGAAGGTGGTTCTCAAGGGAAAGACTCCTATCACAGTAAGACCGGGAGAACTTTTGGAGCCTGAAGACTTTGACTACATCAAGGAAGGACTTCAGAAGTACTTCGGCCTGGAAGGAAACATGCGCGAGATAATAAGCTACGCCATGTACCCGAAGGTATTCGAGGATTATCATAACAGCATTAAGAAAGACGGAAGCTTCAGATACATGGGCTCCGACATATTCTTCCATGGCCTTGAGGAAGGCGAGACCTGCGAGGTCAAGCTGGAGGAGGGAAAGATTCTCGTCGTCAAGCTGGCCGAAATAAGAGACGCGGACAGCGAAGGCTACAGAGAGCTTATCTTTGAAATCAACGGTAACAGAAGGATCGTGCGCATAAAGGATAACGACATGGAGGCCGCCGTTTCAGGAACCGCGACCCGCTATGCGGACGAGGAGAATCCTCTTGAAATCGGCGCTAACATTCCGGGAAACATCGTAAGAGTTCTCGTAAGCGCAGGCGATACCGTGGAGGAAAAGCAGCCGATTGCGGTCATAGAGGCCATGAAGATGGAGACCAACATTATCGCAAAGACTGCCGGAACCGTAGAGGAGATTTTCGTCAAGGAAGGACAGCAGGTAAAAGCAGGAGAGATGATAGCTCTCCTTTCACAGGAATAGGCGCTGGGAAGGCAGCTTGACAGGGCCTGATTTAAATCGTCCGCCCCGGGGAAGATTCCGACGGGGCGGATTTTGGGAAAGAGGTAACAGAAATGAATTTATTGAAAGCACTTAAGTGGAACATGGTTCTCATAGGACTTGCCACCATCGTCATGGGAATATTTCTCGTGGTGAGCCCGGACGCTGCGGCGCTGACCATATGCCTTGCGGTAGGCTGGATCCTTTTAATCACGGGAGCCATTGCCCTTTTCACTTACTACAGAAACAAAAAGCAGGGGGTACAGATTTCCAGCGACCTTATCATCGGCATTATCGAGGTGGCCTTCGGTATTGCCATGATAGTGAACCCGGGGATTTTTGCGGGACTTATAGGAACCGTAGTCGCGGTAGTAATGTTTATCCACGGGATAAACGACATAACGGAAGGCTTTGCCATAAGGAAGATGGGAAGCTCTTCGGGAACGCCGTCAATAGTAATGGGCGCTCTCACTATAGTGTTCGGAGCCGTAATACTCATAAACCCTTTTGCAACCCTTTCTGCTCTCATGGTGCTCATAGGAGTGGGGCTCATTTTTGACGGAGTGACTGAGCTCATAGTCGCCTACAGGACGGCGAAGTTCATGCACGACGCAGCGAAGGATACGGACTTCTAAGGAAAAAGACGAAAGTAAAGGTGAAAATGAAACCAGCAGTAACGTACGATTTAATAAAAAGCGATTCAAAGACGAAAGCCAGAAGGGGAGTGCTCCACACGCCCCACGGCGATATCCAGACGCCGGTATTTATGCCGGTGGGAACTCAGGCGACGGTGAAGGCCATGCGTCCGGAACAGGTGGAGGAGATGGGAGCCGAGATAATACTCTCCAACACGTATCATCTCTATCTGAGACCGGGTCACGAGCTCATAAAGCAGGCCGGAGGCCTTCACAAGTTCATGAACTGGCACAAGGCGATCCTAACCGACAGCGGCGGATTTCAGGTTTTCTCCCTGGGAAAGCTGAGAAAGATAACCGAGGAGGGGGTGCGCTTTCAGAGCCACATCGACGGCTCCCGCCACATGCTCACTCCGGAAAAGGCGGTGGAGATTCAGAACGCTCTGGGCTCGGACATAATGATGGCCTTTGACGAGTGCGCGCCTTATCCTGCCGACTACAGGTATGTCAAGGATTCCATGGAGAGGACTACCCGCTGGCTCAAAAGGTGCAAGGACGCTCACAGAAACACAGAACGTCAGGCTTTATTCGGCATCATGCAGGGAGGAATGTATAAGGATCTCAGAAAGCAGAGCGCCGAGGAGATAGTAGACCTGGACCTTCCGGGATATGCCATCGGAGGACTTTCCGTAGGCGAACCGAAGGAGCTGATGCTGGAGGTTCTGGACGACTGCGTGGACTACCTTCCGAAGGAAAAGGCCAGATACATGATGGGAGTGGGAACGCCCGACTATATCTTTGAGGGCGTGGAGAGAGGCGTCGACATGTTCGACTGCGTTCTCCCGACGAGAATCGCCCGTCACGGAATGGCCATGACCACCTTCGGCAGGGTGAACATAAAGAACGCAAAATACGAAAAGGACTTTACCCCTTTAGACGAGCACTGCGACTGCTACACCTGCAGAAACTACTCAAAGGCGTACCTCCGCCATCTGTTCAAGGCGGACGAAATGCTTTCGGCAATGCTCCTTTCCAATCACAATCTCCACTTCCTGGTGAATATGATGAAGGGAATCAGAAAGTCGATTGAAGAGGACAGATTCAGCGAATTCAAGGCGGATTTTTATGAGAAATACGGATTTTAAGGATATGGGCATCTGCGCTCACGACGAGTTCTGCGGCGGATGCCTCTATCAGGGCGTAAGCTATGACGAGCAGCTTAAGATAAAGGAAGCCGAGGTACTGGCGCATTTCAGGGATAAGGAGGTCAGCCCCGGCTTTTTCGACGGTATCGAAGGGTGCCCCGAGGGCTTCCGTTACAGATACAGAAACAAGATGGAATACACCTTCGGAGATCTGGTCAAGGACGGTCCCCTTTGCCTTGGCATGCATAAGATAAGAAACTTTATGTCCATAGTGACCGTAGACAGCTGCCAGCTGGTGGACGAGGATTTCAACAGGATTCTGCGCTACACCCTCGACTTTGCGGCAGAGCGCGGTTACCGTCACTACCACAAGCGCAGTCACACGGGTCTTCTTCGCAATCTCATCGTGAGAAAGGGAATGCGGACGGGAGAACTTCTCATAAATCTGGTTACTGCAACTGCTGAACGGGGAGCTGCGGATTTTGACGAGAAAGGCTGGACGGAAGGACTTCTCTCCCTGAATTTATCAAACAAAATCGTCGGCATTCTTAGGACGTTCAACGACAGTCCGGCTGATTCGGTGGTCTGCGAGAGCATGAAAATCCTGTACGGCAGGGACTACTACATGGAAAAGCTCTTAGGTCTCGACTTCAAAGTCAGCGCATTTTCGTTCTTTCAGACGAACGTTGAAGCGGTGGAAAGACTCTACACCGAGGCCCTCGACCTCATAGACGACTTCTCCGGCAAAATCGTCTTCGATCTTTACTGCGGAACGGGCACGATTTCCCAGATTCTCGCCCTTAAGGCAAAGGAGGTTCTGGGAGTGGAGCTGGTCGAAGAAGCTGTTGATGCAGCCCGAGAAAACGCCCGCTTAAACGGCCTTGATAACTGCCGCTTCATCGCGGGGGACGTGTTCAAGGTTCTGAAGGAGGAAGAAACGCGGCCAGACGTCATAGTCGTCGACCCGCCCCGCATGGGCATGACCCCGGACGCCGTGGACAAAATCGTCAGCTACGGCGTGCCCCAGATAGTCTACATCTCCTGCAACCCGAAGACCCTTGCCATTAACCTGAAGCAGTTTTCAGATAGCGGCTACGAGGCCAGGTACGTCAAGGCATTCGATAACTTTCCGCTGACAAAGCACACGGAATGCATCGCGCTGGTGGAGAGGAAGGTACTTTGAAATGAACAGAGATCCTTTTAAAAGTTACGGAGAACAAAAAAACCGGACATTGGATAAGTAAAACCGGACATTGAGGCGATGGGAGTTCAGACTTGCTTCCGAATGCCGTAGGAGTTTGCCTGAACTTATAGATATTGGCCGGCTGTGGCAAAAAAGTTTGTCATGTGTGCCAGATTGAAGGATTCTCGGTAAACTATAATTCCATAAAAAGGGAATTAATGCAATTTATACATAATAAAAAGCAATAATATAGGCAAGCCAGACGCTGAACTGCCTCAGAACGGGATAATCCGGCTATAAAAGAGCTACAAAGCCCACAAAAGTTTGCCGAAGGGAAAATGTAAGCGTAGTTTAGGGCAAACTCTGTTTTCAAGCGTGGTGAAAGAGAGCAGTTGACTGGCAAACCCGGCTTTATCCGCCTTAATTCACACCAGTAGAAAACGCCTGGAGCTTCAATGTTCTGGGCGTTTTCTGGAGGATCTATTTATTTTTTCGGGTTTGCTTTATACCGTATAACAGTGCTGTGCAGGCTGCAGCTGCCGCAAGCATACCTATCCAGACGAACATATCGCTCTCGTCCCCAGTCTTTGGAATCGGAGAGGAGACGTTTGCTTTAGTCACAGACGGGTTCTTTGACGGCTGCGCATGAGTATCGATATGGCCGGGATTGTCAACGTGGCCCGGATGCATCGGATTTACCGGCTTATCCGGTACGCCCGGTACATCAGGCTTATCCGGCACATCAGGTTTGTCCGGATTGTCTGGCTTGTCAGGCACACCCGGTTCGTCAGGTTTGTCGGGCTTATCGGGTACACCCGGTTCGTCCGGATTGCCGGGCTTGTCCGGCTTTTCCGGAACCGGAGTGTTTATTACCTCAAAATCGTCCGAAACTCCGTTTTCACTTATATTGGAGAGTGAAGAAATTATGCTGCTGTTATAGCCTGCCGGATTCAGCTCTTCCACTGAATAGTCAATTCTGACAGAGTTGTTGTTTTCGTCGACGCGGTTGACGGGCAGATTGCTGAAGGTGCCGGCCCAGCCGTTTTCACTGCTCAGCGTGAGAGTCAGATCCGCGCCGTTTTCATCTTTTGCGGGCATGCCGCCGGCGAGAAGGCGCACAAGAACGGAATCGGGACGTCTGCCGTCTTTGTTGTCGCCGTCGTTCCACGTCTTTTTCACGTTTACGTTTTTTACCGTAGGAACGTTGAATCTGTTTATGGAAAGATTCGACGCCACGTCGCCTCTCTCAAGATAAAAGAATTTCAGCGTGTGGACTGTGCCGGGACTGTCATCCCAGCCGGCGTTCTGCTCTGCAAATATATCTTTAATACCCCTTGTTACGGTGCCCTTGCCGAACACACTGTCCACGGTCACCGTGCCCGTCTGAAAGTTTATATCACCGCTTACCGTGCCGTGGATTCCCCCTAAATCCATGACCAGGTGATTGTCTATGAAAACCCAGGCGTCGTCGTCTCCGGAGAAGGAGAATTTCATAGGTTTATCCATATAGCTGCCGCCGTCGGACATGACAAAGTGCGTAGACATGCTCAGTCCGAAGTGGTGGTTCAGTCCGTCGCCGAGATAGCGTTCGATGCTGTTGTTCTCCGGGTCGTAGTCATTGAACGGAAAGAATCCGATTGACTGATTCCACGGCCTGTGGCTAAGATCACGAACGGCAGGATATGTACCGTCGTAAACTCTGAAGCTGTTCGTCTCTTCGTCAAAGTACGCATAGTTCGTGTCACTGGAGTAGCGATATCCGTCGGCTGTCTTTGTCAGAAGTCCGTTGGTGCCGCTGTAGGTCCTTACGCGTCCCGGGTAATCGGTCTTTTCCGTACTGAAAAGGTAATCCATGCTCTCGCCGGTTTCCTTTATGACGGGAAAGCCGTTTTCGTCCAGTTCGTTTTCGAGAAGTCCCTGGTATGCGCCGTAATGGTGCATGTATTTTCTGTCGGGATTTGTGATGGACCAGTTGTGATCGTCGCCGTACACGTTTCTGCGCCCGCGGTTGTTGAAGAAATCGTTCTCCCTTATGAACCAGAATTTCGCGCTGTTTCGGTTGATTCCCTCAGGCTGTCCCGAGAAGTCGTAGTCTCTCGTGAGAGGGTCGACATCGTAAGGGGAGTAATCAAAGAGATTTATGATTATTCCTTCGCTGTTGTTGTCGACGGTGGAAACAAGGGGAGGCCTGTCGGGCTCCGGCACTTCTTCCGCAGGGGCCGGCGCGGCTCCGGTTACCACCTCATCGGCCTTTGTTTCAGGCGTAGTCTCTTCAGCAGGCACAGATTCCGGTTCGGCGCTTTCTTCGGCCGGCGGAGGAGAACCGTATGCCGGAATGACTTCGTCCGCAAAGACCTGCGTGTTCAGAGAAAAGAACACTGCGGCGACAAGAGTCAGAGACAGAAGTTTTCTTTTCATATATATCAATACCTTTCTTTTGAATTTGCGAACTCATACCGGAAGATACAGGCTCACAACCCTATTATACACGATGTTTTAATGACTGAAACAATAAATTAGTCATTATAGAAAAAATCTATGAGAAAAAACGCCTACGGGGAACCGGCAGAAATCTATTGACATCGTGTCAGCAAAGTGATATACTACGCATAGTGACACGTCGTCAGAATGAGTCGCCGAAGCACTGCGCCGTTAAAACAACTGAAGAAACAGTCATAAAAAGCGACAAAGAGGAGTGTGATATTATGAGTAAGATTCTTGTGGCATATTTTTCGGCGAGCGGAGTTACAAAACTTACGGCTGAGGAAATTGCCGGAGCTGTAAACGGCAATCTTTATGAGATCAGGCCGGCGCAGCCATATACGAAGGCGGACCTGGACTGGACGGACAAGAAGAGCCGCAGCACCATAGAAATGAACGATCCGGACTGCCGTCCGGAGATAGCAGAACCGGTTACGGGTATGGAGCAGTACGACACGGTCTTTGTGGGATTTCCGGTATGGTGGTACGTGGAGCCTAAGATAGTGGATACATTCCTGGAAAGCTACGACTTCACCGGAAAGACGGTGATTCCTTTCGCAACGTCGGGAGGAAGCGGAATCGGCGGCGCGGAGGAGAGCATGAAGAAGCGCTGCAAGGGAGCGCAGTGGAAGAAAGGCAGACTTCTAAGCGGTTCCGGCGCCGGCGAATGGGCAAAGAAGGTATTGAGCGAATAGGGGAGATGGACGGATATGCCAAAAGGTTCAAAGGAGCTTACGGAGGCAAGGCGCGAGGAAATAATAGACGCCTGCGCGGGACTTTACGAAACCATGAGCTTCAGAGATATTACCATTCGTGACATAGGAAACGAGACGTCCTTTACCCGTACGTCCATATACAACTATTTCCGGACAAAGGAAGAAATCTTTCTGGCCCTTCTGCAGCGGGAGCATGAAGCCTGGGCCTGCGATATAACCGGATTTACGGAGTCTGAAGAGACGGTGACGGCCGGGGAATTCGCGTCGGCTATGGCGGAGATTCTCGAAAAGAGGGAATGTATGCTGAAGCTGATGTCCATGAACATATATGATATGGAAACTAACAGCAGGCTGGAAAATCTGGTGGAATTCAAGAAAGCCTATGCGGCTTCGCTGGGAGCGGTTGAAGGCGCGCTGAAAAAATTCTTCCCGTCCATGAGCGACAGGGACAGGCAGGACTTCGTCTACGGACTCTTTCCGTTTATGTTCGGCGTTTATCCATACTCCCACCACACGGAAAAGCAGACGAAGGCCATGGAAATTGCCGGGATAAGTCTTGACAGCCGTACGATAAAGGGGCTGGTACAGCCATTCATACTGAAGATGCTTAAAGCGGAATAAATATTTTAACCTGAAGGAGATTTGAACATGGAAAACAACAAGAACGTATCCAAGGTGTATTTTACCGATTTCAGATGCAGACCGGATGAGGGACCTGCCGACAAGCTGAAGAGGCTTATAAAGACGGCGGGTATCGACCAGATAGACATGAACGGAAAGTTCGTAGCTATCAAGATGCACTTCGGCGAGCTTGGAAACATGAGCTTTTTAAGGCCGAACTACGCAAAGGCCGTTGCGGATACCGTTAAAAGTCTCGGAGGAAAGCCTTTCCTGACAGACTGCAACACCCTTTATCCGGGAAGCAGAAAGAACGCCCTCGAGCATCTTTACTGCGCATGGGAAAACGGATTTACGCCACTTTCCGCAGGATGTCCCGTTATCATAGGCGACGGACTCAAAGGTACAGACGACATAGCCGTTCCCGTTAAAGGCGGAGAATACGTTAAAGAAGCGAAAATAGGTCATGCCGTTATGGACGCCGACATATTCATCTCCCTTACTCACTTCAAGGGCCACGAGATGACCGGCTTCGGCGGAACCATCAAAAACATCGGAATGGGCTGCGGCTCCAGAGCCGGAAAGAAGGATCAGCACTGCAACGGCAAGCCTATCATAGACCCGGAGAAGTGCCGCGGATGTAAGAGATGCCTGAAAGAGTGCGCCAACGACGGCCTTCGTTTTGACGAAGCGACGGGGAAGATGACTCTGAATGCGGACAACTGCGTGGGCTGCGGAAGATGTATAGGAGCCTGCAACTTCGATGCAATCGATTTTGCTCAGGATGCGGCCGTGAAGGAGCTTAACTGCCGAATGGCCGAGTACACAAAGGCTGTAGTGGACGGAAGACCGAACTTCCATATTTCCGTAGTATGCGACATATCTCCGACCTGCGACTGCCATGCCGGAAACGACGTGCCTATCCTCCCTGACATCGGCATATTTGCATCTTTTGATCCTCTGGCGTTAGACCAGGCCTGTGTGGACGCATGTCTTAAGCAGGATCCGATGCCTAATACTCAGCTGACCGAGGAAATGGCAAAGGAAGGCTTCTGTGACCATCACGACCACTTCGACAATGCCAACCCGAACACCGAGTATAAGACCTGCCTCGCTCACGGCGAGAAGATCGGCCTGGGAAGCAGAAGCTACGAGATTGTTACGGTAAAATAACCGGAAAACGACGGAAAGCGGCCAAAAACCTCAAAACCCGAGAATTTCTCATTGACAAGCCTTGCCCCGAATGTTAAACTATCAGGGTATGAAGAAGAAGTTATCCGCTTCTCACCCTGCGGACAGAAGGCTTTGTCAGGGTTAATACTTTGAAAACGGTGCGCTTTTTGCGTGCGTATGAGCGGATACTTCATGTATCCGCTTTTATATTACACAGGAGGTGCTCGTTATTAGCAAGGAGAACAAGATCAACGAAGAAATTCGTGATAAGGAGCTGCGCGTCATCGACGAAAACGGTGAAATGATAGGTATCATCAGCAGAGAAGAAGCTCTGGCATTAGCCGAGGAAAAGAAGCTGGACCTTGTAAACATTTCTCCTAACGCCAAGCCGCCGGTATGCAAGCTTCTCGACTACGGAAAGTACAGATACGACCTTCAGAAGCGTGAGAAGGAAGCCAGGAAAAAGCAGAAAACCATGCAGGTGAAGGAGATCAGACTCAGCACTTTCATCGAGGATCACGACATACAGGTAAAGGCGACCACCGCATCCAAGTTCTTAAAGGACGGCGATAAGGTGAAGGTATCCCTTCGCTTCCGCGGAAGAGAAAGAGACCATACAGCCAGAGGCCGCGAGGTAATGGACAAGTTTGCGGAAATCTGCGCAGACGTCGGCGTAGTCGATAAGAAGCCGACCTTCGAAGGCAGAAGCCTGACAATGTTCTTAGCACCTAAACCGGAAAAGTAGACAATAATAATTATCATAGGAGGGTAAATCAGATGGCAAAGAATAAGATGAAGTCCCACAGAGGCGCATGCAAGAGAATGAAGCTTACCGGAAGCGGTAAGGTTAAGAGAAACAAGGCATATAAGAGCCACATCCTTACTAAGAAGACGGCTAAGAGAAAGAGAGGCCTGAGAAAGGCTACTACTCTGTCCAGCGCTGACGAGAAGAGAATGTTAAGATCAATGGCTAAATAGGAAAGGTAAGGAGGTAAATATAAATGGCAAGAGTTAAAAAGGGTGTTAACGCACATAAGAGACATAAGAAGATTTTAAAGCAGGCTAAGGGCTACTACGGCGCTAAGAGCAAGGTTTTCAGAGCGGCTAATCCGGCTGTAATGAGAGCTCTCCGCTCCGCATACGTGGGAAGAAAGCTGAAGAAGAGACAGTACAGACAGATGTGGATCGCAAGAATCAACGCTGCTGCAAGAATGAACGGCATGTCCTACAGCAGACTTATGGACGGTCTCAAGAAGAGCGGAATCGAAATCAACAGAAAGATGCTCTCCGAGATGGCTATCCACGACGCTGCAGGCTTTGCGCAGCTCTGCGAAACCGCTAAGGCTAACTGCGGAAAATAGATTGAGAAAACGGGGACGTTCCGGCATGTGTCGGGACGTCCTTTTGCATAGGGCTCTTGTAATTTAAAGGGTTGTAGGGTATTATATACTCATGACAAAATGTGCATTTTCCGAGAAGTTTAACGAAAAAATACGGGGTGTGAGATGGAGTTAAAGGATTTTTTTAAAGAATATCCGAAAGCCGCTTTAGGCTTTTCCGGCGGGGTGGATTCGGTCTACCTTCTCTATGCGGGGCTGAAAGCGGGAGCGGACATAAAAGCGTATTACGTAAAGACGGCTTTTCAGCCGACCTTTGAGCTTGCGGACGCGGTGAGAGCAGCCGGCGAGATGGGAGCAGGTCTTGAAATCATAGAACTTGACGCGCTTGCGGACGATAAGGTAAGGACGAATCCGCCGGACAGGTGCTACTACTGCAAGAGGCGCATTTTTTCCGCCGTTGCGGCGGCTGCATTAAGGGACGGATACGACGTGCTTCTCGACGGAACAAACGCAAGCGACGATGCGGGAGACCGTCCGGGAATGAAAGCGACGAAAGAGCTGAAGGTTTTGTCGCCCCTTAAGGAGGCGGGCCTTTCCAAGGCGGACGTGAGGAGGCTTTCAAAGGAAGCGGGACTTTTCACGTGGGACAAGCCTTCCTATGCGTGCCTTGCCACGAGGATTCCGGCGGGTGAGGAGATTACCCGGGATAAGCTTGCGAGGACGGAAAAAGCCGAGGAGGCGCTGAAAAGCCTGGGATTTCGTGACTTCAGGATAAGGTATATGGGGGGAGCGGGAAAGCTTCAGCTTACGGCAGCCGATATGGAGAAGGCCTTCGCCGTGAGAAAAGAAATAAAGAAAGCCCTTGACGGGCTGTACGACGGCATTGTTATCGACCTGGAGGAGAGAAATGGATCAGATTGAGATAAAGAAGCTGCTTGAGAATGTGGCAAAGGGTGAAACTTCCGTGGAGGATGCTCTCTTTAAGATGAAGATGGAACCCTTTGAGGAAATAGAAGGTATGGCTGTTTTAGACAGCCACAGAGGCGTGAGACAGGGCATGAGCGAAGTCATCTACGGGGCGGGCAAGACTCCGGAGCAGATAGATACCATAGCCCACGCGCTGTACGGAGGCGGACAGAAGACCGTGCTCATAACGAGAATGAGCAGTGAGGCGGCGGATTATTTCCATAAGGACATTCCGTTCACCTATCACCCCGATGCGAGAATCGGAATCGCAGGTGAAAAGAGCCAGGTTAAGTACGGCGGAACCATTCTCGTTGCAACCGGCGGAACCAGCGACATACCCGTAGCCGAGGAGGCGGCCATTACGGCGGAGGTTTTCGGCAACAAGGTGAAAAGACTGTACGACGTTGGAGTTGCGGGCATACACAGGCTTCTTTCCCACAGTGAGGACATAATGAACGCCAACGTCATAATCGCCATCGCCGGAATGGAGGGAGCCCTTGCCAGCGTAATAGGGGGCCTTGCCGACTGTCCCGTTATCGCCGTGCCGACAAGCGTAGGATACGGAACGGCTCTTGGCGGAGTTACGGCCCTTCTTTCCATGCTTAATTCCTGCGCCAGCGGAGTCAGCGTGGTAAACATCGACAACGGATTCGGAGCGGGCTACCTTGCAAGCATGATAAACAGAATGGGAGAAAAGTAGATGAAGACTTTGTACATACAGTGCGAAATGGGAGCTGCGGGAGACATGCTCATGGCGGCCCTCTGGGAGGCGGCGGGAAGCCGTCCCGAACTCATAGAAAGGCTTAACGCCATGGGAGTGCCGGGGCTTCACATCGAGGCGGAAAGGGCCGAAAGCTGCGGAATTCACGGCACTCACATGAAGGTGGAAATATACGGAGCGGAGGAGCTGGAACACAATCATCACGACCATGACCATGAGCACCATGAACATCATCACGACCATCACGACCATGACCATGACCATGAACACGGGCATCATCACCACGAACACCATCACCACGGCATAGACGACGTGAAGGGAATTCTGGACGGCCTTGACATTTCAGATAATGCCAGAGAAAACGCAAAGAAAGTCTACGATATAATTGCGGCTGCTGAGAGTACCGTTCACGGCGTCGACATGAAGCACGTCCACTTCCATGAGGTGGGGAGCCTGGACGCGGTGGCGGATGTGGCGGGCTGCTGCATGCTCTTAGATGAAATAGGAGCGGATAAAATAGTCGTTTCCCCTGTGAACACCGGCTCGGGAAGCGTAAAGTGCGCACACGGAATCCTTCCGGTGCCCGCCCCTGCAACGGAGCTCATCTTAAGGGGAGTTCCGTGTTATTCGGGGAAGGTGGAGTCGGAACTCTGCACGCCGACGGGAGCCGCGCTGATAAAGTATTTTGCGGATTCCTTCGGAGCCATGCCGGTTATGACGGTGGAGACGGCAGGCTACGGCATAGGAGCGAAACGTTTTGAGAACCACGCCAACTGCGTCAGAGCGCTCATAGGAGAAGAAACCGCGGAGAGGCGCGAGGCATACGATGACGAGGTTTACGAGCTTTCCGCCAACATAGACGATATGACCGGAGAGGATATAGGCTTTGCCATTGAAAAGCTGATGGAAGCGGGAGCCCTGGACGCCTATGCACAGGCCGTCACCATGAAAAAAACAAGACCTGCCGTGAAGCTCTGCTGCCTTTGCAGGGAAAATGACAGGAAAACCATGACAGAGACAATGTTCAGACACACCTCGTCAATAGGCATAAGAGAGCAGAAATTCGGAAGATATACCCTGAAGCGGCGGGAGATTTCCGGAGAGGTTTCCGGAGTAAAGGTACGCGCAAAGGTTTCCGAAGGATACGGAGTGAAAAGGGTAAAGGCGGAGTTTGACAGCGCGAGAGACCTTGCCGAAAAGACAGGCCTTACCCTGAAAGAGGCTAAGACTGCGATCCTTGAAGCGATTGGAGAGAAAGATAAATAATGATAGCGGTATTCTTATCTCCATTCTATATCGCAATGAACATATACATTGTCATAAGGCTGCTCAGGTGGCTGGGAGCGTGCCACACAAGGCTGGAGCACCCGGCGGTGTGGGCCGCCGTCATAACGGTGTACGCGTTCTTTGCGTTAAGCCCCGTAACGGGAATGCTTATTACGGCAGACCCCGTTCACAGCTGGCTGAAATACATAACCAACTACTGGACGGGAATCCTGCTCATAGGAGCGGTGGCTCTCATCATAGGAGACGGCGCCAGATTCGTTCTCAACAGGACGGTCTGGAAGGAAAACCACCCGGACAGAAAGAGATTCATAGCGGGCGGCCTCTGCGTGATAATAGTCGTCCTTGCGGCAGGAGGCTACGGGATTATCCACGGAAAGGATATATCTGTCGTTCACGAGAGGGTTACCGTGAACAAGGCGGCGAACACGGACGAACTCAGAATAGCCCTCGTAGCCGACCTTCACATAGGATACAACTCATCTGTAGACCATATTAAGAAGATGGTTGACATTATAGAGGCTGAAAATCCGGACATTGTCGTAATGGCGGGAGACATATTCGATAACGAGTACGACGCCATACCGGATAAGAAGGCCATGGCGGAAACTCTTAAGGAGATGACGGATAAGTATCCGACTTACGCCTGCTGGGGAAACCACGACGTGGAGGAAAAAATCCTGGTAGGCTTCACTTTCGGCGGCGGAGCCAAGGATGATTCGGGATTCAGGCAGTTCCTCAGCGATTCGGGAATCATCCTCCTCGAGGATGAAACGGTTCTCACTGATGAGGGATTTTATATAGCCGGCCGCAGAGATCCGTCAAAATCGGAAAAGGAGGGACATGACAGGTTAACTCCTTCAGAGCTGCTGGAGGATCTTGATAAGACAAAGCCTGTAATAGTTATAGACCATCAGCCGGGAGAGCTTGAGGAGCTTGCGGAAGCGGGAGCCGACATAGATCTTTCCGGTCACACCCACGACGGTCAGATTTTTCCGGGAAACCTGACGGTGAAGCTGGCGTGGGAAAACCCCTACGGCGTGAAGCAGGTGGGGAATATGACGTCGTTTGTCACTTCAGGGGCAGGAGTATGGGGCCCGCCCATGCGGGTCGGAACCGACAGCGAAGTGATGATAATAGATGTGAATTTTAAATAGACGATGCTGCGAGATATTAAGTAAGGAAAGATTTATGTGGAAATGGAACAGAAGAGAAATTAAGAGCGAGGGCAAACGGGCACTCAGGAAGAACTACTGGAGAATAGTGGGAGTCATGCTCCTGGTGACCGTTATGACGACGGGCCTGAACTTCTACTCGCCGGAGGCGGATATAGCCGGTATGAACAGCGGCCGTCTTTATACCAACTCCAACGCGAATATTATGAATGACTGGTATAACAGCCTGGAGACCGCCGCCGAAGGAACCGACGAAGCGCAGGTGCTCACATTCCTGGGGGAACGCTACACTCCGAAGAAGGGCGTGCTGGCGCAGGTGTACAATACCATAACCGCCGATAAATCCGTGCTCTACGGTACTCTGAATTCGGTCAACGACATGGTGTTCAAGGACAGGTTCGGAGAAGGTGTCGTAATCATGGTGGGAGTATTCCTGTCGGTCATCTTCTCCATATTCGTAGTGAACGTAATTCAGGTCGGTCACTGCCGGTTCATCATGGAAAACAGAAATTACGGCGAGACGAAGTTCGACAGGGTGTTCTTCCCGTGGAGGACGAGAAAGGGCATGAGAGTAGGTCTCATAATGCTGAAAAAATCCGTCTTTCTGTTCCTTTGGGATATAACCATAATAGGTGGAATAATAAAATCCTATTCATATAAGATGGTACCGTACATACTGGCGGAAAATCCCGACATGAATCACAGGGACGTTTTCAGACTTTCCAGACGGATGATGAAGGGCTATAAGTGGAAGGCATTTGTAATGGATCTTTCCTACATAGGCTGGTATGCTCTAAACATCATCGTTCCGTTCGGAATACTCAAGTGGGTGTGGATCACGCCGTACATGGATACGGTCTACGGAGAGATGTACTATCAGCTGAGGGCTAAGGCAAAGGCTGACGGACTGGAGCTTGCGGAACTTCTGGGAGACGAATATCTGTATCCCGAGACTACGGATCTTGACGACTATCCCGTTGAAAAGAATCCTCTCTACAACGAAAGAGGCAGGAACTGGATAAAGATAGACTACCACAGAAATTACACGTTAACGTCTCTCATACTCATGTTCTTCGTCTTCTCGTTAATCGGATGGTGCTGGGAGGTATCTCTCCACCTGTTCAACGACGGTGTGTTCGTAAACAGAGGGTTCTTTCACGGGCCGTGGCTTCCTATATACGGCAGCGGAGGCGTACTGATTCTGGTGCTTTTAAGGAGGTTCGCGGACAGGCCGGCTCTCATGTTCGTGCTTACGGTAATTCTCTGCGGAGTGGTGGAATACAGCGTGGCCACATTCCTCTGGGAGACTCAGCATACGTACTGGTGGAACTACTCGGGCTACTTCCTGAACATTCATGGAAGGGTCTGCGCCGAGGGGCTTCTCGTGTTCGGAGTTGGCGGTCTCGCCTTTGTCTACGTGCTGGCGCCGCTCTTTGATGAGATATTTAAACGGATTCCGAAAAGGGCGGCGGTATCGGTTTGCTGCATACTCCTCGTCGCCTTCGGAGCGGATACGGTTTATTCACTGATTTCCCCTAATACGGGAGAAGGAATTACGGATTATACGGTAGAGGAAAGCAAATGATAGTAATGGTTGTAGACGGTCAGGGAGGGCGTCTGGGCGCTTCTCTGACGGAAAAGATTAAAAAGGCGTGCCCGGAGGCGGAGGTTCTCGCCATAGGGACAAACAGCGCCGCGACAGCGGCCATGCTCAAAGCGGGTGCAGACGAGGGGGCTACGGGAGAGAATCCGGTAAGGGTCGCTTCTGCGAGAGCAGACGTGATTACAGGCCCCGTGGGAATCATTATGGCGGACTCCCTTCTGGGAGAGGTTACGGCAAAGATGGCGGAAAGCATTACGGCTGCCGGGGCCAAAAAAGTTTTAATACCGATGAACAAGTGTAATACTTTAATAGCGGGCATAAACGGAGAAACCGTTTCTGACCTTACGGAAGATGCGGTAAAGAAAATATGCCGCCTTGCTGCGGAGGAAAAGTGATGTTCGAAAATAAGACTGTAGTAATAGGAATAGGCGGCGGTATTGCGGCGTACAAGACCGCATACCTTGCGAGCAGGCTTGCAAAGACCGGGGCGGACGTTCACGTCATAATGACGAAGAACGCCTGCAACTTCATAAACCCCATAACATTTGAGACGTTAACCGGAAACAAGTGCCTGGTTGACACCTTTGACAGAAACTTTGAATTTAACGTGGAGCACGTGGCTCTGGCAAAGAGGGCGGACGTGTTCATCATTGCTCCAGCAACGGCCGACGTCATAGCGAAGACCGCCTGCGGAATAGCCGACGACATGCTCACCACAACATTCCTTGCCGCAAAATGCGAAAAGATAGTGGCTCCGGCAATGAACACGGCAATGTATGAAAATCCGGTTACCCAGGACAATCTGGACAGGCTGAGAAGCTACGGAGTCAGGGTTCTGGAGCCGGCTGAAGGCTACCTTGCCTGCGGAGACACGGGAAAGGGAAAGATGCCCGAGCCTGAGGAGCTCTTTGCCGCGGTTGAAAAGGCGGTGGCAAGGGAAAAGGATATGAAGGGCCTCAAGGTGATAGTTACGGCCGGGGCAACGAGAGAGTCCCTAGACCCCGTAAGATTCATCACCAATCACTCCAGTGGCAAAATGGGAGCGGCTCTCGCAAAGGAGTGCATGCTCAGGGGCGCGAACGTGGTTCTGGTAAAGGCCTTTACTACGGCCAAGATGCCGGATTTTGTCAGAACGGAGAACGTCGAGAGCGCAGAGGATATGTTTAACGCGGTCAGAGCCGGTTTTGACGACGCCGACATAGTCATAATGGCGGCGGCGGTTTCCGACTACACTCCGGATACCTTCTCGGACGAGAAGATAAAGAAAAGCGACGACGATATGTCCATAAGCCTTAAGCGAACACAGGACATACTGAAGTACATGGGGGAACATAAGACCCATCAGTTCCTCTGCGGTTTTTCCATGGAGACTCAGAACATGATAGAAAACTCCGTAAAGAAGCTGAAGAAGAAAAACGCCGACATGATAGTGGCGAACAACCTTAAGGACGCCGGCTCCGGCTTCGGAACCGACACTAACGCGGTAGTGATAATAACGAAGGATAACGAAGAGGCGTTAAGCCTCATGACGAAGGAGGAAGTGGCTCACGAAATCGTGAACAGAATCCTCGCTTTAAGATAAAAGGAACGGACGGCCCATGGCGCACATTCTCATCCACTCCCTAAAGGACAGCCTCGTCCTTCTGCCCTTTCTCTTCGGAACCTATCTGGTAATAGAGATTCTGGAGACGGCGGCGGGGGAGCACGCTAAAAAGTTAATAACAGGAGCCGGAAAGGGAAGCGTGGCTGTGGGAGCGGCTCTGGGAGTGGTTCCTCAGTGCGGATTTTCCGCCGTGGCCGCAGGCTTTTACTCCAAGGGAATCATCGGAGCGGGAGCGCTTCTCGCGGTGTTCATGTCTACTTCCGACGAGATGCTGCCCGTATTCGTGGCGGCAAAGGCTCCGGCGGCGACTATCCTTTCCATTCTGGCCGCAAAGTTTGTCATGGCGGTAATAAGCGGAACTCTGGCGGGACCGGTTCTGGACAGGGTGTGCAGGCGCAGACCGGCAAAATCCTTTCACACGGAAGATGGCGGCGACTGCCATGACGGACATGATCACGGTGAAAGCGGCTGCGGATGCGGACACCGCCACCGCGGGATAATCGCCGATGCTGCGGCCCACACGGTCAAGGTCTTCGCCTTTATATTTGCGGTTACGCTGGTGCTGAACATAGTTATTCACACGGTAGGACAGGACGCCTTAGGCTCCGTTCTCGGCGACATACCCGTTCTCGGCGAAATCGTAGCCGGGCTCATAGGACTCATTCCAAACTGCGCGGCTTCCGTCATAATATCCCAGCTCTATCTCGACGGAGTCATAGGAGCGGGAGCCATGATGAGCGGACTTTTGGTAAGTGCCGGCGCGGGAGTGCTGGTGCTGTTCGAGGAAAACAGAAGTCCAAAATCAAACGCACTGATTCTGGCCGTTCTGTACGGCCTCGGAGTGGCGTGGGGACTTCTCATGGAAATATCAGGTGTAGTATTTTAACAAAGGGGGTATAAATAATGCAGTACTTTCTAAGTCATCTCATATACATAGTGATCGCGGCGGTAATAATCGGCCTCATAGGGTTTCTGGCCGTATGGGCGGCGGACAAAAGCGCGGCTATGGACAGGGAAAAGAAGGAAGACGGTGAACTTAAAGGACTTGAGCAGCTTGAAAATATAAGTTGTGATATGGGCTGCTCCGGATGCGGATTATCCGGAAGCTGCGACAGGGAAGAGAGAAAAGAAAAATGACATTTGCACAGTGGGTATTGCTGTTTTACGCCTATTGCTTTATAGGCTGGATTTGGGAGACGTGTTACGTTTCGGCGAGAGCCGGAAAGTTCTGTAACAGGGGGTTTCTCCACGGGCCGTTTCTGCCTATATACGGCTCGGGAGCCATAGTGATTCTCTTAAGCACCTTCGGGGTGAGAGATAATCTCTGGCTGGTATACGTTATAGGTATGATAAGCTCGACGATTCTGGAGTATTTTACGGGAGACGCCATGCAGAGAATGTTCGGCGTAAGATATTGGGATTATTCGAAGCACAGGTTCAACCTTAAGGGCCACATATGTCTCGGGGTATCCCTGGGATGGGGACTGTTTTCCGTCCTTCTCGTAAGGTTCGTAAACCCGCCGGTGATGGATCTGGTTACGGCCCTTCCATACAGGCTGACGGAAATACTGACTCACGGCCTCACCGTCGTGCTGGCTGTAGACACCACCGTATCCGTATACGAGGCTCTCGATCTTAAGAAGCTTCTTAAGGAAATGGCGGAGGGCAGCGAGACGATACAGAAAATCCAGCGCCGCGCAGACTTTGTCTACGCCATGGCGGAGGACGACCTTAAGAGGCGCCGCAGGGAGCTGGACGAGAGGGTGTCCGACGCGAAGGATAAGGTCAGCGTGGTTTTAGAGGAGCTTTCAAAACGCGGAGCTCTTGAAAACGCCAGGTTTGTAAAGATTTTAAAGCGTAATCCGGGAGCCGTTTCGGCAAGGCTTAAGGACGAGCTGGAGGAGCTTAAGCTGCAGCTTGATAATTACATGAAATACGGTGAATGATTTATTTGTGTTGATTAGATGAAAATAAACGGGAAGGGTTTGTAAATTCCCTTTCAAAGTGATACAATAGTCCGTGTATAACAGCCGGGAAGAGGTTTCCGGCTGTTATGTACGGATTAAATTATTTTTACAGGAAGGTAACCATGAACAAGAAAATTCTCATTACCGGCATCGGAGCAGTAGTAGTGCTGGCGGGTATCATCGCGGCGGTACTCCTCTGGCCTAAGGACCAGCCTTACGATTACGATCTTTCGGAGTATGTCAAGGTGGGAGACTATAAGGGTCTCGATTACAGCATCGCTGAGGTAAGCGTAACAGACGACGAAGTCGATACGGAAATAGATTCCAGACTTCAGTCGGCGGCAACTACCGAAACCGTCACCGAAGGTAAGGTGGAAGACGGAGACTCCATTAACATCGCTTTTGCCGGAACCATAGACGGTGAAGAATTTGAGGGTGGAAGCAGCGAGTCCTACGATATAACCGTAGGAACGACCCAGATGATTGACGGCTTTGTGGAAGGACTCATAGGCCACGAGATAGGCGACAATGTTATTCTTAACCTTAAGTTCCCGGACGACTACAGCAATGAAGACGTAGCCGGAAAGGACGTTGTGTTCGACGTTACCATTAACTATAAGAGCGTTAAAGTTGTGCCTGAGCTCGACGAGGATTTCGTCAAGGAGAACTCCGACGTGGATACGGTAGAGGAGTATAAGGAGGCAGTAAAGGAGGAACTTCTGGCTCAGAAGGAATCTCAGGCCGACCTCGATGCCAAAGAAGCCCTCTGGAACGAGATAGTGGCTGATTCCGAGGTGATAAGCTATCCGGAGAAGGAACTGGAGGCAGCCAACGCTGCGGCTGACGAGATAGAGAAGCAGTATAAGTCTCAGGCGGAATCCTACGGAATGGAGTGGGAGGATTTCCTCGAAAGCTACATGGGTTCTTCTCAGGAGGACTTCGAGGAAAGCAAGAAGCAGTACGCCGAGGAGACCGTTCTTCAGGAAATGGTGATGTACTACATAGCCAGGGAAGAGGGTATAGAGGTTACGGACAAGGAATACAAGGAGTACCTTGCAGATTCTCTGGAAACCTACGGATTTACGGAGGATACCTTTAAGCAATCCTACGGCCAGACCATAGAGGAGTACGCCGACGACAACCAGTGGAGAACGGCAATGCTTCTGGAAAAGGTTCTGGACAAGGTTATGGAGTACGGCAATAAGGTGCAAGCCGATGACTCCACCGGGGAATAAGCGGTAATTTAACACGGAAAAGCAGATGGCGGACGGCCGCGGGTTAGTGCGGAGGTCCGCCTGTTTTGTCTATGGAAACAGACGATGAAATATTGTATAATTGACATAGGATAAGCCGTAAGCGGCGAAACACCAAAAACGGAGGAAATGCAATGAGATGTCCCTACTGTGAAAACACGGATACCAAGGTAATAGATTCAAGGCCTACGGAAGACGGCCATGCCATAAGAAGAAGACGGGAATGCGAGAGGTGCGGAAGACGCTTTACCACTTATGAAAAGGTGGAGGAGTCCATAATAATGGTGGTGAAGAAGGACGGAAGGCGCGAGGCTTTTGACAGAAACAAGATGATGAACGGAATCATCAAAGCCTGCGAGAAGCGGCCGGTTTCCCTTGCGGATATAGAGAAAATGTCCGGCGAAATAGAACGGGGACTCAACAACCTCATGGAAAAAGAGGTAAAGAGCTCCTTCATAGGCGAGCTGGTGATGGATAAGCTGAAGGATATAGACCAGGTTGCCTACGTCAGATTTGCATCGGTGTACAGACAGTTTACCGACGTGAACACCTTCATAAGCGAGATAGAAAAGCTTATGGGAAAGAAATAGGGAGAAACCGGGAGGTAAAGATACCATGATAAGAATTGCAATCGACGGACCCAGCGGCGCGGGAAAGAGCACGGTCGCGAAGGCCGTGGCCGGCAGGCTGGGAATAGATTACATAGATACGGGAGCCATGTACAGGGCCCTGGGATATAAGATGAAGCTGAAGGGCGTAGAGCCCGTTGAGGACGAAAGACTGGCGGAGCTTCTTGAAAGTACGGACATAGATTTTCGCGCCGGGGATATATATCTTGACGGAGAAATCGTGAACGACAAAATACGCACACCGGAGATGTCCATGGCCGCATCGGCGTGTTCCGCCCTTGCCATGGTGAGGAGAAAGCTGGTGGAGCTTCAGCAGAACATGGCTGCAAGCAAGAGCGTGATAATGGACGGACGGGATATAGGAACCGTCGTTTTACCTGACGCCGAGCTTAAGTATTTCATTACGGCTTCGGCGGAGGAGAGAGCCTCACGCAGATATAAGGAGCTTATGGAAAAAGGTCAGGACGTAAGCTACGACAGCATTCTTTCCGACATCATCGAAAGGGATCACAACGACTCTACCAGAGAGGTCACTCCTCTCAGGCAGGCAGACGACGCGGTGCTCCTCGACACTACTCTTATGACTGCCGAAGAGGTGGTAAACAGGATTTGCACAGACGCCGGTAAAATGCTATAATTAAGGGTGATATTTTTACGTTTTCGTTTTTGCCGCCTGAATCGCCTGAAACGGAGGGATTTATGCGGATAAAACTTTTGCCGGAAGACGAAAGACCGGTAGAGAAGGCTTTGTCTTCGGGAATCGAAAGCCTTTCCAATGCGGAGCTCATAGCGCTGGTGCTGCGCACCGGATTCGACGGCGTTTCAGCCATTCATTTAGGTGAGGAAATACTGGCGGGTGTGGACGGAGGTATTAAGGGCCTCGGAAAAGCATCACCCGATGAGCTTATGAGCATTAAAGGCGTGGGCAGATCCAAGGCGTGCGCTCTGGCGGGAGCCGTAGAGCTGGGAAAGCGGATAGCTTCGGCTCAGGCCAGGTACGAAGGTAACGCCGAGTCGGCCGAGAGCGTGGCGGATATGTTTATGGAGGAGCTGCGCTATAAGCAGAAGGAACATTTCAAGTGCCTTCTCGTAGATGCAAAGGGAAAGGTGATTTTCTGCGACGACGTATCCGTGGGAGATCTTTCCACAGCCGTCGTTCATCCGAGAGAGGTGTTCAGCCAGGCGGTGAAAAGATCGGCTTCGGCGGTGATTCTCGTTCACAATCATCCCAGCGGAGACCCGAGCCCCAGCAGCGAGGATATAAAGACCACGGCGAGACTTTCGGAGTCGGGCAGGGTTCTGGGAATTAAAGTCCTGGATCACGTTATAATAGGCGACGGACGTTATATAAGCATGCGGGGCGCGGGACTTATGGAGTGACCCCGACAGCAGTTTTTGATAATAATTCGGAGGTATGATAGATGCTTAACTTTTTATCTGCAAAGGACATGGGAATTGATCTGGGAACGGCCAATACCCTTATTTACATAAAGGACAGCGGAATTGTTCTCAACGAACCTTCAGTAATCGCCGTTGACAACAGGCGCGGTATCACGCTGGCCGTCGGCGATGAGGCGAAGGCCATGATAGGAAAGGCACCTGCCAATATTTCCGTAATAAGACCCCTTCAGGACGGTGTAATTTCAGACTTTGACAGAACGGCGGATATGCTCAGCGAATTTATCGCAAAGGCGGTTTCGGCCAACAAGATAAAGAACTACAGAGCCGTTGTGGGAGTACCGAGCGGAGTAACCGAGGTGGAAAAGAGAGCCGTGGAGGAGGTTGTACGCCAGATGGGAGCCTCAGAGGTCTACATTCTCGAGGAGCCTATGGCGGCAGCCATAGGAGCGGGACTTGACGTTGACAGCTCGACGGCGTGCATGATAGCCGATATAGGCGGAGGCACCACGGATATTGCCATCGTCGCTTTAGGAGGCGTCGTTGCCAGCACATCTATAAGACATGCGGGAGACAAGTTCAACGACGCCATAATTCAGTACGTGAGAAAGAGACATTCTCTCCTCATCGGAGAAAAGACGGCGGAAAAGCTTAAGATTCAGGCCGGAGCCGCATGCCTTGACACCGATGAGAACGGAGACGAGATAATAAAGACCGTGAAGGCAAGCGGAAGGGATATAATCTCGGGCCTTCCTAAGATTATCGACGTTACCAACAGGGACATCATGCTGGCTCTTCAGGAGTCGGTGGATATAGTCATAGACGGAATTAAGGCCACCATCGAGAAGGCTCCGCCTGAAATCGCCGCAGACATAGCAGAAAGCGGAATAGTTCTTTCCGGCGGAGGCGGACTCATCTACAATCTGGATAAGCTTATCGAGAAGAGAACCGGCATGAAGGCTTCCATTGCGGAAAACGCTTTTGAGGCGGTTGCATTAGGTACAGGAATGAGCCTTAACGATATAGAGAAGCTTAAGGTGTATGCTTCCAGCGTTAAGAGAAGATAAAGGAAAAGCATTTAATGAGGTGGATCAGAGAGCATAAGGTTTTGACTGCCGCCATAGCCATTTTGCTTGCGGCAGTGATAATTTTCTCGGTTTCCGCGGCCGGGGGCGGTCTGAACGGCGTCACGGGGGCGTTCGGAAATCTCTATTCCCGTGTGGAAAAACAGATGACTGCGGCGGGACGCGCCATATCGGAAAACGTCTCCGGTATTTTTTCGTACCGTCAGCTGCAGAAGGAAAACGAGGAGCTTAAGGAGGAAATCAACGAGCTTAAGGAAGAGATGAACAGGCTCGCCTTAAACGAAGAAGAGCTTGCAGATCTGAGGGAGCTTGCAGAGGCTCTTAACTACGATTTCATCGACGGCACCAGCGACATAGTGTCCGCCACCATAATATCCTTTGACGGACTTAACTGGACCAACATCTTCACCGTAAATGAAGGCAGCGACAGCGGAATCGAAGAGAACGACGTTGTAATATGCGGCGACGGTCTTGTGGGAAGAGTTTCACAGGTGGGAAAGAACTGGGCGAGAGTCATGTCCCTTACGGACGAGTCCGTAAAGATAAGCTTTAAATCGGGTGAAGATACCGATATGCTGGGAATCGTTGAGGGAACCTCCGACGGTGAACTGACGGGATATATGCTGGAGGAGAAATCCGGAATAAAAAAAGGGGACAGGCTGGTGACTTCTGGAGTTGGAATGTATCCGGACGGAATCGAAATCGGAACCGTATCCAAGGTCTGGTACGATTCGGATTCACAGCTTACGAGGATAAATGTCAGCCCTTCCGTTGATTTTGAATCTCTGGATAAGGTATCGGTGGTATTATGAGATACAGAGTAATAGTTCCGGTATTTGCTGCAGCGTTTGTGTTGCAGCCTTTTCTTAACAGTCTTCTGCCGTGGAATTCGGCTCCCGAGCTGATAGTTTCGGCAGGACTCATGCTCTGCTTTTTCTATTCGCCGGAGGATGCTCTGCCTGCCGTTGTAACGGCAAGCGTGCTGGAACTTCTGCACGACCTTGCAATAGATCAGTATGCAGGGGCGTCCGTTGTGGCCCTCGTTGCGGCTGCAGCCTTTGTCCTCCTGGTAAAGCAGTTTATAAACATCGAGAATGCCCTTATGACGGCGGGAGTTTATCTGGGCGCGATAGTTATCGACTACGTTGTAATTTGGATTCTCTACAGACTGGCGGGAAGTCCCTACGGCTTTATCTACGCCATGTCGAAGATACCGGCTTCGGTAATCGGAGATTTCCTGTTCGGAATGATACTTTACTTTATTTTCGTAAGAAGGCTGATAAAGCACAGAAGAGACAGGTATTTCAGATGAAAAAAGACGTAAGATTCTTCGACTCAAGGTACCGGCTGATCGTCGGATTCATCGTTATACTGATGCTTGTACTCGGCGTGAGGCTTTTCGTTCTGGCGGTAGTTCAGCACGACAGATGGACGGGGGAAGCGTCTCAGCAGAACACCAAGACGATTACCACCTCCGCGCCGAGGGGAAATATTTACGACAGAAACGGCAATCTGCTGGCGGGAAACGTGCAGATTTTCAACGTGACCTTCAACGCCGGCTCCATGAGTACGGAAGAGATAAACGAATCGGCCCTTACGGCCGTAAATAAACTGATTGAAAACGGCGACGAGGTAGTCGACGATTTTGCCATTAAGATAGACGAAGACGGCAGCTTCTCATACACCTACGATGAGGACGAGAAGGAATGGCTCAGAGAAAACGGATATAACACCGAAATCACCCCCAGTCAGCTTTTTTCCCTGATCTGCGCGGAGTATAATATAGATACGAGCGACAGATATGAAGCCATGGAGACTCTCAGCGGGAAGTACGGAGTCAACCTTCCGATTACCGTGCGGACCATGGAGTACAGCTATCAGACTCAGAAGAAAAACTTCTGGTCCAAGTTCGGCTTTACCCGGGATCAGATTGACAAGGGTATGACGGCTGAGGAATGCTTTGCAGAACTGAGAAAGAAGTACAAGGTGGACGAAAGCCTGTCCGATGCCGAGGCGAGGAAGATATTCATAATTAGAGATCAGGTGGCCAACAACGGCTACACCAGATACGTGCCGTTTACCATAGCTAAAGACGTGTCCAATGAGAGCGTCATATATTTTGAGGAGGCAGCCATCGGGGGAGTTTCGGTTACGACCGGAACCGAAAGAGTTTACCCCGAAAACAGCACGGCGTGCCACGTTTTGGGATATATGGGCGCGATTTCCGAAAGCGAGGCATCAAGCTATACTTCCGAGGACGGTTATACCTCCACGGATCTCATAGGAAAGGACGGAATAGAGGCTGCGTACGAATCGTATCTTCACGGTATACCCGGAGTCAAGACCATAAGAGTAAACAGTGCCGGCGAAGAGGTGGCGACCATAAGCGAGACGGATCCGGAGAAGGGCAAGGACGTATATCTTACCATAGACCTTGACCTTCAGAAGGTGACGGAGAATTCCCTTGAAAGAGCGATTAAAGGCTCCGCTCACAGCGGAAGCGGCGCTGCCGTTGCCGTTGACGTCAAGACGGGAGAGGTCCTTGCCATGGCAAGCTATCCTGATTTTGACCTTAATATGTTCGCCGACGGAATCTCCAATTCCGAGTGGGAATCGGTACAGGCGGAAAACCCGAGAGACGCTCTTTCACCTGCGCCCCTTTACAACAACGCTACGATGACGAGCGTATCCCCGGGCTCCACGTTTAAGCCTATTACGGCTCTGACGGCGTTAAAATGCGGTCTGGATCCGGACAGGGTGATAGTGGATCAGGGCAGAATAGAGTACGGCGGAAGGACCTTCGGATGCTCTGCGTGGAACTCCGGCGGTGGAACTCACGGCGCCGAGGACATGGAGTGGGGTATAGGTAATTCCTGCAACTACTACTTCTACTGCATTGCGACGAATAAGGACTGGGGTACGGGAGAATCCCTGGGCTACACGGAAGATATAGACGTGGACAAGATGCTTGAAACGGCGTCGATGTTCGGTCTGGGAGAGGCCAGCGGAATAGAGATTTACGAGACGGTTACGCCTATTGCAACCGCCGAGACAAAGCTTGCAAACTACAGGTACGGCGCGTGGAATGCCGTTTACGATAATGCCAGCACATATTTCCCTCGGGAGGTTACCGACGATTACGACAGGCTGTCCGAAAACATCACGACAATCGTGGACTATATCTACGATAATCCGGAGTATTCGGAGCTCATAGAGCTTATAAGGGAAAACACCGAGGTAAAGGACGATCAGGTTGAAAACGTGGCCTCCATGGTCAAGTTCGATTACTTCAATCAGGCCGAGTGGACGACGGGCGACGTGTTCAATACATCTATAGGACAGGGACTTAACGCCTATACGCCTGTCCAGATGGCAAGGTACATTGCGACTCTGGGAAATAAAGGCGTAAGGAACGAGCTTACCCTTGTAAAGACCGTGGGCGGAGAAGAACAGTCCAAGGAAGCTGAGGCTGTGGATATAGGAATTCCGGAGGACGACTGGGAAGCGGTGCTTAAGGGAATGAGGAGAGTAACTACCAGCGGTACCCTCGTAGGCGTATACGGACCTTCCTATCCTATATCTGTTGCCGCAAAGACAGGCACCGCGGAAAACCAGGGAATTAAGCAGCCTGCAGATGAAGTGGAGTACGTGAAGGAGCATCTGGAATCCTTCAATTCCGCAGCGAAAACGGACGTTAGCTGGTCACAGGTTCAGACTAAGATGAAGGAGCTTATGCTCGACGATCCGGCAAAATATTCAACGGAAAACGACGCGGTGGATCAGGCTCTCATAGAGGTAAGCGACTATAAGATAAATCAGTCCATGATAAATTCCGAAAAGGATACATACGATTACTTTTCGTGGACGGTGGTTCTCGCTCCTGCAGAGGACCCTGAGATAGCGGTGGTGGTCATGCTGGTTGAAGGCGGCTGGTCAACAACTGCGGCCCCTGTAACAAAGGATATTTTAAACGCCTACTTCGGCTTATAATAACGGGATTTCCGGCACGGAATGCGCGAAGACGGCCGGAATCCGCATAAAGGCGATATTTTGGAGGAAAGAATGGGAAAGACGTATTTGATTACATCGGGAAAAGGCGGAACGGGCAAGACCATGTTCGCCGTCAACTTCGGCGCGACTCTTGCCATGAGGGGCCACAGCGTTGTCGTCCTCGACATGGATATGGGACTGAGAAATCTGGACCTTTATTTCGGCCTTGAGAATAATGTGGTTTACGACGTTTACGACGTTCTGACGGGGCTTTGCAGGATAAAGCAGGCTCTCATAAAGGATAAACGCTTTGACAGCCTTTACGTCATGGCCGCTGCGCCTTCAAGAGACGATGGAACCCTGACTCCCCTTCACATGAAGGTGCTGTGCGAAAAGCTCAAAAGCGCCTACGACTACGTCATAATCGACTCGCCGTCGGGAATTGACGACGGTCTGGTTCTTGCCTCTGCCGGAGCCGACGAGGCGATAATAGTGATAAACCCGGAGTATTCGTCCATAAGGGACGCCGATAATCTGGACAGGGAGCTGGTATCCTTAGGTATTTCAAAGAGATGGCTGGTGGTAAACAAAGCCGTCGCCGAGCTTATGGCGGCGGGATACGCGCCGAAGCTTTCCGAAATCACTTACGTTCTTCAGCCGGAAATAGCCGGAATAATACAGCAGGATAGAAATATACAGATTTCCACCAATTTAGGTATGCCTATCGTTCTGAAGGAGGGTACTTACATCAGCGATAATTTTGAAAGAATCGCCGACAGAATCACCGCTCCTTCGGAAGAGGAATAGATTACATCAGAATGGTATGTGTTAAGAGAAAAGGAGAAAATCATGAAACCGTATTTGATGATCGAGCAGGTTAAGGGAAGAGAAATTATCGATTCCAGAGGAAATCCGACCGTAGAGGCAGAAGTGCTCCTTGCCGACGGAACAGTGGGAATAGGAGCTGCTCCAAGCGGCGCATCCACGGGAGAGTTTGAAGCCCTGGAACTTCGCGACGGAGATAAATCCAGATTCGGCGGCAAAGGCGTCAAAAAGGCGGTCGAAAACATCAACACCGTCATCGACCAGCTTCTCATGGATATGGACGTATCGGACATTTACGCCATCGACAAGGCTATGATCGAGGCTGACGGAACGAAGGACAAGTCGAAGCTGGGAGCGAACGCCATCCTGGCGGTATCCATAGCCTGCGCAAGAGCAGCAGCAACTTCTCTTGAAATCCCGCTGTACAGATTTTTAGGCGGCATTTCGGCAAACAGACTGCCTGTTCCGATGATGAACATTTTGAACGGCGGAGCTCACGCAGCCAATACCGTTGACGTTCAGGAATTCATGATTATGCCTGCAGGGGCGCCTTCGTTCAAGGAAGGACTTCGCCAGTGCACAGAGGTGTTCCACAAGCTTCAGGCCCTTCTGAAGGCTGACGGGCTTGCAACGTCCGTGGGAGACGAAGGCGGTTTTGCGCCGGACCTTAAGAGCGACGAAGAGGCTATCGAGTACATACTTAAGGCGGTTGAGGAAGCCGGATATGAACCGGGAAAGGATTTTGTCCTTGCGCTGGACGCTGCCGCAAGCGAATGGAAAGGAAGTAAGAAAGGCGAATACGTTCTGCCTAAGTGCGGAAAGAAATACACCTCTGCCGAGCTCGTTTCACACTGGGAGGAGCTCTGCGGGAAATATCCTATCATATCCCTTGAGGACGGTCTTGACGAGGAGGACTGGGAAGGCTGGAAGCTTCTCACGGAAAAGCTGGGCGGAAGAGTTCAGCTGGTGGGAGACGACCTCTTTGTTACAAATACGGAGAGACTGGCAAAGGGCATATCCATGGGATGCGGAAACTCCATTCTCATAAAGCTTAACCAGATAGGAACGGTTTCCGAAACCCTGGAAGCCATAAAGATGGCTCACAAGGCGGGCTACACAGCGGTGACATCTCATCGCTCCGGCGAGACGGAGGATACCACCATCGCGGATCTTGCGGTGGCTCTCAACACCTGCCAGATAAAGACGGGAGCTCCGAGCAGAAGCGAAAGGGTAGCCAAGTACAACAGACTTCTCAGAATAGAGGAGGAACTGGGATGTGCGGCGGTTTATCCCGGATTCGGAGCCTTTAACGTAAAGAGATAAACTTCAGAATACGACTTTTGACCCGGGCGCGGTAATGCCCGGGTTTTCGCGTATTTCGGGAGAAGTTCAAAAGCCTGATAAGAATAATATGTTAAAAAAATGAGTAAATTGTGATAAGTTGTTGAAATCTATTTAACGTTGATGTATAATCAGACTGTAATATTTATTATCTCTATACTTACTAAAGGACTTATTCAGAAAAAGAGGTGATGACTAGTGTCTAATATCGCTGATATTATTCAGACCATTGACAATTGGGTCTGGGGATGGTGGATGATCATCCTGCTGTTCGGAACTCACGTATTCATGACGTTCAGAACCGGATTTATTCAGGTAAAATCTATTTCCAAAGGTATCAGATTATCAGTGAGCAAGGATCCCGATGCAGAAGGAGAGGTTTCCCAGTTCGGAGCCCTCACCACTGCGCTGGCAGCTACCATAGGTACCGGTAACATCGTCGGCGTAGGTACTGCAATCGCTCTCGGAGGTCCGGGAGCAGTTCTCTGGATCTGGCTTACAGGATGCTTCGGTATAGCTACCAAGTATTCCGAGTCCCTCATCTCTGTAAAGTACAGAGTTAAGACTAAGGACGGCCGTATGCAGGGCGGCGCTATGTACGCTCTGGAAAGAGGCCTGAACATGAAGTGGCTGGGTATGATATTCGCCATTTTCGCAGGCTTTGCTTCCTTCGGTATAGGCTGCGCCACTCAGGTTAACGCTATTGCTAACATCGTAAACGGAAACTTCGGAGTTCCTAACGTTGTTACCGGTATCGTGATTGTAGTGATGACGGGTATCGTAATCCTTGGAGGAATCAAGTCCATCGCTAACGTATGCGAGAAGCTGGTTCCGTTCATGGCAGGATTCTATGTAATAGGATGCATAATCATTCTCTGCATGAACTACGATTTCATCATTCCGGCAATCAAGACCATATGCACCCTGGCATTTACTCCGGGCGCTGCCGCAGGCGGACTTGTTGGTACAGGTATAAGAGCCGCCATCCAGTTCGGTGTTGCAAGAGGACTCTTCTCCAATGAATCCGGTATGGGTTCCGCACCGATTGCCGCAGCAGCTGCACAGACCAGAAACCCTGTAAGACAGGCTTTGGTATCCTCCACGGGAACCTTCTGGGATACAGTAGTTGTATGCCTGATGACCGGTCTCGTACTGGTAACTACCATCATGAAGAACCCTGACGTTAACATGGGCGACATCAGAGACGGCGGAGTTCTCTCCACGGAGGCATTTGCGCAGATTCCTTACTTCGGACCTATCGTTCTTACATTAGGTATCATCACGTTTGCATGGTCGACTATTCTCGGCTGGGCATACTACGGTGAAAGAGCCGTTGAGTACTTCGCAGGAAGAAAGGGAATCCTTCCTTACAGAATTCTCTACCTGGCAGTTGCATTCATCGCTCCTATCGTAGCGCTGGACACCGTATGGCTGGTAGCAGACATACTCAACGCACTTATGGCTATACCTAACCTGATTGCGGTACTGCTCCTGTCGCCGGTAATAGCTAAGGAGACTAAGAAGTACATCAACGACCTTGATGCATACGACGATACGCCAATACCTGTAATTGATAAATAAATATTACACGCTATGAGAAAAGCCGCCTTCCCGTTTCGGGAGGGCGGCTTTACCGTGGTGCGCCAGGCGGCGCACGCCTGTTTAAATGCGTTTTAATTCCAGTAGTCCGTGCCTTCGACTCCGATGTCGGAGGCTTTAAATTCCAGAGGTTTTCCTTCCTTCTTTCTCGATGAGTAATCCCTCAAAGCCTTAAAGGCCGTATTCCCTAAGATTATACATACAGGCACGTTTATGAGAGCCATGCAGCCCATGAGAACGTCCGCCGTATCCCAGGCAAGGCCAGCTGAAAACTGAGCGCCGAGGAATATGACGGCGACGGCGATGAGTCTGAATACGGTCATAAACGGTCTGCTTGAAAGGGCGTCCTTATATATGTAGCTTATGTTCATCTCGGCATAGAAGTAATTTCCGACCAGTGTAGTGTAGGCAAAGAGCGCCAGAGCCGCGGTTATGAAGATTCCACCGAAGGCTCCGAAGTTCACTCCCAGGGAATCCTGTATGTAGGCTCCGCTCAGAGCGTTTCCTGCCTCGTCAATATATCCGGCAGGGTCTACTCCCGAGCATAGAACCATGAAGGCCGTGGAGGAGCAGATGAGCAGGGTATCGATGAACACGGAGAGCATCTGAACCAGGCCCTGCTTTACGGGGTGGGAAACGTCGGCGGAAGCGGCAGCGTTAGGCGCAGAACCTATGCCGGCTTCGTTGGAATAGAGTCCTCTTTTTATACCGTTCATAATGGTGGCTCCGAAAATTCCTCCCGCAACGGAGGTGAAGCTGAAGGCTCCTTTAAAGATTCCGGCTATAACAGACGGGAAAGAGCCTATGTTGAGCACGATTACGAGAAGGGCGACGGTGATATAGGCTATGGCCATTATGGGAACGATGACCTGAGTCGCCTTTGATATGCGCTTTCCTCCGCCGAAGATTACGACGGCAGAGAGGACGGCCACGACGGCTCCGATGTAAAGGGTCGCGTTCTCCGACGGCACGTAGGCCTTGACAAAGTCGGTAAGGTTGAAGGACGCCAGAGCGTTGAATCCGCCCATATAGGTCAGTATGAGAAAGACGGCGAATATTCCGCCCAGCGCCGGAGCCTTCAGCGCCTGCTTTATGTAGTAGGCAGGTCCTCCGTAGGAACCGTCCGCGCCCCGCTTTTTATAAATCTGCGCAAGGGTGGATTCCACGAACGCCGAAGCTCCTCCTAAAACGGCAATGAGCCACATCCAGAATACGGCTCCGGGGCCCCCTGCTATGATAGCGCCGGTAACGCCTACGATATTGCCCGTGCCGACTCTTGACGCGGTGGATACCATGAGAGCCTGAAATGATGAAATGGAATCCTTATCTTTCTTAGGCTCGGTGATAACCCTGATGGATTCGGCAAAGAGCCTTATCTGCACGAATCTGGTTCTGAAGGAAAAATATAGTCCGGCAGCGATGAGCAGAGCTATGAGAATATAGCTGTACAGGTAGTTGCTTATGCTGCTTATGATATTTGCGATAAAATCCATAAATCAATTCTCCTTATTCCTGTATACCTGAAATCAATGTGTCCATTATACAATAAAACAGCCGTTTGTTTCAATCCCTACGGAAATTTTAACGGAAAATTAACTGTAAGATGCTCTGATGCTATGATATAATCTCAGGTAGGAGTGCAAAATATGACAGAAGATATAATCAGAATCGACCACCTGAGCAAATCGTTCAGGGATGTAAAAGCGGTAGACGATCTCAGCTTCCGGGTACGGGAAGGTGAGCTTTTTGCCTTTCTCGGGGTAAACGGGGCGGGAAAGTCTACGACCATAAATATGCTCTGCGGTCAGCTTGCCAGAGACGAAGGGGAAATAGAAATCGACGGAGAAAGGCCCGAAAGAAACACCGATGAGATAAAGAGAAAGATCGGAGTGGTGTTTCAGAATTCCGTTCTCGATTCGCCACTTACGGTATATGACAACCTGCAGAGCAGGGCGGCTCTATACAGAATCACCGGAAAGGCGTTCAGAGACAGGCTCTCGGAGCTTTCCGGACTTCTGGACCTAAACGGGCTTATGAAGCGGTCTGTGGGAAAGCTTTCCGGAGGACAGAGACGGAGGATAGACATAGCCAGGGCTCTCATTCACAATCCTAAGATACTGATTCTCGATGAGCCTACCACCGGCCTTGATCCTCAGACCAGAAAGAAGCTGTGGA